>CALVKN010000001.1 GCA_944332715.1 uncultured Bacilli bacterium
TTCTATACTTAAATTAGCAACTTCTGCTATCTCTTCAATAGATAATTTATCTTTTAAGTTCTTTATCATTTCTATTTCTTTTTGCTCAGCACCTTCATCATACGCTAGTTGTTTTTCAGTATTGTGTATCATTTTTTGTTCTTCTTCATGTGTATATGGATATATAAAACCATCATAACCATATTTCATTAATGCATCACCATACTCCTTTATTATTTCATCACTTGGATAAAAATCTTCTAATTCTTCTCTTGTTTTATTTAACATAAGTATATATTTATACTTATCAACTTCATTATTATCATAGCAAAATTTCTTGATATTGTCTACAAAAACATCATATGATACTAAATTCTTTATTATATGTCCTTCTGCATTTCCAAATCTATTTTCTAATATTAGTTTATCTGTTTTTATATCAGTAACTCCAAAATTTAAATTTATTTGGATTATATTTGTTATTGTGTCATATATCTTTTTCTTATTTTTATTTTCTTTCACACAATACCTACTAAATAGTGAAACTAGATAGACAAAATTTCAAAAAAATTTAGAATATATATAATCATTCGTATTTACTTCTACATTTGCTATTATTCCATCAATTTTTACTATAATATCTGTTCTTTTATTTTTTACATTTTTATTAAATTTCCCTAATTCTGTATTAACAAATTCGATTATCTCTACATCACTTTTTAATACTTGTTTTAATATACTTTCTAGTATTTCTTTTCCTTTAGGGGATGCAACAATTGATTTAAAGCAATTATCATCTGATCCCTTTACTGTATTATTATTTTTACTCATTAACCAAATCCCTCTTTCTTTAATAGAAGAATTTACTAACCCTAGGTATTTAATCTATTAGCATTTCTTCCTTAATTAGCTATGCTAACACACAAATACTCCATTGTCCATAGGAGATGCTGTCTACTTTTGTCGAACGAAATATTGTAAAAAATCAATTATTAAATACTTATAGTAATTATTATTCTTACATATATGTTTTTCTATAGTAAAATCATTATAAACAATAATATAATTTATATCACCATTTCTTATATATTTTTGTAACATTTTATCAAAACCCATTGTTTTTTTTACACCATTATAATCAAATATAATTACATAATCTTTATATATTCTTTTAAAAAATTCACACTTATTTTTCATAAAAATATTTATCAATAAGTTTTAATACTCTTATATTATTACTATATTTATAACAATTAGAATAAGTCATAATTGTACAAAATGCTTTATAATGACTTATCTTTTTATTTTTAAATAAATAATTTACTTTTTTAACTCTTTTCTTTATCTTTTCTAAATTACATCTTTTAATTTTAATAATTGTTTTATTATCTAACACTTTAAACACATATCCTAAAAAAGCAAAACCTATTTTACTATTTACTATAAAAGTTTTTTTCGTATTTACTTTTAATTTATATTCTTGTTCTAACTTTTCAATAATTATTTCTCTAGCTTGTTTTAATTTATTAAGATCTTTATCCATTATTATAAAATCATCCATATATCTAACATAATACTTTAATTTTAAATCATGAACTATAAAATGATCTAATTTATGTAAATAGAATATCGAAAGGAATTGACTAGTCATATTGCCAATTGGAAGACCTTTACCAAAATAATATAGCGGTAAATCAAGATTATGTTTAGATATATTATGAAATATTTCTTTATTTACATATTCTTCATTAGTAGTATCAATTATTTTACTTATTATATCGTATTCATAATCATCTAATTTATCCTTAAGTTCACTTTTTAATACATTATGATCTATACTATAAAAATATTTACTTATATCAATTTTTAGTATATAAAACATATCATTATCTTTTTTTAATTTATTTAAATATTTTCTAACTAATTTAATTCCATAATCAGTTCCCATATTCTTTCTAGTTGCAATATTTCTAGGATCCAAATATTTAGTTAAATTCTTTTCTAAAGAATATCTAGTTACGAAATGATTAATAATTTTATCACTAACACTTAAAGACATTACTAATCTACATTTAGGTTCATAAATTAAAAATATATTGTATTTCTTATGTCCAATATCACCATTATTTAACATACTTAATATATTAGTAATATTTTGCATTTTATTTACTTCAAAATTATATAAACTTTTTTTATTTTTAACATTCTTAGATATTTCTGTTTCATATATTTTTAATAAATTATTTACTGTAAGGTCATTTTTCATTACGACACCACACATAAATCATTTTATTAATTTTAAGTAATTGTCCCGTTTTACTTAAACATTGTTTTTCACTTATATATTTAAGTTTATATGCCCTTTCTAAATAAAAATCTATTTTATTTATTTTAGCTAAAGCTGCAATTTGATAATTATGTTTAAGATCAATATTATTTTCATAATTAGCCTTAACAACTAATTCTAAAAGCTCTAAAGAATCATTATAAACTAAACTTCTTGAAATTAAATCTTTCTTAGGAAAAGTTAACAGTATTTTTTCTAAACCTAAAATAAAACTTTTAATATTTTTTATTATTAAAAATTTCTCATTATTCGTTATCTTTTCCACTTTCAATACCCTCGATTATTTTTTCTAAATCTTCAGCACTAAAGTTATTAATTTTATCTTTAATTCTTATAAGTCTTTTTTCTAAATCATATTTCTTTAAAGCTTCACTTAATACCTTGTTATATTTTTTATTATTACCCTTCTTTTCTTCAATTAATATATCTTTATCATAAACTTTATAAGATATATCTACATCATCTAATAAACTTTTAACTTTTCCAAAAGCGCTTTCTGGAAAACCAACTGATTGTTTGTACTCTACAAATTTATACCCAATTAAATGATGTAATATCAAACCATCGTCCCCGAATGCATTGTAAAACTTTCCCGATTTATAAAGGGAAACATAATTTTTATTCATTACTACTCCTTTACTACAAAATATTCATTAAAAAAGTGTGATAACAAATTAAATAAGAAAGGAGAAAGCATTTAATTTTTATCACTCGGTAAAGCCAGGAAAGGAAACCAGCCTCAAATTTAATTAATCATCGTCAAAATTTATCAATATGCCATATAGGAAGGTTACGTATAACCCTCCGTGCATATTTCATATTCGAGCATATTGCTCAGGATAATCTTTGTCCTTTATCTCATTCATCATAAAACCTTAATCTTATCATCCTAGAACTATAAAGGTCTCGGCCTCACCGCATTCGTATTGTTCACGTTGTTGTTGTTCACATATCCTGTGTTGTTCACATTGAACGCATTGTTCGTATTGTCCGAATTGCGGGAAATTATCATAAGATTACCCAATAATAAGTTATATTTAAATGAAAGAAGGTATGTTAAATATAACTATTCATTGCCACTGACTGCACAAAGTAGCAATATGCGTGCCTGCCACACCTGCATTTACACGCAGATGTGGCAGAGTCCAATTTTTCATCAATGTTTGTCTTCAACCTTACTCTCTCGTAGCCCAATTTTTACCCCGCTCGCCTCGCACCGTAAAGGCGCGAAGACGAGCCTTTCTTCGCCCCTAGTTTATCTTTAGCGGGTCAGTCATACTGCCTGATCCGCTAGCATATGTTACATCAGACTCCAGATAGAAGGACGGCCTCACCGCAAGCGTACTGAGCACGTGGTTGTGGCCCACATAGCCAGTGTCGTCCACATTGAACGCATAGTTCGCATTGTCCGAATAGCGGGAAATTAACCATTCATAAGTGCCTAAATACATCCAATTTGAATCTACTGTTGGTTCATAATTATTTAGTTCTGTTGTCCAATATTCCTCGCTTGCTCCATATCCATAATCACTTACATACATTAGTCCTATTTTCATCGTTTCTTCGTATCCACTTTGTCCTGTACCTACTTCTGTATCGTAATAATCTTTTGCTGTTGCTGATGTATCACTTGCCATTCCCCCTACTTTCCAACTATGTGTGGCTATTTTACTTTGCCATTCACTTCCTAGTGTATTATAATATGTTGTGTTTAATGTTGTATATATATCTGGCTTTGTTGATTCATTCCAAGTATTACCTTGAGTACTATAATCTTGTTCCCAAGCATAGCTTCCATAACTTGTTGCCTTAATTAATTTTACTTGTCCATTAAATACTCCGATTATCCGATATTGATTTTCTTCATTTTGGCAATCTGCTCCTGTGGCTCCAAAACATACATAATTATTTGGATTTGCTCCACTAAAACGATAGCTATTATCCCCTGCTCCATTTGCTAAGTCCGCATCGTGATAATATAATCCATTTTCCCCATCTGTTGTATATTGACTTGTTATATAACTTGCTAAATATATAACATCTGGTTCTTTATCAAAGTAAACATAACACTTATCAGAAACTGAAGTTGATACAACTACTCTTTTATTTTCATTGTCCCAAGTAAGAGCACTTCCATTTTCACACTTTGACAAAGTTTCATTAAATGTATATCCATCAGTTGGCCAAGAAGTATCACTACTAACTTGATATTCTCCGCTACCCGCTTCTGTTTCATACATCATCGTTAATGCATTAGTATTAACTACACTTCTGTTACTTTCCTTATTACTGCTTATAACTACTTTTTCTGTAGTATCACTTATAAATACATATAAACAAGTAGATAATACAAGTAAAACACTTATACTAATAATTAAATATTTCTTCTTCATTTTCTCCAATCCTTTCTGAGGAATATTGTAAATTGACGTCAAATAAACTGTCTCATTTTTTCACACATACTCTCTATATTTCCCATAATACCAAAAAAAAAAAAAAAAATCAACCCCTACGGGTTGAACGAATGTAAACTTACATTTCTTGACATTTTGGGCAAAAATATGTACTTCTGCCACCAACTTTTATTCTTTCAATGGGAGTACCACAAACATTACAAGGTTCTCCTTCTCTTTTGTGAACTTGCAAGAATTGTTGGAATCTTCCTGTAACACCTAGAGAAGAAGTATAACTTTTTATAGTTGTTCCCCCATACTTAATTGCCTCTTCGATTATTTTTTTAGAAGACTTTCTTATTCTTTCACACTCATCCATTGTTACATCTACACCTTTTTTTAAAGGATTTATTTTGGAAGCAAATAAGACTTCATCGGCATAGATATTACCAAGACCAGCAATGATTGTTTGATCTAAGAGGATTGTTTTCATTGGCAAATGTTTTTTGCTAATTTTATCATATAAGTACTCTTTAGTTAACTCATCACTTATTGGTTCAATACCCTGCTTTTTTATTGCCTCAGTACTATTTAAATCTTCTTTTTTAATTAAATTCATTCTACCAAACTTTCTAGTATCGTGATATCTTAAATCAATACCATCAGTAAATGTAATAATTATATGTTCGTGTTTATTTGTTTCTTCATCACTATTTTTAACAAAAAATTTTCCTTCCATCCGTAAATGACTAAGCAAATAATATTCTCCCAAATCAAATATTAACCATTTACCAATTCTTTTAATATCAATAAATTTTCTTCCTGGAAGTAATTTTTTAAATTCTTCTACACCGCTTTCAAGCATTTTGGGATATATTACATTAACACTTTTTATTTTCTTATTTAATATCATATTTTTTAAAGTATTTCTAACTGTTTCAACTTCTGCTATCTCTGGCATAAACATCACCTTTCTACTTTAGTTGTTATAATCTCTTTTATTAATGGATTGTAATCATTAATTATCATACTTTGAAGTTCTGCATTTATTTTATTGAATTTTTCTTTATCAAATATAGCTTCAAATAATTCTAAATTCTTTTGATATATCAAATCAGATATAGCCATTAACCTATCATACTCTGGGATAAAGTCAACATCTGTTTTATAAATTTGGGCATTTACTAATTCTTGTAAACAATCTAATCCACGAACTACATTTCTAGCCATTTGAGTGATTAAACCATAACCTTTTACTTCATAATCGGGAGCAATCACTTTTTTAGCTAGCCATTCTTCCGCTAAAGAATTAAGGCCTTCTTCAAAAGCTACATTATGTTCTTCTAAAAATACTTTTCTTACTCTATCAGTATCATTAACCAATTTGCTTCTTCGAATAATTAAACCATCTCTTTCAATTAATATGTCACCACAAATGACAAAACCATTGTAATAAGTTTTAATAGCATGGCATATTTCATGAATAAGATCAGATTTAACACGTTCTTCAGCAATGTCTCCAGAAACACTAACTGCTCTTTTATACTTGTCTATTTTGTATTCGCCATTTTCCCAAATTACATCTACATCAAAAGAACATACCCCGCTAGCTCTTTTAAAATCATCCTCTTTAACTATCCCTAAGTTTTCCAAGTCCCCATATTTTTTCACTATTTCATAACTATTTGTATTAGTAAATATTGGTGTATCTAAAAACATAGCATCAATTATATCCTTTTTATCACTACCAAAATATTCGATTAACCAAGGATATAAATCTCGCAAGAAATTGGCTAAGTCATCGGGATAATTATATTTTTCTATTAACTTTTCTATCATTTTGCCTCATACCAATTGATACCAGTATCAATTTCTACTTTCAATGGAACATCAAGTTTATAGACATTTTCCATTTCTTCTTTGATTATTTTTTTAACTAGTTCTAGTTCTTCGTTTTTTACATCAACAATGATTTCATCATGAACTTGTAATAATATCTTACTAGTTATGCCTTCTTTATTAAAGCGATTGTAGACATTAATCATCGCCATTTTCATAATATCAGCACTAGTACCTTGGATTGGTGTATTCATAGCCATTCGCTCACCTGTACTACGGATGATATAATTAGGATTTTTAATTTCATCAATTACTCTCTTACGTCCAAATAAAGTTTTAACAAATCCATTTTCATGAGCAAATTTAACAATATCTTCCGTATATTTTTTTACTTCTGGATAAAGTTCAAAATATTTTTTAATAAAGTCATCTGCTTCTTTACGAGAAATATGTAAGTTTTCTCCTAATCCAAAACCACTGATACCATAAACGATACCAAATATAACTGCTTTAGCAGTTCTTCGCATTGTTTTGGTTACCGCATCAACTGGAATACCATAAATATCACTTGCTACTTTCGTATGAATATCTGCATCATTTCGGAATGCTTCAATTAATCCTTTTGATTTAGATATATGAGCAAGTATTCTTAACTCTATTTGGGAATAATCAGCACTTAAAAGTAAATCATTAGTTGGCACAAAAGCTTTTCTAATCTTGCGACCTAATTCTTCCCTAACAGGGATATTTTGCAAATTTGGTTCCGTTGATGAAAGACGACCAGTCCGAGTTAAAGTTTGCTTATAAATAGTATGGATTTTACCATCACTTAAAATATAATTACTTAAACCCGCAATATAGGTACTATTAAGTTTGGTTAATGCCCGATAATCAAGAATTTTTTCTGCAATTGGATAATGTTCAGCTAATTTTTCTAAGACTTTAACATCAGTCTTATAACCAGTTTTATTCTTCTTACCCTTAGCAAGACCTAATTTGTCAAATAAAACTTCTCCAAGTTGTTTAGGACTTCCAATATTAAATTCCATACCTGCCAAATTATATATTTCTCGTTCTAGAAGTTCTATTTTTACTTCTATTTCACCTTGCATATCATCTAATACTTTCTTTTCTACTTTAATACCAGTCATTTCCATATCTGCTAAAACTTTAACTAAAGGCATTTCAATTTTTTGAAATAATTCATAGTCTCCTTCATCTTGCATTTTTTTGATAAAATCCGGAGTTATTCTAAATAAAAATAAACATTTCTTAACTATTTCTTTTATATCTATAAAATTACTCTTTTTCAAATTATCATAAAACTCAATATTTTCATCAAATTGATTAGCAAGGTAAGCAATATCATCTTTTTGATTAAATCCAAGGATATATGCTGCAATCATAGCATCAAATATACCATTTATAAAGATGTGTGAAGCACATATAACCTTTTTTAAATCATAAGTAATTATGTCTTTATCCTTTATCTTTTCAAGGGCTGGTATTACTAAATCTTTATTTATGTAATAAGTATTTACTCCATCAGTAATACTCATACCCACAATACTTGCCATATGATAATTTTCATTATCAAGTTCTAAATATAAAGCAACCTTTTCATCTAGTATTAATTCATCTAAACTACTGATTACTTTATAGGTAATATCTTGTTCTTTTTTAGGTACTACACTTGTTTTAAGTAAAGAGAAAAATTCTAATTCCTGATACTTTTCCTTTAATTTAGTATCATCATCTAAATTAAATTTTAAATCTTCAAGCGTTATATTTAGAGGAACATCCCTATAAATAGTTGCAATATCTCTACTCATATAAGCACTTTCTTTGTCGGTTGCTAGTTTTTCTTGAACTTTACCTTTAATATTATCTATATTCGCATAAATGTTATCTAAAGAACCATATTCTTGGAGTAACTTTAATGCTGTTTTTTCACCAATTCCTTTTACCCCTGGAATATTATCTGATGCATCACCCATCAATGCTTTTAAATCAATTATTCTAATTGGTTCTATTTTATAATCCTCAACAAACGTATCATGATTATATCTTATAAAACCAATTTGTTTTAATAATTTTACTTCCGTTTCGCTACTAATTAACTGAAGTAAATCTTTATCACTAGAAACAATTACTGATGCAAATTCTGGATCTTCTTCAGTCATTTTTGCAATAGTTCCAATTATATCATCTGCTTCATATGGAGCAAGTTCAAAATGCTTGATATTCATAGAATCTAGTATTTCTCTTGCTATTGGCATTTGCGCCTTTAATTCTTCCGGAGTATCTACTCTTCCTTCTTTATAAAAATCATACTTTTCTTTACGAAAATTTTTTCCTATATCAAAAGCAACTGCCATATATGTCGGATTTTCCTCCGCAATAATTTTATTAATCATTGATACAAAACCAAATAAAGCATTAGTTGGAAGCCCTTTAGAATTTTTCATCATATTGCCACTATAAGCAGTAGCATAGTAAGAACGAAACATTAAATTATTTCCATCAACTAATATCAATTTCTTTGTCATATTACATACTCCATTCTTTTTAAATATTATCATATAATCCCAGTAAAAGCAATAAAAGTAGCCATTTAGACTACTTGTTATTTATTTTTAAAATCCTTGTACTTTCACTATCAAGACTTGGAAATTCTTTAGAAAAAATTTCTTTATATCTTTCAATAATTGTTTGAAATAAAATAATTCCCTTTTCTGTTTTTTGTAATACTTCCTCTTCACTAATATTAAATAATTCAGCTAGTTCACTTAAAGAGTGAATCATCCCATCATAAAGCCCTAACCGAAGCGAAGTAATTACTTGATATTCTAGTGGCAAAAGTTTGACAAATTCCTTAAAGAAAGGATGTTTAAAAGGAGTTAATTTAGTTGCATACTTTTCTTCTGTTAATATCTCCACTGGTTCACTTACTTTTTCACTATTTTTTCCTTTATTTCTAAAAATTTCTAATTTTTTTCTTAAAGTTGCTAATCCATTATAATAACTTGGTCTTTCCTTAGGACTTAATTTTCTTTGATGCCACGAAGATGTAAAATTTTCCCCAAAAAATTCAACAAATAACTTATACATTTTGGTATTTGGATCCATTGGATTAACACTTGTTAAATAAACCATTTCTTCATCGGTAGCATTTAAAATATCTTTTAAATATACACTCTTTTCATCATTTACTACATTAGTATCTTTAAGACTAACATATTTATTATTATAATATTTTTGAATTTCTTTCTTAGCCCCAAGAAGTCCTGTAAAAAAAGATTTTTTTTCTGAATCTCTTTTAAATATAAAATTTACATTTTCTGTTAAATCAGGCCCAAATTTAGCACTAAGAACATTATATCTAATAGTAATTTTATTGGCAAAATTAACCAAGTAAGATATTTCATCGTCGGAAACTCCTAGAACTTCTTTTAAAGTAATAACTGATTTTAAACTAGAAAGTTTTTCTTTTAACATTGGATAAATAAGATTAAGAGCCTCATAATCTTCCTGTGGCATAGCAATTTCATCTACAGCATTAGTTAATGTTACTCCATAATAATTAAATAAGATCTCTATATTATCTAACTTAATTATATTTAAGGCTAATAAATCTAGTATTTTTTTTGAACAACCTAATTTTTCATGCAAATAACAAATATTTTTCTTCCCATTTATAACATTTATAACTGGTCCATTTTTATTAGATTGATTTCTTCTAGTTCTTAATTTATATGTTTCATTTTCTTGCATTTTTTTAACCTTTATCGCCGCACTATAAGCCATTTTAGATAAATCTTCTCCCACATAATTAATTTCATCTAAATTTTTACCATAACGCACATATACCGCCGATTGTTCCTCTAAAGGTAAAAGTCCAATACTTTTTTTAATTTCTTCTATATCTCCACTAACAATTTCTAAAAACTTCTTTGCCATTTTATCTTTCTTCTCCTTTTTATAATCAATTAATCCAGCCCTAGCGGCATGTACTGCTAATTTTTTCAACGCCTTTGCTTCAATTTGTCTTATTCTCTCCCTTGTTAAATATAAAATTTCTCCAACTTCTTGCAATGTATGCACACCATCATAATTAGGATTAAAACTACCATTTTCTTGTATACCAAAACGCATTCGAATAATATTTTCTTCTCTTTTAGTTAAACATTTACTTAAAATTTCATTTAAATAATCAGGAAGAAAACTATTTATTACAGTATCTTCTATATTTTCTTCACTCTTAAAGTAATTTAAAAACTTTGAAGTATCTTTCTCATTACTTCTAGATAATATTGTAGCATCTAAAGAATGTGTTACTTTACTATCCTTTAAATAATCCCTAACCTCATTTTCACTAATTTCTAATTTATCAGCAATCTCTCTTGCGGTTGGTTCTCTTCCTAAAACCATTTCTAACTCATTACTAGCATTAGTAATTTTTTTGCTCTTTTCATACCTATAAATAGGAATTCTTATTAAATTATTATCATTTGCTAAACTTCTAGAAATTGCTTGCCTAATCCACCATGTTGCATAAGTAGAAAAACGATACCCTAACTTATAATCAAATTTTTCAAAAGCAACTAATAAACCTTTATTACCTTCTTGAATTAAATCTAAAAAATCAACACCTAACCCGGTATATCTTCTAGCAACACTTACAACTAAACGCAGATTAGCATTTATTATCATATCCCGATAATATTTATATTTCTTTTTTAATTTATTTTTCTCTTCCTCTATTTTACACTCTTTAATACTATAAGCAAGACTTTCAATATTTTTAAAAATTTCCAATGTCTTTTCATGTGTTAACATAGAATACTCATTAATCTCTAAAAAATACATACTAAGACTATTATTAGTATAATAATCACTTAAAAAACTTGCATCAATCTCTTCTAAATCATCACTATATTTACCCTTAATAGTTGCATATAAAATTAAAAAATCTATAGTTTTTTCACTTTGTGTTAAACTAACTAAATAATCATAACTAACACTATCTCTATTTTTAAATAAAGTATTAAGTAGCTCATCTAATAAAGGATACTTTTTTAATAAAGAATTTAAATAATTTATATCAATTTCTAAATTATATTGACCTAAAAATTCTAATAAATCTTTTAATTCCTTAATTAAATTATTTTTATTATTACTTAACTTTTCAACAAACCAATCAACATTTAAATTTTGAAAATCGCTTTTTAAATCATTTAAAACAAGTATAAAAGCATCTTTATAACAAGTAACATTTTGAAGCAAAATGGTTTCAAAATATGCTGGATTATTTTTATAAAATGCAAATTCACTCATCAAAGTTTTTTTAATATTATTTTTGCTAACCATTTGAAACCCTCTCCATATAAAACATATTCTAACATATTTATTAAACAATTTCAATAAAATTTAATAGAGGTAATTTATGTTTTATTTATTAAATATTATTAAAGATATGTTATTTTTTACAGGAAGTTATTCTAATAATATCTTTCCTGAACCCCTTAGTCTTGAGGAAGAAGAAAAATGCATTGATAGAATGCTTAGTGGGGATAAATCTGCTCGTAATAAACTAATTGAACACAATCTAAGACTTGTTGCTCATATAGTAAAAAAATTTGATTCCAAAGATAATACCGATGATTTAATAAGTATCGGTACCATTGGTTTAATTAAAGGAATTGATTCTTATAAAAAAACTCATCAAACAAGAATTACCACCTATGCCGCAAGATGTATTCAAAATGAATTATTAATGCATTTTCGTACGACTAAAAAAGAAGGCATCACAGTATCCTTAAATGATGCCATCGGCTTTGATAAAGAAGGAAATGAAATTAGTTTAATTGATGTTTTAAAGGATAAACAAAAAGATTTATTTGATAGCCTAGAAATTAAAAATAATGTCGCTCTTTTAAATAAATATTTAAAAATATTAAATGAACGAGAAAAAGAAATAATTATTAAAAGATATGGATTATATAATACTAAAGAAATGACTCAAAAAGAAATTGCTAAGGAACTAAAAATATCAAGAAGTTATGTATCCCGTATTGAAAAAAGAGCACTTACCAAAATGCTCACTGAATTTATCAAAAATAAAAATATCAATTAAAAACTCCCCGAAGGGAGTCATCTAACTATTTAGATTTTTTTAAAACTACACTAGTTACAACAATACCAATTACTGCAACAATTCCTAGTCCTACAAATAACATTACATTATCAATTGTACTAGGGTTTTCAATCGTAGGTTCATCTACATCAGTTGCGGGATCTTCTACTTCTACTGCATTCTTAGCAAGTGTATAACCATATGCAAATTCTGTATCAGTAATAGAATCTGTTATTGATGTATATGATTTGCTGTTTTCAACAATTGCCCAAGTAAATTCTTCGGTATCAGATTCAGCAACTACTATATTACTACTAATATCATCTTCCGAATAAATATTAGCGCCTTCATAAATATTAATTTTAGCATCCCCAATATTGGTTGTTGAAGAATCTCCATAAATAGCTAAAGTACCATATAGATTTGTAGTACCTAATCCATCATAAATTCCATCACGTCTTACTTCTAAAATACCATTAATATTTATAGTACCATTATTAGTAAGAATGCCTTGACTACCACTAGGAATTGCCATATTACCATCGATTGTAAGTGTTGCGCCTTCATGGATATTTAATGCCACTGGATAAGTTGCTTCACCTGTACCTGGATTAAATGTAAGTTGCATAATAAATTGTTTTCCATCATTTATAACAACTTCACTTCCATCTAAAACATCGATAGAAATAACATCAGTTGTACCATCTAGTTTTAAAGTAGCAGAACCACTATTAATACTAATTCTACCATCAGTACCAATCCAAACTTCACCATTAAAAGTTATTTCTTCACCAGCATTAATTGTATAACCAGCATCAGACATTACATCACCCATGATACTGCTAAATTCTGTTGCAGATACATTAGTGACACTAACCAATAATGTTACAACCAAGGTCATCATAATAATTAGTCCTTTTTTCAAATTTCCCATCGTTAACCTCCTTTCTATTATAATATTACCATATTTACCGATTTCTATCAAAGAAAAAAGCATTACTTTTGAAGTGATATAATAAATGTAGACAGTGTAAAAAAGACACAGTCTACATTTTTTTGTTATTATAAATAAAAAGGAGGATATTTTATGAAAAAAAATAATATGAAAACACCAGAAGAAAAGGAAATAATTGTAAAACGATATATAAATGGTGAATCAGCCACAAAATTGGCAAATGAATTTAATGTTGCTAGAAGACAAATTTATCATTGGATAAAAAAATATGAAGAAAAAGGATTAGATGGTTTAATATCAAATACTGGTAAAGCATCTACTAGCCATAAAAATATGGGATTGTATTTAAGAAAACCACAATCAAGAGAGGAAGAATTAGAAATAGAATTAATGAAGAAAGATATTGAGATAGCTCGATTAAAAAAAGGCTACGAAGTGAAAGGAGTTGGTCCAAAAAAGGAATTCGTTACTACATTCGAGAAGAATACAAAATAATAGATGAATATAAAAATAAGTATTCTGTAAAGTTATTATGTGAATATATGTCTGTGAGTAGATCTGGTTATTATAAATGGAAATATAGACAAAATAATCCAACATTAAAAATGATATCAAGACAATCAGATATAGATTTAATAAAAGAAATACATAAGAAACATCCTTCTCATGGCTATAGGTGGATAAATGCCTATGCTAGAAATAAATATGGTGTAGTATGGTCTGATAATCATGTTCATTTGTGTTGTAAATATGAAAATATTAAATCACAAGGTAAACATTATCAATGGAAAAAACCTGATGAAGAACATGAAAAATTTAATAATCTTGTATGGAATGGTTGGAAATATTTAAGTAGACCATATGAAGTAATTGTGTCTGATATGACTGCTTTTAAAGTTAAAGGGGTTTATTATGAACTTACTTTATATTTTGATGCTTGGAATAAAGAAATAATTGGGTATGGATTAGTTTCTCGTAAAGGTAATACTAAATCGTATTATGATGGCTTAAATCAAGTTTTAAGCAAAATAAAAGAAGAACAAATTGAAGAACCTATAATCTTACATACAGATCAAGGAGCTGTTTATTCTTCTGCTAGTTATAACAATCTTCTAAATGAATTTAATATTCAAAGATCCATGTCTAGAGCTGGAACTCCTACAGACAACCCCGTTAATGAATCATTAAACGGATGGATTAAAGAAGAATTGTTTATTGACTTTGATTTAAAGCATTCTAATGATGTTTCAAATCTGATAAAATTATACATTAATTATTATAATTATGAAAGACCTAGTTATGCATTAAATTATAAAACCCCAATCCAATATAAAATTGAATCAGGGTTTTAAGTGTATTTTTTACTGTCTACTTTTTCTTGACTAGTGCACTTTCGTAACACTTTAATATGCATCAATATTTATTTTTACTTTATTTAATCCTTTAGCTAAAGCAAATGCTTGAATAACTGTTCTTAAACTACTTGCGTTCTTACCATTTCTTCCAATAATATTTTTCATTTCTGATTCTGGAACAATTATTTCAATTATTTGGGTATCTTCATCCGAATCAAAAGCTTCAACTTTTACTAAATCTGGTTCTTTAACTAAAGATTTAACTAAAAAATCTGTAAATTCAACTATATTCATATTTATTTACCCTTTTTTGATTCATTGAATTCTTTTAAAATTCCTTCATTTTTAAGAAGGGTTCTAACAGTATCAGTAGGTTCTGCACCATTATTTAACCATTTTAATGCTATTTCTTTATCAATCTTTACTTCTGCTGGATTTAAAACAGGATTATAAGTCCCAACAGTTTCAATAAAGCGTCCATCTCTTGGGCTTCTTGAATCAGCAGCAACTATTCTATAAAATGGTTTTTGTTTAGCTCCCATTCTTTTTAATCTTAGTTTAACAGCCATATTCCACTCCTCCTTCATTTAAACTATTAATAATTTATCATAATTAATAATGTGTGTCAATAATAAATGGTTGACACATGACTATTTTGTCATATTTTTTAGTTTTTCTACATCAATCCAATATCTTTTATAACGAGTTCCTTTTTTCTCAGTTGTATTTTCATATTCACCCATGCATTTTTTTATTGTTTTTGCACTTATTATGTTATCTTCAACGCATGTTAATAATACATGATTTATATTCATTTGCGAGCATTTTTCTAATGCTTTCAGCAACTGAATTGTTCCGTATCCTTTACCTCTTTGGCTAGGCCTAATTGATTGTCCAATATGTCCACCATAATTTAATAAAAATTCTGTTAATTCATGGCGAATATTACATATACCAATAACTTTATTATCAGCAACTCTTACACATAAATAAGTTGATGATGGCACATATCCATCAGGTAAATTAATTCCTTTTTCTTCATCCTCTTTTTCTTGTAACCATTCTTCATAAGTATTACTTTTTTCTAAACGAGACATCCCCGCATATTGCCAGTGCATCCCTTCATCAGCAACTCTTACTTCTTCTAGAAAAGACATAACATCATCTTTATATTCTAAAGATGGTTCTACTAATACAACTTCATCCATAACGCATCTCCTTTAAAATAACTTACCATAATTAACATCATCTGTCAACGTAGTTTGATTGACATTTAATATATTAATAAAATCGGTTAAAAAACCGATTTTAATTCATACATTCAAAATATTAACTAGATACTTAGCTAAGCAATATCTTCATCCATATACATGATTTACCTCCACAATAAATATATCACAAATTTTGTTTTTTTAAAATAATTAATTTGCTGTTTCATTTAAATAATTTTCATCAATTTCATTTAATACATCATCATCAACTTCATCATATATTTCATCGTAATCATCAAAAGTATCTTCCACACTTATTTTTACCTTGGTATCTCCAACAATTTCTACACCCATTTCTTTTTCGATTTCCAAATTCACATTAGCACCATCGACACTAACATTAGCAACTGTTGGCTGACGAAGACATCTAACAATTATTTCTGAGGTATCAGTTATATCATGATCATCCTTTAAAGGAATATTCATAGTATCGCTATAAGAAAAATTCTTTGTAGTAACTGCTGTAGATTTATCGTTATTATATGAATACCAAACATTAACATCAAAAGAGCCTGTAACTAAAACACTACCATTTGCATTATTTGTTCCACTAAATTTATGGTTAATTACCCAACAACCCAATACTGTATTTGGCATTTCTTCTGGAGTTAATGAAAAACTATTACTGCTACTTTTCTTTGCTTTACCAATTACTGCCTTAGTTACTATTTCTTTAAAACTAGACATTAAATCACCTTCCTAATTAAATATATGCAACAACTAGACAATTGTACACACAAAGATTGTTGCTATTAACTAACTTAAATGTTAAAATTAAGTTGGTGATATAAATGAAAGAAGATTGTTTATTTTGTAAAATTGCAGCTCACAAGGAAGAGTCTAAAATACTTTACGAAGATGATGAAGTGATGGTCATAATGGATGCATACCCAGATACTGATGGACATACATTAGTAATTCCTAAAAAACACTTCGAAGATATATATAGTATTGATCCTGATTTACTGTTAAAAATTATTGATACTGGTAAGAAATATGCTACAAAGTTAATGACTACCTTAGATAAAAATGCCCTAACTTTTGTAGTAAATTATGGAGATGCCCAAGTAATTAAACATTTTCACCTCCATTTGCTACCAGATTTTATGCATAAAACTCATGAACTAAGTAGTGAAGAAATATATAATAAAATAATGAAGGATTAATTATGGCTAGAAGTAGAAAAAAAAGATTAAAGAAAAAAGCCCTATTTACTTTAATTTTAGTTTTAGTAATAGGTATCGGAGCATATTTTGGTATCAGACAAATATTTAACAATGATACCCAAAATAACAATACTAATAATAATAATAATAATAATGGTAGCAATGTAAGTAAAGAAGAACCTCAAGATGAAGTATATGAATTAAGTATGATTGCAACTGGTGATGCCCTAATTCATAATGCCGTTTTTTTCTCATATGAACAAGGTTACCGTGGCAGTGGCATTTATAACTTCGATGGTGCCTTAGATTACGTAAGAGATATAGTAAAAAAATATGATATTGCATATTATAATCAAGAAACTCCTTTTGCGGGTGGAGAAGCTGATGGCTATCCAATGTTTTCCACTCCATCAGAATTTGGAGATGCAATGATTAAAGCAGGATTTAATATGATTTCTACTGCTACCAATCATACAATTGATAAAGGTGAAAACGGTATACTTAATTTCTACAATTATTTAAAAGAACAAAATGGCATTGTTTTTAATGGGATTTCTGATAGTGAAGAACATAGAACCTCCTATAGTATAGGAGAAAAAAATAACATTACTTATGCGATGCTTTCCTATACTACTTCCACAAATGGCTTATCAGTTCCATCTGGCAAAAGTTATTTAGTCAATGTCTATGATGAAGAACAAGTAAAAGAAGATATTGAAGCTATTCGTGATAAAGTTGATGTCTTAATTGTAGCGATGCACTGGGGTGTTGAATATGCATCAACTCCTAATGATAGCCAAGAAGAAATTGCTGAATATCTAGCAAGTCTTGATGTCGACATTATTTTAGGAGCTCATCCCCATATTTTACAACCAATAACTTGGATTGATGATACCCTAGTAATGTATTCTTTAGGTAATTTTATATCTAATCAATATGGAACAGATGACTATAATAAACTTGTAGGATTTATGGCTACCCTTGATATAACAAAAACTGTTACACCTGATGGAGAAGTAACAATTGATATCGATAATCTTGGTGGTGAATTAATATTTACTAAATATAATGGTAATCCAATTACTACCGCTAATCACGATGGCCATGTAGTAATACCATTTAGTATCATGACTGATGATACTTACCTTAGTGATTATGAGAGAATATACGGAAAATACACTGGTATTCTAGAAAGTATGGGAACCGATTTAAATATTACTCCCCTACCGGCATAAAGTGCAAATTTTGCACTTTTTTTAATGTGAAAAATTATAATTTTCGCTGTTGTATTCATAAGTTAATCCTCCTAATAATTCACCTGCTTTATTTAAGGAAATAATATTTTTTCTATCTAATTGATATACTAATTTTTTAAATTGATTAGAATATTCTGGTGTAATAGGTTCTGGATTATTTTTAGTAATAATCGTATTAAACTTAACATCTTATATACATATTCTGAAATTATATTTAAATCTTTTAATCTATATATTATTGCATTATAACTTACTTCATATTCTTCCTTATAAGTAATCTCTTACTTTATTTAAAATTATATTTTTTTAAATATCTAATCTTTTCCCAATTAACTTTTTTTCTTTCGGAATGAATTAAAACTCATTTTAGGAAGTTTCTTAAATTGTAATAAATCTTTAACATTAACTTGATATAATTTGGCAAACTCGATTAATCTTTTCGAATCCTCTTTCGGTTTACATCATAAAAATTCCTATTTTTAGATTGCGTTATATAAAAAGACCAGCAGTGCTTATACGACTGAGTTAAAAATAACTCTTATATTCAAAATTGAATAAGTCATATAAGGCTAATATACCGGTCTTTATATAAGTTGTATTAACATTTTTCACAATATTAGTCAATAAAACTTTTCATATTTTTTATATAATGAATTTGCTACTATATCTGCCCATTGAATTAAGTAACAACTTTCTGATTCTAAATAATTTACATTAAATTCAATTCTTTTTATTGTAGATTTTGTTTCTATATAAATATGGTTTTAACGATAGTCTATTACCGATTTTTACAGAGCGGTTATCCAAAAACAAATTTATTTTTTCAACTTCTGGATATTTATCTACAATTTATTTTATCAATAATTGTACTAAATAATTAAAACAAGCATTTTTATCATCTGCCTTGGTTAACAACATTGTTGTTTGCTTTAAATCTAATACAATATATCTTACTTTCTATTTAGATTAGAACCTTTTAATTCAACGTTTTTGGGGATATTATTTTTTTCTTTAAATCTATTAATAACTCTCCCCGAACGTTTTGTAAGTGATTTTTAATATTTGAATCTACTTCTAAAGCACATACAAGAAAATATCTTCCCATACCATATTAGCATCACTCTCTTTTTTAATAAATAATGCTTTCTATTACACTAGGAAAATAGTATAGTAACAAGCAAAATTAATAAAAAATGAAGTTTTTATAAGACTTTATTTATCTATTTAAATGGTTTTCATTAACGTTCCCTAATTGCTTTAAATAGTTTACTCCACACCTTGCCACTTGAGTAATTTAGTATTCCTGCTTTATATACTTTTAAACCAAATTTTAACATTACATAAATAAATAATATAAGAACTACTAAAGATATTATCATATCAATTACAGTTACTTGCCCAAGTATAAATAATGTTGGTGAAATAAATACCGATAAGAATGGTAAATAAGAAATTATTCTAATAAATATTGATCCATCAAACATTGCTGCCATAATTGCTAAATAATATCCCGCTAAAGAAATAAGCATTATTGGTGTTTGCAACTGATTAAAGTCTTCAATATTTACAGTCATTGATGCAAGTATTCCAGCAACTAAAGCATATGCAACAAATGATAAAATAATCATTACTATAGCAATTGGAATAACTATTATTAAAGATGAACCAATGCTAGATAAGTTAAGCATATCAAGTATACTTCCTACATCTACCATACTACCTATCGATGCCCCACCTAATGCTAGACTAACTAAATACGCAATAACACAATATAAAATTAATAATATACCTTGTAAAATTACAAATAAATTACTTGCTAAAACTTTTGACATTAAATGCATCTTCGGAGAAACATTACCAATAATTATTTCCATACTTCTTGTAGTTTTTTCTTCACATATTTCTCCTCCAACCATTTGTACTAAAAATATGATTAACATAAAAAATGGCAAAATAAGTGTTGGGAATACCGTGCTCATAACCATATCCATATTTTCATCAGTATTATTTTCTTCATTTAATATGGTTCTCTCAATTGTAATGTTACTTGAAATATTTGCTAAAACATTTGCATCAATTCCTTCACTCATCATACCTACTACACTTTTAGTAGAATTAAGTGCCTGTAAAATAATTTGATAAGTTAAAGAATCTATCTTTTCATTACTAATTAACTCACTAGTTAAATATTCTTCATTATCCCCATTTATAACTACTATTAATTCATCATTACTTAAATTTTCCTTTATATCTTCAACATTTTCATTACCTAAAGTTATTTCAAAATCATCATCTTCATTTAGTGTTTCTAAATTTGCATCAAAAATATCATAAACAGATGCATTATCCACAACTATTAATTTTGTCTTAGAATCAAAATCTCCTCCGAAAAATTCAATAATAGTAGAAATATTAAATAAAGCAACAATAAATATCAATAAAATGATATTAGTAATAATAAACCATTTAGATTTAGCTTTTTTATTAAAACTCATTTTTGTTAAATACCAAAACTTCTTATTCATGAATACCTCCGACTGCTTCAATAAATATCTCATTTAGTGATGCATCAGCAACATCATATTTTGTTACATCACCTTTTTTTACAATATTAAATATCTTCGGAGCAATACTTTTATCTTCCACTTTAATACAATATTCTCCTTGATTTTCAGTAACACTTATGACTCCTTTTATTTTCTTTATAGCATCAATTTCAATATTACTACCTTTAACCATTATATTTTTCTTTGCATAATTACTTTTTATATCACTAAGTTTTCCCTCAAGTATAGCATGCCCTTTAACTAGTAATACCAACTTTTCACAAAAATCTTCAATATATTCCATTTGATGAGATGAAAATATAATTGAAGTTCCTTTCTTTTTCAAGTCATATATAGCATCTTTAATTAATTTAACATTAATTGGATCAAGTCCTGTAAATGGCTCATCTAAAATAAGTAATTTTGGTTCATTAATAATCGCCGAAATAAATTGAATCTTTTGTTGATTACCTTTAGATAATTCTTTAATCTTTCGCGTTTTATAAGAAGATATTTCAAATCTATCTAACCAATAATCAAGTCTTTTATCTATTTCTTCTTTCTCTAATCCTTTTAGTGTTCCATAAAATTCAATTTGTTCTTGGACACTTAATTTAGTAAGCAAACTTCTCTCTTCCGTAACAAAACCAATATGATCAGTTTCATTATAATCGATTTTTTTTCCATCTAAAGTTACTTCTCCAGCGTTTGCCTCAAGTAATCCCATAATAATTCGAAATGTTGTTGTCTTACCAGCCCCATTTTCTCCAAGAAGGCCAAAAATCTCGCCATCAGCAACAGCAAATGACAAATTATCAACAGCAACATTTTTGCCATATTTTTTAGTTATATTTTTTACAATTAACATATAATACCTCCACAAAAATATTATATCTTAAAAAAACTTTAAAAAAAAGAGGTAACCCTCTTTAATAAAATGCTCCGCCCCAAATGATAGCAAGTAGAATAAATAATATTAATACAACAAAAGCATAGTTTGCTGTAAATCCACTATTGCCACCACATGGATCGCAGTTATTTTTTGGACAACTCATTTTTAAACCTCCCTTAATCTATTTAAATAAAGGCCCCTACTATAATTATTAAAAGAATAAATAATACTAAAATTATAGCAGCTCCTAGGCCATTTCCACAATGATTCATAAAACTTTCCTCCTTTTATTTGTCTTTTCATTAGTATCTTATGGGAAGTTTAAATAAATGTGCGTGCTTTTTTCCGTGAAACTAATATGAATTTCTTGTATTTAAATATAATTCTTGCTATAATATTTCTGGAAAAGGAGATATTATGAAGAAAAAAATAATTGGATTGTGTGCTATTTTGTTACTAGCTAGTGGTTGTGGTAAAATTCCTACTCTAGAGAATGGACAAGAAGCAATAGTAACTTTTGAAAATGGGGATATGATAAGTGTTGATGATTTCTACACAGCAATTAAAGATACTTATGGTTTACAGACTTTAATTACAATGATTGATACTTATGTATTAGAAACAGAATTTCCTGATTATGTAGATGAAGCTCATACTAGAGGAGATGCTTATGCTGATGCTTATGTTGAATCATTAGGAAGTGAACAAGCGGTATTAGATAATTATGGATTCCAATCAATGGATGACTTTCGTGAATATTGGTATTTAACAATGCTTCAAAGTCATGCTATCGAAGAATATGCCAAAGATCAAATAACTGATGAACAAATAGAAGATTATTATAATAATGATGTCATCGGTGATATGGAAATTAGTCATATTTTAATTACACCAAATGTGGATGAAGATGCAACAGATGAAGAAACTGATGCTGCTGAAGAAGAAGCACAAGCAACCGTTGAAGAAATAATTGGCCTACTTAATGAAGCAAGTGAAAACGGTGAAGATATCGAAAGCGTATTTGCAGAACTTGCCGAAGAATATTCAGAAGATGAAGATACTAAAGATGATGGTGGTTCCCTAGGAAGAATCAACTACGGCGATTTAAGTAGTAACTATGATGAATTAATTACTGCTGCTGAAGAACTTGAAGATGGTGAATATTCAACTGAAGTAATTACTACTGAACTAGGATATCATGTAGTATTAAAAGTAAAAAGTTATGAAAAAGATTCTCTAGATGATGTAAGAGATGAAATAATTGATACACTATCACAAGAATATGTTAATGATAATGATGATGCTGGAATTAATGCCCTACAACATTATCGCCGTGCTTATGGTATGGAAATCCAAGATGATGAAATAAATAAACAATATTCTAATTATATTACTAATATGTTATTACAATTACAACAATCATCTGAAACCACTGAATAACAATAAAAAACTGAAAGTTATAAATGACTTTCAGTTTTTTTCTTGCCTTAATTAGCTTTACAATCACCAAATGGATCAAATAAACAATCTGTACAACTTTCAAAACTATCATCAGAGAATGCCTCCGTAGCACCATATACCAAAGATAATAAAAAGTTTAAAATTGTAGGTATAAAAAATATTATTACTGCAATTAATACTCTTCTTATAAAAGACATCAATGCTTCCTTCGGAGCTTTATCATCACTTGATATTGTTGCCTTAGCAAAGTCTATTGAACCTAAAATAATTAATAAAAGTGGTACTACTATCTTCGCCGCAAACAATAAATATCCCACTATTTGAAATGTTGTTTGCACCCCAGATTCTTCACAAAAATGGATTTCTTCTATTATTAAATCCTCAGCCTCAGAAATAACATTTTCTGATTGTGGTTTATATTCATTAGCGGCCCCTTGCTCAAAATCACCATAGGTATTATCGTTATCATCTACTGCATAAATATAATAAACTTGGGAATATCCCGCAGTATTCATATTTATTTTTATATCAGCAAATGAATAACTACCATTACTACTAGTATAAATATTTTCTGGATTCATTACCATATATGTATCTTGCTTCCATGTCGTTGCTAATCCACTACTATCTCTAGCAACTGTCCCACCTTGCATCGACCTATTATCAGTTACAATAATATATCTTCCAGCACTACCATCACTTAAGGTTTCATAGCCTAATTCTAAATAAACATTTTCACCATCCAATTCTTTATAATAAGTTTTACATGTTATTGCACTTGCCACATGACATTGAGCATCATCCCCACTTTCACCATTAGCAGATTGATTATTTCCAGATGTGCTTCTTGTAGAATATGTAAAACATATTTGATCAGATGGACAAATATCATCGATATAATAATCCGAACCATAAATATAAATATATAAATTACTTGGACACGTATTAGTTTGAGAATATTGATTTAAAAAGCTCATGTAATCAAAATTATTATAATATAAATAATAATCATTAATTATATGAAAAGTATTATACTCATTATTACTATTTATTAATAATTCTTTACTTCCTCCATTATATGATGCATAAATTCCTTCATTATTTCCAGAAAAATCTATTCTTTCTATCCCACTACCAGGACCAGCTTCATCAACTAAAGTATAATTACAACTAAAGCCATTATCTAATATATCACCATATTCTGAATAAATATCATTCCAATCTTCACATCCACATAATAACAAAAAAACACCAGTTAATATCAAAAACTTTACACACCTATTCATCAATATTCTCCTCTCATAATTCAATTATAATCTAAATAATCCTTTTTATCAACAGTATAATTATATCCTTTACTATATAAATACTGTCTTAATTTTAATTCTAATTCTCTTCCCTGATATTTCTTACTATATTTTTTATATGCCTTTAATACTTCTTTTTTTAGAATATCTTCATTATCTTCATAATCCATATTATCCACTAAACTACCTATTAAATTACTTGTATATCCCATATTTTTTAAATCTTGTTCTATTTTACTTTGTAAAACTTTCTTAGAATAGTTACGATTACTTTTAATTCTTTTTTCTATTATTTTCTTTATTCTTTCTTGCCAAAAGTAAACATTATCATCAATGTATTTTTCTACTTCACTACCTTTAAAACCTAGTTTTTCTAATTCATAAATTATTTTCCTAGGTCCTTTTAAGCTTAAATTAATTTGATCTGCTACATAACTTTTAATATATACCTCATCATTTAAATACTTTTGTTCTTCTAATCTTTTAATAGTTTGTCTTATTATTTCCCTACTATAATTCTTATTACATAACTTATCTTCAATTTCTTTTTTAGTTCTAAGTTTACTTTTAATATACTTTAATGCATCATAATAGGCATTTACACCATTATTATAATTAATTATTTCTTCAAGTTTCTTTTCATCAAATTCTTTTTTACTCAATAAATTATATTTAATTATTGTATCATCATAAAAACTTAGTGAGGTTTTATCACTAAGCATTATTTGATATTGATTGTTTTTCTTCTTAATTATCTTTTCTACTTTCATTAGTTATTTTCTTTTGAAATAAATTCTTTACAAGCCTCATCTAAATCTTTTGCTAACTTTTCCATATCTTTATAATCTTTAGAACGACAGCCTGATGCAAATTTATGTCCTCCCCCATTATATTTACTAGCTATTTCATTTATTACTGGCCCTCTACTTCTTATATTGGCTTTATATATATCATTTCTCTCATCATATACAACAAACATCCAACATAAAAGTTCTTTAATAAAGTAAAAATCATTAACTTGATTTGATACACTTGTTGCTTCAACGCTATATTTTTGCAAGTCTTCTGCGGATACAAAAATATACCCAAAATGATTTTCTGTAATCTCTAAGTTATTAGTTAAAAAAGCTCTAAATTTTTCTTCAACAATACTTCTTTCATATAAGTTATCATATAAAGGAACAAAATCAATTTTACTTACATTTAATAAATTATATACAGTTTTAAAAGTTTCTGTACTTGTGTTTTGTAGTAAAAATCTATCACTATCAAAAACCATTCCAATATATAAGTTTTCCGCAATTTTTTGGTCCATTACTAATTTAGTATCTAGTATTAAATTAGTAATCATCTCACAAGTGCTGCTCATGCCTTCATCTGTCCAATCGACATCTCCAATGATATCTTCCGCTGGATGATGATCAATCTTTAGTATAGCTTTATATTCCAAGCCATCAATTCCATCTACTCTAAAAAAGTTTGGAACATCTAAAACAATAAGTAAAGCATCTTTAAGTTCCGTTAAATCTGGCTTATCAAGATTACCTAAGTATTTAAATTTCGATACTCCCGCACCAACTGCATAAACTTTTTTTTGAGGGAATGTTAGTCTTATGGAATCCCTAAGCGCTATTTGACTAGCAATAGCATCGGGATCAGGACCAATATGTCTAGCAAGCACTATTTCATTATAATCTTTAATTATTTTAAATATTTTTTTGTATAATTCCCTTTTAATTATACTCACCCCTCTATTTATCAGATAGTTCCATTGTATCAATTGCAATCATTAATTCTTCATTAGTTGGTACAACATATACTGGAATTTTGGAATTATCTGTAGATATAAGTCTAAATTCTCCACGGAAATCATTCTTTTCTTCATCAAGTTCTACACCTAAAGAAGCAATTCTATCAATAATCATCTTACGCATTGTTTTGCTATTTTCCCCAACTCCAGCAGTTAAGCAAATAACATCTGCGCCTCCAAGTAAATTATTATACATTGCAATATAATTAGCAATCTTTCTAGCATAAATTTCTTGAGCTAAAATTGCTCTTTCATTTCCTTCTTCAGCAGCTGCTTCAACATCTCTTGAGTCACTACTTACTCCACTTATCCCAAGTAAACCACTCTTTTTATTTAGTTCATTGGTAAGTTCACTAATAGATGCACTAGTTTGTTTATTCATAAATTCAAGTATTGATGCATCGATATCTCCACTACGAGTACCCATCATAATACCTGCAAGAGGAGTAAATCCCATTGATGTATCAACAACTTTACCACTATCTATTGCTGTAATACTACCACCATTACCAATATGGCAAGATATTACTTTTAAATCGTCTCTTTTTAAGTATTCACTAATTGTCTTATTGATAAATCTATGACTAGTTCCATGAAATCCATACTTTCTTACTTGATATTTTTCATACCATTCATATGGAACCGGATATAAATATTCAGTTGCAGCCATAGTTGTATGGAAAGCTGTATCAAATACACCTACTTGAATAACTCCAGGTAACACTTCCATGAATGCTCTAACTCCCATAATATTTGCAGGATTATGTAGTGGAGCTAAATCGTTGTATTTAGAAATTCTATTCAAGATTTCTTCATTTAATACAACTGATGATGAAAATTCTTGACCACCATGAACAATTCTGTGTCCTACTCCTTCAATATCACTCAAAGAACTAATAATATTTAAATTAACTAATTCATCCATTAAAACTTTTACTGCAACAGCATGATCAGTTAATTCACTTTCTTTAGTAATTTTTTCCCCATTATATTTAATAGTATAAAAACTACCCTCAAGGCCTATTTTTTCAAATAAACCACTAGCAATAACTTCTTGTGCTGGCATTTCAATCAATGTAAACTTAAGTGATGAAGAACCAGCATTTACTGATAATATTTTCATTTCTTCCACCTCCCCTTTATTATACAAAAAAAAAGATAATTTGGCTATCTTTTTCCAGAGATTTCCCCATTTTTTACGCTGTTTTGATTAGTATACATAGCTTTTTTATCATAATCTATTACTCTCCTTGCATTACTATCCAAATTATACCCATAAGGATTAGAATATTCCATTTTCAATTTTTCTAATCTACTATTATTGGTTACATCATATCCCTTATAATAATAATTTGTATTATACATAATATCACCATTATTATTATGGTAATATTTATATTTTTTATAACTTTAAATCCGAACACTAGTTAGTGTCGAATTTTGTCAGACGATTTTCCTTGCCTTTATCATATTTTAACTCTAGAATAGATAACCGTTACCCATAGTGGGAGCGTCTACTTTGCTTTGCTGGATTCCAGCTATCAGGGGGAACCTTGGGAGTCAGGTTTGAAAGGAAGGTGAAGTCATGAACAATAATGAACTTTATTTAGTAATGATAGTAATTATACTCGGTTTAATAGCTGATATAAAAGACAAAAGACGCTAAAATAGCGTCTACAACTAGTAGATGCTACCCACCACTATGGGTAACACTTACATATATAATATACCAAATTACATAAATTTATTCAAGTGTTTTTCATAATATATCTTCGTACTCTTTGTCCTCTTTTATACCAACACTTATTACTTCATGACCCTTTATTGCTTCATGTATTAATTCTTTATATGGTATCAATTCTTCATATTCTTGTGCCTTTATACTACTTGGATTAATTACAGGGTGATCTGGCACAAATATAGTACAACAATCTTCATATGGAAGTGTACTTATTTCATATGTACCAATTTTTTTTGCTAAATCAATTATTTCTAGTTTATCAAAACATGCAACAGGTCTTATCACTGGCATTTTTATTACGCTATTTATAACCCTCATACTTGTTAGAGTTTGACTAGCCACTTGTCCAATAGATTCCCCATTAATTAAAATATTACATTTATTATTATGAGCAATTATAGCACTAATCCGGTACATCATTCTCCGCATTATTGTAATTAAATATTCATGAGGAATATTACGAAGTATTGTTTCTTGAATTTTAGTAAAATTAATTACATGTAATTTAACAGTTGTATTATATTTAGCAAGAGTTCTTGCTAATTTAATAACTTTATTCTTAGCGGCCTCACTAGTGTGCGGAGGACTTTCAAAATATATCGCTTCAATTTTTACTCCCCGCTTTATAGCAAGATATCCTGCAACGGGTGAATCTATTCCCCCACTTAACATAAGAAGCCCTTTACCAAGAGTTCCAACTGGATAACCACCTAAACCAGGAATACCATTAAAATAATATAACACTTCATCTTTACGTATTTCTATTTCAATTAATAATTCTGGATTATGAACATCTACCTTTATATTAGATATATTTTTTAATATATATCCACCAACCATTTTACTTACATCCATGCTTTTAATTGGATAATTCTTATCACTTCTTTTAGTAAGTACTTTAAATGTTTTAAAATCTTTATCCTTAACTAAATTTAATACATTTTCTTTAATTACTTCAATATCTATATTAGCATCTTTATAACCTATTATTACTTCATGTATTCCAAATACATTTTTAATTCTGTCTAATGCAATATTAATATCATCTTCTAAAACATCAACAAACATTCTACCAAAATCATAAGATATAGTGTGTTTAATATTACCTAAAGAATTACTTACATTTTGTTTTAACGCTTTTAAAAAGAAATTAATATTATCTTTCTTTGTTGAAAGTTCTCCATATTTTATAATTATTATTTTTTTCATTACTAACCCTTTCTAAATTAATTTACTTCACAAACCCCAACATATTGTACCGATGTCATTACATCATTTAACGAGTACCAACCTGTAGTTGCGTAACTACCACTACCATAACCATTTCCAACATAAACATTATTACCAGATATATCAAGTAAAGCCATATAATGTTGTGAACTAGTAAATTTGCTAGAACCCCCATTAGATTTCCCATAAACCATGACAACTACCACATTACCTTTATTTAATTCATCTGCTACATAACTAGAAGTTCTATTAGATGAGGCAAAGCAATCAAAATTATTACTAGTCATCGACTCAATTGCATAATGCGGATAATTATGTCTATTACTTGTATTAAAAACAGATAATGGTGTAATCGATTTATCATAAGCAGAAGCCACTACCGCAATAGCACTAATCATACAACCACGCGAAGCAATTGTTACTCCATCCGGATACATTGTATTACCCCAAATTGCGTCATTTTGATAATATAAATTATATGTAACACCATTTTTTGTACTAGTATAAGTATTACCACTAGCAGGACTATTTTCTCCACCAGAAGGTGTATTTATATCATTTGATGGTGCATCAGATGGAACATCTAAATTATCTTCGTTTGGTTCTAACATATCTTCATCCACATCAGGATTATCATCTTGATTTTCAGTATTTATTATTACTTGATTATTATTTTTTCTTTCTTCTTCAGCACCAGTTATATATTCTTTGCAAGTAGAACTAAGTGGATCTAATAAACACTCACTACATGCATTAACTCCTTCTAAATTTGCTACATTATCTATTAAGTCAAAAACAACTTTTACAATGGTAGGAATAAAAAATATACATATACCAACAATTAATCTTTTAAATAAAGATAATGAAGACTTTTTTATTGCCTTATCATCACTACTAGCTATAGCCTTAGCAAAATCAACAATTCCAAATATAATAATAATTAAAGGAACTAATATTTTAAGAGCAAAAAGCCCATATCCCACAAATTGCCATATGGCTGATGTTTTAAAACAAAAAGAATACTCAGTCATTTCAGCAACACTGATAACTTTAAAAACAAACATATTTACCTTACTGTACTTAATTTTTCATATTCTTCTTTAAAAACATCTAAAAATTTATTTATTTCTTCAGTAGTTGTTACATAAGATAAACTAAGTCTAATTGTATGCTTACTTCGCTTTACATCATTATAAATCGCCATTACGCTGTGTGATGCTTCCCCACTTGCACATGCTGTATTAGTACTTAAATAAATTTCATATTTATCTAAAGCATGAATTAAAGTCTCTGGCATTACATTCATTACACTAAAATTCAATATATGAGGTATAGAATACTTAGTTTTATTTATTTTGATATTTGGATATTTTTCTAAAAAATTAACTACTTTTTCATTTAGTAAACTTACAAATCTTTCTCTTTTTTCCAAATCCGTTGTAGCAAGTCTTATAGCTTTAGATAAAGCAGCAATCAAAGGAAGTGGTGGAGTCCCTGGCTTAAGTTCATTACTTTTGCCAGATCCATAAATAAGTGGTGTAATTTTAATCATACTACTTTTATATAAAAAACCAATTCCTTTAGGTCCAAATATTTTATGTCCTGACATACTTGCCAAATCAACATCGTGAAAATTAACAGAAACTTTTCCTATTGCTTGAGTCATATCAGAATGAAATAATGTTGCAATATTTTCCTTTTTTATTATTTGTCTTATCATCTTTAAAGGTTGTCTTACCCCTGTTTCACTATTTACAGCACAAATACTAACTAATATTGTATCATCTCTAACCTTTGCTTTTAAATCATCAAAATCAATTAATCCTTCTGCATCATTATTAACATAATCAATTGAAAAACCAATACTTTTTAAATAATCACATATAGCATAAACTGAAGGATGTTCAAGTTTTGAAACAATTATATGTTTTCCCTTACGATGATGAGCCATAGCAACCCCAATTATTGCCATATTATTTGCTTCAGTTGCCCCGCTGGTATAAACTATTTCACTGGCATTTACCCCAAATATATCAGCAATTTGCTTAGTGGCACTTTCAAGTAATTTTGCTGACTTCTCTCCTAAAGCATGAATAGAATTGGCATTTCCTATAAATTCTTTCGTAACTTTAGATATCGTATCTAATACTTCATATGATACTGGTGTCGTTGCACTATAATCTAAGTAAATCAAATGTAAAACCTCCTTTAATTATTATTGTCTCTTAGATCCTCTGCTTCTTCAATATAGTCATCACAAGTTGTACTCGTTGGATCTAATAAACATTCCTCACATTCTGTAATACCATCTAAATCTGCTACATTATCAATTAAGTCAAAAACAACTTTTACAATGGTAGGAATAAAAAATATACAAACACCAACAATTAACCTTCTAAAAAGTGACATTGAAGCACTTTTAATAGCCTTATCATCACTACTAGCTATAGCCTTAGCAAAATCAACAATTCCAAATATAATAATAATTAAAGGAACTAATATTTTAAGAGCAAAAAGCCCATATCCCACAAATTGCCATATTGCTGATGTTCTAAGACAAAAATCATTTTCTATTGCTATAACTTTTGGCATAAAATTCAATATATTCATAACTCACCTACTTGTATTCTTCTAATAATCTTTTATATATCCCTGGTTCAACAATATTTATGGCATTAATAGCATTTTCTAAACTATTTTTAAAATTACCTTTACTAAATAAATTTTCTGCTTTAGTTAAACCAAAATCAACTTCTTTATTAGTAACTCGATATCTATTACCATAAACAATTGCCGCCTCAGCCATTCTAGCTGTCTTAACAGTTTCATTAATAGTATTATAAACTTTTAAAACTAAATCCCTAGCAGTATCAACTCTTAAATTCAAAACTTTTATAGATATAGGTCTTTTATCTAATGCCTTAATAAGTTCATCTATTGCTTCCATAGCCTCACTCATCTCAACATAATAATTCTTAGGTATTGCAGGAAGTTTAAACGATCTAACCTTATCTTTAGTTTGTTTTAAAATCTTCTTTATTTCTTCTAGTTGTTCTCGAGCACGTAACTCATCTTCTTTCAAACTTCCTAAAGTCTTTAAAGCACCATTAAGTTTTTCTTCACTTTTAACTAACTTAGAATTAATAATTTCCATTTCTCTAGCAAGTTTCGAATATGGCAATATATGACTTCTGCCAACATCCACTATTTTATCATAACTTGCCCGAATATTCATTATTTCATCTTTAATTTCCGTAATTACTGCTACTTCATCATCTGTTAAATCATAACTATATTTAATATCATCAATCTTTTTATAAAGTTCATTATTAATTTTTTCTAATTTAGTTGCTTTAAGTAACACACTTCTACTATAATCTTCATATATTTTTTTACTAATCTTTTCCTTATCAAAATCATTATATAAAGAGTCAAAATAATCATGCATCGTTTTAAGTTCAAATAAAGAATCTTCGATATTTAAAACATTCAATCTTTGAAATATATCTTGTATCTTTTTACTCGCTTCTTCAATATTATAATCGATATTTAAATACTCTAAATTGTATCCTTCCCTAGTCATCTTATCGACAATATTTTTAATATCTTCAATTCTTTTAGGTATTAAATTTTTACCCAAATTTACTATTGGTCTAGTTTCTTCAACTACAACTTTCAAATTATCTATTATATCTGCAATTGCTTTAACAATTTTTCCTACTTCTGTATAAGCATTTTGTTCCATAGCAACTTCAAATGTTTGAAATAATTTATCAACTGTTTCAAATTGCAACTCTAAAGGTACCTTTATTATGGCATATTCATCTTCATAATCTTTATATGTTGCCATAATTTCCCTATACTGAGCTTTAAGTTTTGTAATACTTTCTCTATTTCTCTCTTCACTTAACGTTACATCTTTTATTTCATCAAGTAAAAAATCAGCCTTAGTTTTTAAATTATTTAAATCAAAATCAGCTTTTAAAATAAGACCTTTTAATTCTTTAAAATCATGGTCTTCGAATAATTCTTCAATATCATTGATAGTATCTGTAATTTTTGGTAATTCTACATCTTTAATATTGTTAAATCTCTTTTTCCAATCTTCTAATTTTGCCTTCATTTCATCATTATTAACTAATGCTTCGACCTTATTTAGTTCTGAAAGCATACTTGCTGAAATAATCAAATTTTTTTCTTTTTCTAATTCATCTATTTGTGCTTTTAATTTATTTTTCTCACGGTGATTTATTAAATTCAAAATAACTATTATTATAATAATAGTAACTACATAATAAAGAACCGCAAGTAATAAAAAAGTTGTTCTGCCCATTACATTCACCTTACTATCAATAGTTTATCATAAATATAAGATTTTTTAAAGTAATAATGCATATAAAAGTGTCTTGGACATATTATTTAATAACGGAGGGTGTATATGATAAACAAACAAAATCTATGGTTTATAACATTATTTTCATTAATTTTAGTATTAGGAATTTATTATGTCAGCATGGGAGATGAAACAATTAGTGTTCTAGCAGGAGAATCTGATGTAAGTGAAGTTGTTGAGGTTAACAAATCTGATGTCATTGTGGCACTACAAGTTGAAGATGATGAATCGGTCTTAGAACAAATGACTGAATACCAAAATATTTTACTAGATACTGAAGCAACAATCGAAGAAAAAAATGACGCCTACAATGCCTTACAAGCCTTAAGTAACTCCCAAAGTGAATGTGAAAAAATAGAAAAGCTTATATCAGATGAATATAAATATGATAATTTTGTTAAAATTGATGGAGATACTATAAGCATAGTCATAGCAAGCACTGACCACAACAAAGAAATTGCTAATAAAATAATTAGATCTGTCCAAAGCCTTTATAATACTCAAAAATATATAACAGTTAAATTCGAATAATACGCCGGTACTAAATTTTAAATGCTTCATAAAATATTATGAAGTTATTTTATTTTGTGAGGTGACTATGAACAAAAAAATATTAACTGATAGAGAACGCGAAGTTTTTGAATTATTAGTGCTTAATAAAACAACTAGTGAAATAGCTAAGTTTCTAGGAATAAGTGAAAAAACAGTCCGCAATCACATATCAAACACCATCCAAAAATTGGGAGTAAAGGGCCGTGCTGGAGCAGTTGTTGAACTAATAAAACTAGGAGAACTAACAATTTAATAAAGACTTCGGTCTTTTTTTTATTCTTTAAAATATAATTAAACAGGTGAATATTATGCTAAAAAAATCATCTCTAAGAAGAATAATGGTAGCAACACTTGCTCTATTTATTTTACTTATAATCTATTTTTTCCCTACTACAAGCGAGTTTAAAGAAACACTATCCTATATCGAAAAAGAAGAAATACCTATATTTTTAGTTGATAGCATGGAATATATTGCTAGAACAAGCATTGTAAAAGAAAGCGAAACTACCGAAGAATTAATTGAGGAAGTAATTGACTCCTTAACTATTGGCAGCGAAAAATCTAACTATATCCGTGATGGTTTTAAAGGTATAATTCCTAAAAATACTAAAGTTTTAGACACTACTCTTGAAGGAAACATTTTAACAATTAATTTTAGTAAAGAATTTTTAAATGTATCAGAAAGTGATGAAGAAAAGATGTTTGAAGCACTAACTTATTCTTTACTTGAAATACCTGAAATAAAAAAAATAAGTATCTTAGTTGAAGGAGAAAAACTAAAAAACTTACCTAATTCTAAAAAAAAATTACCAGAATTTTTAGATCGTAATTTTGGTATTAATAAAATCTATAACTTAGATTCCATTAAAGATACTAGTAAAACAACTATATATTACTTGAGTAAATATAATGATTATTATTACTATGTTCCAGTTACAAAAATTAGCAATGATGCAACTGAAAAAGTTGAAATAATAATAAATGAATTGAAATCAACTCCTATTTATCACACTAATTTAATTAGTTATTTAGCAGCATCAACTAACATAACTAATTATGAATTACTTGAAAATAGTATTACTCTGTCTTTCAACAATCACCTACTTGCTAATTTGAAAGATGAAGAAATGCTTGAAGAAGTCAAATACTCTATTGCCCTATCTATGCGTGATAGTTATGGCGTTGAAGAAGTACTATTTAATTTTCCAGATAGCGAAACTGAAGTTATGGCTTTATCATAAAGTATTGATAAATTATCAAAAATTTGGTATATTATATATGTAAGTGTTACCCATAGTGGTGGGTAGCATCTACTATGTTTCGACGCTATTTTAGCGTCTTTTTTCCTTTATATCAGCTATTAAACCGAGTGTAATTACTATCATTACTAAATAAAATTCATTATCGTTCATGACCTCACTCCCCTTTCACCCTGATCTCCCAAGGTACCCCCTGAGAAAAAGAATTACTCAAAAAGCAAAGTAGACGCTCCCACTATGGGTAACGGTTAATTATTCTAAAGTTAAAATATTAAAAATACAAGAAAAATCGTACGGCAAAATTCGACATTAGAGTGAAAAATTGTAGGATACCTTACTTTATACTTGCCAAAATTAATATTTTATACTATAATTTACTTGATGTCCTCGTAGCTCAGCTGGATAGAGCATACGCCTTCTAAGCGTACGGTCGAGCGTTCGAATCGCTCCGAGGACACCAATTAAGTATCTTAAGTCTCTGTAAAGAGACTTTTATTTTTTGATTCAATTAGTTAATTTCTCTTGTAATTATTTTTAACATTTGTTAATATAATTCTAGAAAGGAGTTTGAGTTTATGTACGGATATGGTATTGAAGAAGCAGTAGAATCAGTTGCTTATACAGCAATGTGGACTGTAGTATCTCTTATTTTAGCAATCATCGGAGGCATTTTAGTTTATTTTCTATTCATTAAAGGTAAAGATTTAAAACTATCAGCTGGTCTACAAAAATTAAGAGATTTACTTGATTTCAAAATAATGTTAATTGAACCTATTCTAAAGATTTTATATTTAGTTATTACCCTATTTATCATGCTATCATCATTTAGTTTAATAACTGTAAACTTCTTAGGTTTCTTATTAATGTTTATTTTAGGTCCAATAGTAGTAAGAATAATTTATGAAGCATCAATAATGTTTTTAATGATTTGGAAAAATACTAAAATAATTGCTGATAATACAGCTAAAGAAAATATTGAAAAAAATAATAAAAAAGAAACCAAATCAAAAGAAGATAAAGAAAACTAGAAATAGTTTTTTTTATTTGGAAAATATGATAAAATAATCAATCGAGGAATACATATGGAAAATATTAGTAATTACTATCAAATTATTTTCAAAAGATTATTTAATATTTCTGCTAATATTTTAGAAGAATATCGCTTTCTTTTAGCTTTAGAAAAAAATGGCAATAAAGCATGTGAAGAATATAATCAACACTATAAAATTCTTAAAGAACATATATCAGCAGAAAAACAAGTTTATGAATCTTTAAGGAAAAACAATGATATCATCCATGGTCTTTTAAAAAAAATTGCTTATTTTAACAAAAGAGCCACTGATTTTACTATACCTAAAAATGATAATTCTCTAATATATACCCGTATGTCTTTAAAACTAAATAACTCTCTATCTGATATAACTAAATATAAATCTCCAGAAGTTTTTGCTTTATTTAATAAATTTGATTTATTTAGTCTTATTCATTTTGAAAATGTTTTGTTTGCTTTAATTCTTTTTAAAAAATTTATTCGTACCAACCCTGATCTAGTTTTAGAAGATATCCTAACTACCGATTTATACAGTTATTCATTTATGTTTCCTTATATTGAAGATTTTCTTTTAAAAGAAGATTTTACGCTGCCAGATCACTTCTATTCAATCACTGAATGGTTAAATGAACAAACAGTTGTAGATATTAGTATAAATACTTTTAAACAAAAAAAGTTTGATCAAATAACTAATTACATGAAAAAAAATAATCTAAGTACTATAAATTACATATTCTTACTTTTCTATTTAAAAGCTCTATCACTAGATTTAGATGAAGAAAAAACAAAAGAACTTGAAGAATTAATTAAAAAAAGTGGATTAAAAAAGGATGCATCGACATCCTTAACAGCATTTATATTTGGAGAAGATCCAACTTCTTTAATAAGAAAAGTTTCTTTTAACATTTAAAAAAGAGCTTATGCTCTTCCTGAATATTTACCATCCTTAGTAGATATAATGATTGTTTCTCCTTCATTAATAAATAATGGCACTTTAACTACATATCCAGTTTCAATTTTTGCATCTTTAGTAGCATTAGTTGCTGTATTTCCTTTTACTGCAGGTTCTGTTTCTACTACTGTATATTCAATCTTTTCTGGTAAAGTAATACCAATTATTTCTCCTTCATAAAAATCAATATCTATTTCTAAACCTTCTTTTATGAAATCTACATTATCCCCTAAAACAGATTCTGGTATTTCAATTTGTTCATAAGTATCATTATTCATAAATACATATGAATCTCCCATTTTGTATAAGTATTGTGTTTTTACTTTTTCAATATGAGCTTTAGTTATTTTAATATTGGTATTAAATGTATCTTCTGTAACTGATCCTGTTCTTAAATTTTTTCTTTTGATACGCACGAATGCTGGACCTTTACCTGGCTTTACATGTTGAAATTCTACAATTGTATATAAATTACCATCCATGATAACAGTCATACCATTCTTAATATCATTAATATTTATTTCCATATAAACTCACCACCCTATTATTATTTCTTTTCTTTAGCAATAACTGTCTTTCTACATTTAGGACAATATCTGTTTAATTCTAAACGATCCGGAGTATTCTTTTTATTTTTACTAACAGGGCGTAATTCAAAACCACATACAGAACATCTCATAGTAACTTCACTACGATTTTCTTTTTTTGCCATAAAATTCCCTCCTCACTAATAATATCTATACCATTATACCCAAAAAAGCCAATATTTTCAAGGACTTTTAGTAAGTTTTTGTTACAATTCACAGCCTAAATAGTATTAAACACTCAAAAAGGAAGCCATAAAAATGACAATGAAATGATAAGTTATCAGTTGTTGCAGTATTGGCATTAACATAATATTTCCTGTTCCCCCACCTTGTGCTTGAAAATAGGCATATGTTGCTCCCACTACTACTGCTATTAGAGTTACTACTCCAAGAAATGATAACACCAATACTTTTTTCTCATTTTTAATTTCCATATAAATTCTACACTCCTATTTATTGATTATACTAAATAAAGCCTAAAATTACTGTTGAACTATGTTATGTAATACTATTTTTATGACGCTACTAGGCTATATTTAAATTATAGTTAAAATTAATTTACACCACTAGCCAAGTAGTTTGTTATATCCTTAGTTATCTTGCTTGCTCCATAATACATAGTATCATTACTTCCGTTATTGTGTGATATATTTGGTGTTATCACAACTACACTATATCTAGGATCATCTGCTGGAAAATAACCTGCAAAAGTTGAAGAAATAGTAGCAACATCAACTAATCCATCAGAGTTACTATCATAAAATGATTCACTAGTACCAGTTTTTCCTGCAGCATTAAGTGAAGCATCAACATATATCTTACCAGTTCCTTCGCTTAAAACCATTTTTAAGCCTTCCCTAATTCTGTTTAAATATTCTAAACTTAAATCTACCTTATTTAAAACATTTACTTCATTGCTCAATATTACTTCTCCTTCATTATTTCTTATCTCTTTCATTAAACTTAAAGCCGCTCTTTCCCCGGTTGCCATTGTATTTATATATTGTAATACTTCAACTGGTGTATATGTATCATACTGCCCTATAGCTAAATTAAGAAGTAAGTCATCTGCAACTGTTGAACCAATTATACCAATTTGTTCTCCTGGTAAATCGATGCCAGTTTTAACACCAAGGCCGAAACTTGCAAGCATATTACGGTATAACGCAAAGTGTTCACTCGTTGCATTTAACTGCATATTTCTCGTATAAGTATTACCCGTAATACCAATAGCAATTAAATACTGAAAATAATTTGATGAATAAGCTAGGGCACTTAGATCATTAATGCGGCCTAAACTTTTGAAACTACATTTCTCCGGTACCAAATATAATTTAACACAAGAATCTGTTATATACTTACCCATTTCAATTAAACCATATTTATAACCAACAGCAATAGTTGCACCCTTTACTGCTGAACCAATTGTAAAAGATTTATTTATCGTATTAAGGGATATATCACTCCATGTATCATCATCATTTCGCCTTACCCCAGAAATAGCAAGAATGCTTCCCGTATTAGGATCACTCACTAAAGCATAAGAATCTTTATAATAATCTGTATTAGGATATTTATCCCCCAAAACTATTTTTTCTTTTATTATTTCTTCTACCTTCAATTGTAAATTAATATCAATTGATAATACTAAATCATTACCTCTTAGTTCTTCTGAAACTTTAGTTAATGTATTATCACTATTTACTTTGTATACAGCCTTTGTTCCTTTTAAATATTCTTCATATTCCCGCTCTAAATAACTTATACCCACAATATCTGTAAGTTCATACCCATTACTTAAATAATCACTACTTTCTTCTTCTGGAATACTTCCAATACTACCTAAAATATTTTTTAAAGTATCTCCATAAGGATAAGTTCTCTCCCATGATAATTCACCTGTAACACCTGGTAATCCCAACTCAATCACTTTAGCATATTCACTTTCACTAACATCTTTTAAAATAACCTTTTTCGTATAACTATATCCATTATTCATTAAACTATATATGTGTGCTGCCTGTCTTTCTAATTCACTAAATTTATTTAACTCTTCATCTGTAATTCTTTCTAGTTTTAACGCATTAATATCTTTACTAGTTAACTTTCTTTCTTCAAATAACTCATATTCTTCATCAGTAATTAAATACTTACCATTATTATTTATCGCTAACCAATAAGCTTTAAGTTCATTTATATCTCCTCCATCCATAGTAAGTATACTTGCAAGTCTGTTAGCAATATCTACCTCATTACTAGTTGTAATACCTTCTAATTTTTGATAATAAATTGTCTTTACTCCGATATTATCCACTAAAACATTGCCATTAGTATCAAGTATTCTACCTCTCGGGGCACTACTACCTAAAACCGTAATTTCCGTTTTTTCCATTAACTTTTCTTGATATTCTTCATAATTACTTCTAATAATTAATAATCTAACTAGTAATATACTAAATAAAAAAATAAATAATATATAATAAAAATATTTTCTTTTTTTCATACTATTAGTATTTCTTTTTAAAGTGTTTTCATACAATATACTAGGTGATTTCATGTATAATATAATAGAATTATATATAAATAAGTTAAGGAAGGAAGATGTTGCTAACTTTGCCATTAGTAAAGGAGTTTATTTAAGTAATGAGGAATTAAACTTTACATATGACTTTATTAAAAAAAATTGGAAAGATATTGTAAAAAACCCTAGTCTTTTTGAAATTGATCGCTATAAAAATAAATATACTCCCGAAAACTTTATCAAGATTAAAAAAGTCTTCCAGGAGTATTTTCAAAAATTTAGAAACTACTTATAAAGTTCTTTTAAGTCGGCTTCTAAATTAGGATTAAATTTTTTAGATTTTATCATATCAATCTCTAATTTATATGGCGGATAGTCTCCCACCCAAGGTGTTTCTAATATTTTAGGAACATCTTTTAATTTAGGATTATATAAAACATTAATTAAATTATCAAACCCAATTGTTCCATAACCAATATTAGCATGTCTATCTTTGTGTGATCCAATTACATTTTTTGAATCATTTACATGCACACATTTTATTTTATCAATACCAATACATTCATCAAATTCTTTTAAATAATCATCAAATGCCGCAATATCTACACCTGAATCATTCAAATGACAAGTATCTAGACAAATACCCACGTGTTCCTTTTTTTCTACACCATTTAATATTTCTTTTAATTCATATAAATTAATTCCGCATTCTGTTCCTTTACCTGCCATTGTTTCTAATAAAATCATTGGAGAGTCATCCTCTAAAATTAAGTTTAAGGCTTCTGCTATATTAGCTAAAGCTGTCATTCTATCAAGTTTTAAAGAATTTCCTGGATGAAGTACCATATATGAAACATTCATCTTTTTTATCCTAGTCAATTCATTTTTCACAAAGCTTATTGAAAAATTCCAAGACTCTTCCTTTTCCTTATTAGCAAGATTTATTATATATGGTGCATGACATATGACATTTTTTATATCTATTCCATTTTCTTTCATATATGTAAATGCTTCCTCAGTTAAATTAACATCAATATCTTTTCTTATTGTATTTTGCGGAGCCCCAGTATAAAACATAAATGTATTTGCTCCATAACTAACTGCAGACTTAGCAGAACCTAACAATTGTTCTGAATTAAAATTTACATGAGAACCTATAATCACTTCAATCACCATTTTAAGTATACCATTTTTTGAAAAGAAAAAACAGAACTTTTTGTTCTGTTAACCAGTACTACATGTACCATTAAATGCTTCCTTGTCCCAATCGACAACATCAGCTTCAGTTATATCTTCATTATATGTACCATCATTACCAGCACCATTAACCATCATTGTTTCATCTTTTTGAATATAAACGGTATATAAATATATATTTCCCTTTTTCTTTACTACAACTTGTCCCGAGTAATTTTCAGGGCTAAGTTCCGTATAACCAGCATTATATAAAGCCTCAATACTTATACAAACTTCTTCATTTCCTATTGGAAGTGATACACTACCAGCATCAGACACCCACATTGAACTCATGAAATATGTATTAGCTGCATCAATTGCTCCGTTTGCTTCAATTGCAAATGTTTGTCTTCTTGCACTATCCATCGCAGGTAATACAGCTTGTAAAGCAATTAACATAACAATTGCTAAAACAACTATAACTGCTAACAATTCAACTAATGTAAAACCTCTTCTACTATTAATTTTTTTATTCATGGTTTTTGTACACCTCTCTATGATTAAATATACTATAAATATGCAAATTAGTCAATATTATATTTTTATTTTAATACATTAAGTACTGAACTAATTAAGTCAATATTTTCTACTACATTACTTATTTTATCCGTTACTCTTTCTTTATATACAGCCTTCATTTTATCTTGAAAACTTTTAAAATCTATTACCCCCCGATTAAAATCTTTTATATAATAAGAATTCTCTTTTAAATGTAAATAATCCTTAGGACTATTTTTAAAAGACATTTGTATATATAGTTGCATTAATCCTCAAAAAACTTATTTAATGGCCTTGGGGCAACTGGTCCTTTATTTAAATTATTTGGTATATTTTGTGGTGCTTTTTTAGTTAAATCTTGAACAAAGTCAATTGCTTTTTGGGCGGTATTGATATGACTTTTAATCGAATTAACATCAACATTTTTAACCATATTAGTTATCTTACTAATACTATCAGTTACATTGCCTCGATCATTATTTAAAATGTATTTATTCCACACATTTTCATCTTCTCCATAAAGATCATACAATTCATAAAATTTCTGCCAAGTCATTTCACCACTTTGTACATATTTAATTAGTTCTGGTTTAGTTTTAACAAAATTTCTAAATGCTTCATTTTTCACAAAAAATCACCCACTAAATTTTATGTATTTAGTGAGTGTTTTATCCTAAATTTTAAAATCTTCAACAAAAGATGCAAAGGATAATTGTTCATTTTCGCGTTTTACAACATTTTCTTCCTTAGGCTCTTTTTTATCATCTCTAATTAGATTAATATCTTCTGCTTTTAAAGCCCATAAATCGACATTATCTTTACTTATAACACTACCTGTACTAGATATATCCATTATAGGTATTTCACTATTTTTAATTTCTTTAAAATCTGTATCCATTTTACCTAAATTTATATCTTTACTAGTTGTTAAATAAGCAAAATCCACTTTATAATCTTTTGTCTTAGCCTTCTTAAATAACATATTACCTTTTTTAGCTCTCGTTATTAAAGCAAGTTCACTTAATTTTAATCTTTTAGCAGTTTTTTGGTTAGTAAATACATTTAAATATTCTACTTCTTCAGGTATAGTAAATGCATAAATTACATAATCATCTTTTAAGTTAATTCCTTTTACACCACTTGCTTTAACACCCACAATTGGTATTTCGCTTGTCTTAAATCTTAAATACAAACCATTATGAGTAACAAATAATGTATCGTCTTTATATATACTTACATTTACTAATTCATCCCCTTCTTTTAACTTTATAGCAGTAAGAGGTTTAGAATATCTAGTTACTTCAAAATCTTTAAGTAACACTTGTTTAGTTAAACCATTTTTAGTAAATAACACTACACTCTTATCTTTATCCTTTAAAATCATACTAGCAACTACTTTTTCATCTTCTTTAATTACTATTGTATTACTAATATGTTTACCTAAATCTTTCCACTTACATTCCGGCAATTTGTGAATTGGCAAATACAAATAATTTCCTAAGTTAGTAAATAAAAGTAATGTATCTTGCGTACTAACAAAATATTTACTTCTAACAAAATCTCCTGGTTTTAAAGTAGTTTCCTCATCACTAGAATTATGACTTTTTAAACTTACTCTTTTTACATAACCATCGTTTGTTACTACAACTACAACTTTCTCATTAGGTATCATTTCTTTGACATCTACTTTTATTTCAGTTACAGTATCCCTTATTTCAGTTTTTCGCGGGATAGCATAGTTTTTCTTTACTTCCCTAAGTTCTGTCTTCATAACATTTTTAAGTTTACTTTCATCATTTAATATTTCTTCACATTCTTTTATTAATGCTTGATACCGTTCACACTCTTCTTCTAAAGAAACTATATCCGTATTAGTTAAACGATATAATTGAAGTGTTACAATTGCTTCTGCTTGTTCTTCGGTAAACCCAAACTTTTCTACCAAATTATTTTTAGCATCACCCTTATTTTTACTTGCTCTAATTACTTTAATTACTTCATCAAGTATTGATATTGCTTTAATTAAACCAGTTACAATATGATAATTTTTTTGGTAATATGCTAAATCAAATTCCGTTCTTTTAGTTATTACTTCCCTTTGATGAGCAATGTAAGCATCTAGTATTTCAAGTATTCCTAAAGTTTTAGGAGTCCTATTTACAATGGCAACCATATTATAATTATATGATATTTGTAAATCCGTATTTTTAAGTAAATACATCATTATTAAATCTTTATTAGCACCGGTCTTTAAATCGATTACTATTCTTAAGCCTTCCCTGTCGGTTTCATCTCTAACTTCTGCAATACCATCAATTTTTTTATCAATTCTAATACCTTCAAGTTTAGTAACTAAATTAAGTTTATTTACATCAAAAGGTATTTCACTAATTATTATTTGTTCTTTACCTTTTTCTTTTTTAAATTCATATTTACTTTGAACTACTACTCTTCCTCTACCAGTTTTAAAAGCATCAATTATCCCTTGTTTACCCTCTGCTATTCCTCCGGTTGGAAAATCTGGTCCTTTAACTATATCTAAAATAGTATCTAAATAGCAATTTGGTGAATCGATTCTTTTTATTGTTGCATCGATTATTTCTCCTAAATTGTGGGGCGGTATATTTGTTGCATATCCTGCCGAAATACCATTCGTCCCATTTACTAGTAAATTAGGAAATCTTGCTGGAAGTACAGTGGGTTCTAATAATCTATCATCAAAATTTGGTGCCCAAGAAATTGTATTTTTATCTAAATCTTTTAAGAGTTCACCACTAATCTTAGCAAGCCTTGCTTCTGTATAACGATATGCAGCCGGAGGATCCCCATCCATTGAACCATTATTTCCATGGATATCAATTAAAATATGATTTTGTTTCCACCACTGACTCATTCTAACCATTGCATCATATACAGAAGAATCTCCATGTGGATGATACTTACCTAAAACATCTCCAACAGTTGTGGCACATTTTAAATACCCCTTATCCCAAGTATTGCCATTTTTAAACATCGCATATAAAATTCTTCTTTGTACTGGTTTAAGTCCATCCCTAACATCAGGAATTGCTCTATCTTGAATTATTTCTTTAGCATACTTAGCAAATCTATCACCCATTATTTCTTCTAAAGAATAATCTTCAATTCTTTTTATTACATTTTCCATTTATTACACCGCCCTGTAATTATCTTCCATTGTAAATACAACATTTTCATTAATCCATTCTTTACGTGGTTCTACTTTATCTCCCATTAGCACATTTATCCTTTTTTCAGCTAAAGCTGCATCATTAATATTTACTCTAATTAAACTACGTGTATCTGGATTCATTGTTGTATCCCAAAGTTGATCAGGATTCATTTCCCCTAACCCTTTATATCTTTGAATCGAATACTTACCGGTATTTTCCCTTTTTATTTCATCTAATTCCTCATCACTGTACGCATAAAATCTTTTCTTACCATAATCAAGTTTATATAAAGGAGGCATAGCGATATAAAGCTTTCCAGCTTCAATTAACCCCCGCATATAGCGATAGAAAAATGTCAAAAGAAGTGTTTGAATATGTGCTCCATCGACATCGGCATCGGTCATAATAATTACTTTATCATAATTAGAATCAGCAACATCAAAATCTTGACCTACTCCAGCACCAATAGTATAAATTAATGTATTTATTTCTTCATTTTTCATGAGTTCTTCAACATTAGTTTTCTCACTATTAATAACTTTACCACGTAAAGGCAGTATTGCTTGAAATTTTCTATCTCTTCCCCCTTTAGCAGAACCACCTGCTGAATCTCCTTCGACAATAAATAATTCATTTATTTTAGGATTTTTACTCCCCGCTGGAGCTAGTTTACTAGATAAATTTCTTTCTTGTTTTTTCGATTTACCATTTCTTGCTTCTTCTCTTGCCTTACGGGCTGCTTCTCTAGCAACTTTACTTTTCATTGCCTTATCAAGTATGGATGTTGCTACTTCTTTATTTTCTTCTAAATAAAATTTGAGTGCCTCATAAGTAATACTTTCAGTTACACTTCTGGCCTCAGGTGTCCCAAGCTTACCCTTAGTTTGTCCTTCAAATTGTAATAATTCTTCTGGAATACGCAAACTAATAACAGCAGATAAACCTTCTCTTACATCACTACCATCAAGAGTACCATCTTTTGCTTTAAAAATATTATTACTCTTTGCATAATCATTAAATGCTTTAGTAATACCTGTTTTAAAACCAACTTCGTGAGTTCCACCATCAACAGTTTTAACATTATTTACAAAAGATAAAATATTTTCATTATAAGTATCGGTATATTGCATGGCAACATCTACTTCAATTTTACTCTTAGTATTACTAAAATTAATTACTTTATGTAAAGTATTTTTACCTTCATTCATATATTCAACAAAACTAATAAGCCCATTATCATAATGAAATTTAGCTTGTTTTTTATCTTCTTCATCGATTACTTCAATCGTAAGTCCACTTAACAAAAAAGCACTTTCTTGCATTCTTTCATAAATTGTTGTATAAGAAAATTGTGTCGTTTTAAATATTTCTGGATCGGGCAAAAATTTAACAATAGTTCCCGTTTTATTAGTTTTACCAACTGTTTTAAGTGGAGTCTTAACATGCCCACCATTTTCAAATTCAATCATGGAAATTAAGCCATCACGATAAATTACCACTTGCATGCTCTTACTTAAAGCATTAACAACACTAGCACCAACACCGTGAAGCCCTCCACTTACTTTATATCCAGCTTCACTAAATTTACCACCAGCATGTAAAACGGTATAAATTACCTCAGGTGTACTCTTGCCAGTTTCATGCATTCCAATGGGAACTCCACGCCCATTATCTGCAACTGTAATACTACCATCTTTATTAATAATAACTTTAATATAATTACCATAACCATTAATAACTTCATCGATGGAATTATCAACAATTTCCCAAACCAAATGATGAAGTCCTCGTTTATCTGTTGACCCAATATACATACCAGGTCTTTTACGGACTGCTTCTAATCCTTCTAAAACTTTTATCGATGTTTCATCATATTTTGCCATATCTTATTCACCTAACCCATTATAACAAGAAAAACGCGATAAAATCAACATTTATCGCAAATTTACATCAAAAATTGTTTAATTCTTAACTGTTGCATATCACAACTATATTTTTTCTTTTTTTCTTTATTAATATCAGGTATTTCCCTTAATAAAACCCGTAAAAAAATTACCGTTTCAACATCTTCATTTTCAGTTAAAATATTTGACAGTTCAAAAAAACGCTACGAATTTCTTCTTTACTAAAAGCTCTCCTAATTGCCTTTTTAGCGGCACTTTTAACCCTATGTTTATTATTAACTGCTATAACTAAATCATTTAAAGTATCATTTGAAATGTCTCCAAATAAACTAATTTGTTCATCATCTACTGAGACAATGCCAAGTAAGAACTCATCTGTAAAAGGAACCCTTTTTACATCTTCCCAAATCTCTTCTGGAATAATTTTTCCCTCAAATAATCTTGGAAACCATTTTACAATCTTCGCATAAACCACTGGAGTATAATAATCTAAAATACGATCATATAAAAGTTTAGCACCAATAGATAATAAAGTAGCATTACTACAAGGCTCAATTTCATCTAATGTTTGTTGCAACGCTAATATTTTCTTTAGTGCTCCAACAATTCCAAAAGTTAATACCAAATCATTAATTTGTTCTTTTAATCTTTTTTCAATTACCAAAATTGAATCATCTTTACTTATTTTACTATTATCAACAATATCTAAATTAATTAATTCATCAACGGAAATATTATTATTTAATATTTCTATAATTCTATCAATTACTAAACTTTCTACCATATTATTCATCCTCACTTGGATATCTATTATATAATAAAGCAAAGAAAAAGCCAACATAATTGTTGACTATTTAATGTTATAAGTTTCACCAGATATATCATCAAAATTAAACGCTTTTGCCTCTTCCTTATTTTCTTCTTTCTTCTTTGGCATCTTAAGTGGTGGAAGTTCTATTGCCTCTTCATCATCATCTTGAATAGAAAATAAACTAGTTTTAGAAACTTCTTCCTTTTTTTCTTCAGGCTTTATTTCTTCTTTTGTTCCTTCTATAACAGGTTCTTCTTTTTTAACAAATACCGAACTAAATACTTGTGGTCCTGGTTTAAAAGGCTTAGTTTCATTTCTTTCTATTACTTTTTCTTTCTTAGTTTCCGTATTTATTTCTTTTACATCAGGTATCTTTATACTATCAAATTCATTTTTAATATTTTCAAGTTCTCCAAGATCTTTTTCAATAGTTAAATCATCAAAATTAATTTCATCTAACTTAATTGGTTTATCTTCTTCTTCCATGTCACTAAGTAAAGGTTTAACTGTAGTATTTTCGTGTTTTTCTTCTTTGTCTAGAGTTACATCTTCCTTATTTTCTTCAACACTAATAGGTTCAAAAGTAGTAACATTTACTTCTTCACTATCTTCTTTTGTTTCCTTTGTAGCAATTGGTAACACTTGCGTATCATCAAATATAGACTTTGGAGTTTTTACTTCTTCAGTTACTTTTTCTTCTGTAACTTCCGTTTTTACTTCTTCTTTATTTTCTGCACTTTCCAAAGTTACATTTTCTTGTTTTTCTTCTTTAACCTCAACCTTTGCCACTTCATCATTTTTTTCTTCTTTAAAAGCATCTACATCAATTTTTTGTAATCTTTTAGTTTCTTCTAGTTTTTGATCTCTTTTACCAAATATAAGAACTAAAACAAATAAAACAATTAGTATTACTAAGGCAATTGTAAGGTACAAAACAAAATTATCATTTTGATATAGTTCATATATGAAATCCATCATTTTTCTTACACCTCTTTATTCTATATTTAAATATTACCAAAATATGCAAAAAAAGTAAACATTTTTATGTAAATTTTTATAAAATTAATTAAATATTTTAATAGCCATGTCGAAATTTGTCATACGATTTTTCTTGTATTTTTAATATTTTAACTTTAGAATAATTAACCGTTACCCATAGTGGGAGCGTCTGCTAACTTTTAGTAATTATTGCGTTTTTTTCGGGGGTTTTCTTCGGGAGAAATCTTTAGTGAAGGAAGTGATGCCATGAACGACAAAATATTTTGTCAAGTAATTATAATTCTGGTACTCGTACTTTTTAGTAATAGAGGCCAAGCAAAAAGGCGCTAAAATAGCGCCTACCTTTTAGTAGATGCTCCCCACCACTATGGGTAACACTTACATATATAATATACCAAACTTTTATAAATTATTCAATCTTTTTTCAAAATAAAAAGTATAAGCATATTACTTATACCTATTCATTTGTTGCATCACTTGGCGTACTTGTTTCTGACTTGGTTTTCTTCCCATACTACTCATCATTGCTTCAATCATCTTTTCATTAATCGGAGGATTTTTTTCAAGTTCTCTTTTCATCATAAAACGAGCAATTAAGAAACCAGCCACTAAACCAATAAGTAAACCAATTACTAAATAAAGGATTAATTGTCCCATAAAATGCCCTCCTTACATCATTATTTTACTATAAATTTATCTTTTTAACAACTTATAATCGCACTAATTCTTCTAACCAGAAGTAATCTTTATTTTCAAAATCACAAGCAAATAGACCATTTAAAGGTAAAAACTTTTGAATATTTTTACTAATTATATTTGTTTTCATAAGAATATGAGAATTCCTAACCCAAATATTCGTCTCTTCCTTACGATACTTATTAAGAATTCTATGATTATCCCCAATTTTCATATAAAAGTCATTATCTTTATTTTTATCATAGATAAGTTTATTAAACTTTACCTTATCAATTGGTACAATTATTTGATCGAGTAACTCTTTACCATAACCAATACTTGCCCTATCAAGTAAATAAATGCTTTCTAACGATTTAAACAAATTATAAGGGCTTTCCCTAAGAAGTATCCCCATTTCCTTATTGATTTTAAAAATATAAAATGTCCTCAATTTCATCACCCACCAATAGGATAACAAATTAAGGACAAAAAACTTGTCAAATTATGTCGATGTTAACATCTTTTTCTAAATAATTAGCAATTTTTTCTAAAATACTATTTTTATCTATCTTTAAATACTTAATTACTTCCTCACTTTTACCGCTCATACCAAACCTATTTACTCCGAAAATATATTCTGGCTTAGTAGCAAATCTATTCCAAATTAAACTAGCTCCGGCCTCAATTACAAATGTTGGCACATCTTTAGGTAGTAATTGTTCTTCATATTTAGAGTTTTGTTTTAAGAAAAGTTCCATCGATGGCATTGACACTACTCTTGTATCTATACCCATAGTAAATAATTCTCGAGATATATCCATCGCGGTTTCTACCTCTGAACCTGTTGCAATAATTATTCCATCCAAGTGATACTTTTCTTTTCTAATCATGTATGCCCCATACTTAACAAATTTAGCATTAGTGTTTTTCATCTTACTTCTCTTTTCTTTACTTATAACTAATGCTGTTGGACAATTATTTTTAAGTATATATTCCCAAGAACCCATTATTTCATTGATATCAGCTGGTCTAAACGTAATAAAATTAGGAATACTTCTAAGCATAGTAAGTTGTTCTACTGGTTCATGCGTAGGTCCATCTGCTCCAACATATACTGAATCGTGAGTATAAATATAAGTTACTGGCAAATTCATTAAAGCAGACAAGCGAATCGCCGGCTTTTGATAATCACTAAATGCTAAGAAAGTTGAACCAAATACTTTTAAATTAGATAAAGCCATCCCATTAAGTATAGCCCCCATAGCATGTTCTCTAACACCGAAGTAAATATTTTTACCCACTGGGTTATCTTCACTTTGAATACTTGATTTATCTAAGTTTGTCTTACAACTTGAAGATAGATCGGCAGATCCTCCTAAAAAAAACGGATTCTTCGGTGATATAAAATTCATAATCTTATGATTACTTTCTCTTAACTCTTCACTATATTCATCACTAATCTTAAATTTTGTATCATCAAAATCAATTACAAACGTATTTCTTTCAAGCAAATTAAGCATTGAATGAAGCCCAATATTATCACTTTCTTTAATACCCTTGTATTCTTCTTCCCAAGATTTGTATTCTTCACCAACTCGGTTATTAATTGCAGCTTGAACATGAGTAAGAATTTTGCTATCGATATTAAATGCTTCCGTTGTTATTTTATACTTTTCTTTAATATTACTTAAATCTTCTTTTGATAAAGGTTTACCATGTACTTTATTAGTTCCTTCTAATAATGAATCCTTACCAATAGTTGTATTACATATAATTATTGAAGGACGATCTGATTTTTTTGCTTGTTTTATAGCTTTAGATATTTCATTATAATCATCGCCATTTTTAACAGTTAAAACATTAAAATCCAATGCTTCAAAACGTATTTCAATGTCCTCTGTAAATGTATTTGCAGTATCACTATCTAAACTCACATTGTTACAGTCGTATAAAAGTATAAGTTTATTCAAGTTTTGCGTACTAGCAAAAGATAATGCCTCATAACTTACACCTTCCATTAAATCCCCATCACCACATAAACAGTATGTGTAATAATCGATTAACTCACTATTTTTCTTTTCAATATTACAAATAGCATTTAAATATCTTTCTGCCATTGCCATACCAACAGAAATACCTATTCCTTGTCCCAGAGGACCAGTTGATGCATCAACCCCTGGAGTAACCCGATATTCTGGATGTCCTGGCGTTAAAGAATTGAGTTCTCTAAAATGCTTTAACTCTTCAATATCTATATCATATCCGGCATGATAAAGCATCGAATATAAAAGAGCTGAACCATGTCCTGCTGACATAACAAATCTATCCCTATTTATCCAATCAGGTTTGCTAGGTATAACTTTCAAATGTTCCTTATATAAGGCATAAACAATTGGTGCTGCTCCTAAAACTATACCTGGATGCCCACTTCCTGCTTTATCAATCATATCAAGGGCCAGTACTTTTATGCTATTAATTGCTTCATTATCTATTTTTGCCATAATCCACTTCCTCTACTATATTAAAATAATAACATAAAATTATAAAAAAATAAACAACCGATTAAATTCAGTTGTTTACTTTATTATCTTTGAATAAAACAAACATTCATGAAAAATAGAAATGCTGCCCCAATAGTTAAAGGCACTTTATATTTTGTACATTCATAAATAGCAACAGCCTTATCAGCCCCACTAACTATCCAACTACCTACATGTTTTGGTGTAACACGAGCAATTGGAAACATATGAGACGCAATAATGTTTTCTTGAACACTTGATAATTCAAAGTTCTTTTTAGCATTTTCTACAGCTTTATCAGGGTGATTTAAAAAGCACTTTTCAGGAACATCTTCTGTTCTAAAAAAATCATGCAATAAAGCAGCTCTTGTAACTTCTTCATAATTCTTCACATGCAATTTCTTACAAGTTTTATAAGTAAGTCTTGCCACATTTAAAGAATGATCTAATCTAGAAATACCATGATGTATCTCATATTTTAAATCTATAAATTCTTCATTTTTCAATATATCACTAATTATATTATTAAATTCTACTTCTTTATTAATTGTCATTTTTCCCCTCACATTTATTAATTATATCACAAATGTGGCAATTTTTGAACTGCTAATGTCTATTTTACACTATTTTCTTCATTTTTTGAGCCATTTTTGCTAAATTTTCTGCTATTTTTCGTTATTTTCATCAAAACTAGCCATATCTAAATTAAAACGATAATGCCCTATTATTTTTCTTTGCATTAAGGCATCTTCCTCATAATTACTACTGCCATCATGATGAATTATATAATTAATGCCATCATCATCTAATTTATCACTAACTATTGCTATATGACCATCAAATATTACAATATCTCCACCCTGCCACTCTGATGCATCTGTTGCATCTAAAGATTTTTCTTCAGCATATTTATCTAGAAACACTTTAATATTATTTATCTTTCGAAATTCAATATTAGGATCAATCTCATCTATTCCATAATCGCTAATATTATTGGCCATATCTTCATCAAGCATCTCTTTAAAATCATATCCGGCTTCCCTTAAAGCATACCAAATTATATCAGTACTAACATAATTATCATCATCAGGATATCCCCCATTATAGTAAGCATCTTTATAACTAGGTTCTAAAGAAACAAATTTTCTTGCTCCATTTAAAATATCCGTATAATCATCTACTCCATCGCCATCAGCATCATTATTTGATGCCACAAAACCCACCGCTTCAGTATCCTTATTCCAAGGTAAATAATCAAAGTGGTCAAGAGCAATAATAAAAAGCGCTAATATTAAAACTAAAACAATTATATTACCAATTCTTAAAAAATTCTCCATCTTATTCCTTCATTCTTACAATAAACTTTTCCGCTAAACTACCTTCATCCCGTTTTTTTACATAAATAAAGCCAATTATACAATATATTACTGCTCCAACAAAATTTACCATCAAATCTCCCATTGTATCATTAAGACCTATATCTAAATAACCATCCAAAACATAAGTTCCATCTTCCGAAAAAATATATACTTCATCTATATTTTCAATACTCTCAACAATATTTTTACCCTCTTCATTTAAAGTAACCGAATAAATACTTTCTACTATCTTATCTTTTTGCATATCAGTATGAATTAATCTATCTGCTCCATATTCGAAAAACTCCCATAAAACTCCGATAGTCATCGAAAAACAAAAGCCAACAATTGCTACAAAGAATGGTGATAAATTAAGATGAAACTTATCATATCTATTTAAAATATCAATCAAAGAAAAGCCAACCGCGGCACACAAGAAACCATTAATCGTATGAAGTATTAAATCCCAATTAGCAAAAACATTATAGAAATTTTGTATTTCTCCAAGTATTTCTGCTGCAAAAATAAAAAGCAAAATAATTATTTCTAAAGCTTCTGGTAAATCTAACTTAAACTTTTCTTCAAAGAAACTAGGAATCAAAAATAATATTAATGTTAAAATACATAAAAAAGCATTTTCATAATTGCCATGAATTAATTGTAATATTAAAGTAATTAATACTAATAATCTTAAAACCATATATAAGGCAAAAGCTTTCTTATGAGTTTTAATCTGCTCTTTTAATCTATCTCTAAGGCGCTCTTTTTTAGTTTTATTTTTCTTATTCATTCATAACACATCCTTAATAAAAGGATACCAAAAAATAGAAAAAAAATAAAGCGCTAATGCTTTATTCTGACTGACACAAACCTACAATATCTGGATTTGTCCCAATAATTATATCTCTATTTCCTTGTGAAGTATTACATGTAACCAAATATATAGAAGAATCTTCTCCAAATTGATAAAGTTTAGAGCCCCCATCATTAGCAGTATCTTTATAAATCATAACATTAATTAAATCATCTATGGTTATTACTTCATTTTTTATTGCATCTTCTAATTCCATATTTTTTACATCTTTATGATCATTTGTATACTTAATACTAACAAATTCAGAAATTATTTTTCTGCCATCACTATATATTTCTCTATAGTTCCTTGCTCCATCTGGTGCTGTTTCAAAAGAATAACCAGTTTCTAGTGGCATTGTAGAAACTACCGGCTTTTCTACATCACATCCCGTTACTAACAACAAACAAACTGAAAATATCATTACCTTTTTCATAAATCAAACCTTCCTTATCTACCCAAATTTTATCATAAATATAAAAAAAACAACATTTAGTTGCCAAGTTTACTTACATCAATAAGTTCTATTTTTTCTTTACTCACTAAATACGCTCTTTTAGCAAGCTTCATTAGAGGTAAATCAGATAAAGAATCTGTATAACACTCATCAATAATAGTATCTTTATATTTTTCTTTAAAAATAGTTACTTTATTTTCTCTAAAACAAATAAATTCAAATTTACCAGTATTAACATTTAATATTGAACTAATAATATTTTTCGTTTTAAGTTCACTCGATATACCATTAATTAAAATATCTGGAGATGCAGTAATAATTACATCTTCTTCACTTATTTTATCTAACATATATTTCTTTAATTTCTTCTTATTATTACCCCAAAATTCTTCTACATATCCATTTATATCATCTTTATTTTTAATAATAACACTAGTTAACTTACTTGCTTTTTCATACAAATCATCAATAGATAATTTATTCATTTTATAAAGTATTGCTGCAGATAATACAGCAGGAATTTTAAAAATTAAACTTTTCTTCTTTCTTATACAAAAACAAAAAAAGTCTACTAAAGACTCCCCATCATATATAGTATTATCAAAATCAAATACTTTCATATTATCTCCATTAATGGCGTCCCCGAACGGAATCGAACCATCACTCTAACCCTTAGGAGGGGCTTGTTTTATCCATTAAACTACGGGGACTTACCAATAAATATATTAACACATGTTTTTAAGAATTACTACTCTTTTTATTTTTTAACATCTTTAATGCTAGTTCCAAAATCTTTTTAGTTGATTCATTTTTATCATGCTTTTGCATATTTTCTCGCCATTTAATAACTAATTTTTCTTTTTTTAAAGTTTTCTTAACGGCAGATGCTAAACCTATCGGGCTCATTACTTTACATCCATACTTCTTTTTGCAAATATATCGAGCATTATATTTTTCAGGTCCACCATTCCCAGGTATTAATATTAAAGGAACACGCATATCAATACATTCTGTCAAAGTTGCCCCACCTGGTTTAGATATAACTACATCACTTACATTAAGTAAATTATAAACATCTTTAGTAAAACCTAATACTTTAACATTACTCGCTTTTTTCTTCATAACATATCTTCTGGCCTTTTCTTCTAATTTTTGATTTCTACCACTAATAAATATAATATTAATTGGTAAATCTTGCCAAATTAAGGCCTTCAAATAATCGAGACTACCCATCGACCCCATTGCTCCACCACCAAAAAATAAATAAGTTTTCTTCGCAGGATCAATGTTATATTTAAACATTACCTCTTCCTTACTATCTAAATTTTCCATATTCTTGCGATCAAAAGGAAGCCCAAAAGGATATATTTTCTTTCCATCAATACCTTTTTTAATCATAACGTTTTTCATTATATCATTAGCAACTATAAAGGCATCTTGACTTTGATGATCTTTTCTCCAGTAACTGTGAGAAACATAATCCGTTATAACAGTCATAATTAAAGAATCAGTAATACCTAATTTATTATAATAACTTATTATATTTCCTCCGAAAAAATGTGTAGAAATAGTTAAATCCGGATTAAAATCCGCTATTTCTTTACGCAATTTTTCATTATCAAAAGCTTTTTTAACAAGTTTCATTTGACTTAAACTAGCTAACCGATTATCAGCAATATCATAAATAAAACTAAAAGTCTTATGAAAACTATGCCTTGTAAATACATCAAATATTCTAATACTGAGTTTACCTAATAAATTAGAATACTTAGCAACATCAAATACTTTTACTTCTAAATCGCTATGTTCTTCTAAATAATTATTTATTTTATCTGCAATTGATTTATGACCTGAACCATAAGGAGCATAAATAATTAATACTCTTTTTCCCATATTATCTTCTCCACTTTAATTATACTATACTCCCTAAACAAAATCTAGAATAAAAATTGGGCATAATCATTCACTCATTGCATAAGTTACTACATTATTATCTGTACCCAATGCTTCAAACCTAGCATTAACAAGCAAAACCATTCCTATAATAACTAAATAGAAAAATAATACTCCACTATACTTTTTTAAAACATTCATCATAACACATTACCTCTTCTTTCTGAAATAAATTTATCACGAATATTTGTTTGTGTCAATCACAAAATTAAACAAATGTTTGACTTTTTACACAAAGTATTGTAAAATGATAATGGAGGTATAAATATGGATAAAAAATTAACACCAAGACAAGAAGAAATATTAACGTACATAAAAAAATATACAGCTACTCATGGCTATCCCCCAGCAATTAGAGAAATATGTGCGGGAGTTGGCTTAAACAGTCCTGCTACTGTATTTGTCCACATTAAAAATCTAGAAAAAGCAGGATATATAAAATCAACCAATAACAAGTTTAGAACAATTGAACTTTTAGTTGATAATGAATACTTAGAAAAAAATGATGATGTCGTAAAGGTTCCTTTACTAGGTAAAATAACTGCAGGTAGTCCAATTACAGCTATTGAACAACCTGATGAATTTTTTGACTTACCAGCATCCCTTATGCCCAAAAGTGGTGAAGTATTTACTTTACATGTAAGTGGTGAATCGATGATTAATAAAGGAATATATGATAATGATTATGTTATTGTAAAACGTCAAAATGATGCTAAAAATGGTGATGTCGTTGTTGCTATGACTAGTGAAAATGAAGTAACTTTAAAAACATTTTACAAAGAAAAAGATCATATTAGATTACAACCAGAAAATGATACAATGGAACCATTAATTTTTCCAAATATTACCATACTAGGTAAAGCCATTGGACTATATCGCAAATTTTAAGAAAACAAAAATTCATATCAGTAATATGAATTTTTTGTTTGCCCTTTTTTATTTGAAGAAAAATACAACTACACTTAAAAATACTATATATAACACTAAAACTATCCAACCATTAAGCATATCTCTCTTGGCACTCTTATAATCAATTCCTATTGCCATTGCTGCTAAATAGCCCCCAATTAAACCACCGATATGAGCAACATTATCAATACCAGATATTGTAAAACCTATAAGTAAATTAAGAATTATTATAGGAATAATTTGATTACGTATCGCTTCACTCAAGTAAAGGCGATAGTGATATCCAAAATAAAGTAATGCTCCCATCAAACCAAATAAAGCCCCACTAGCACCAACCGAAATAACATTCGATGCACTAAACACTAAAGAAAGCAAATTACCACTTATGGCACTAATTAAATAAATGAATAAAAATTTCCACTTACCAATAAATGTTTCAACTTGTGTACCAAGTATAGCAAGTGAATACATATTAACTAATAGATGAATTAAACCCGCATGTAAAAATGCGCTGGTAAGAAGCCGCCATACTTCACCATTTTGTACAAGCATTAAGTTATTTCCTCCAAGCATTGCTAATGTAGTTGCACTAAAACTTAAAAAGTTTCCATCTTTAATACCAACAACTATATACATAACAATACATGCAAGTATAATTAATTTAGTAAATATTATTTTTTTAGGTGAAAAAACTTTAGCAAACAATTTGTTTTCTTTTTCAGTCTTTTCATTTATATCATTTGTTACATTAATAATTAAATCAAGCCCATCTTTTGAATCAATTAATTCATCTTTCAAATTAGGAAATATCTCTTGTAAAGCAGAATTTTTCTTAATTTCATTTAATGATGAAACGTTAATAGTTTCAATATTGCCATGCTCACTATATTTTACTCTATCACTCATATCTAAACAAATATTTAAAGCATTCATCTTTAACGACAATGTTTTTCTTTTTATTTGCTTAATAATATGTTCCATTTTAAACATATCATAATTATATTGTTCTTCATTAATTACCCTATTACAACTTATTCTTATAACCCGGTATGGTCCATTTAAATTTTCTAACCAAATCTCATCTTTTACTCCCTGAACATGTATCGGAGAATAATTTTCTTTAGTTACAAAATAATGCACCAAACTCATCATTATTTGGTCATTTTTTCGTATCATTATTGAAGCCATATACACTCTCCTTCGTTCTTTTATTTTACAATAAATCATATATTTAGTAAAGAGGTGATACCTATGCTTTTCTTTCTATTTTACATTTTGTCTATCACAATTTTACTAATTCCCATATTAAAAATAATCAACTACAATATTTTAGATGAAAGTATTCTTTTTTTTCTTATAACTAATTACATATTAAATATAAGTGTTGCTTTATTCTTTGGTTATTTTTCTAACTTTTTTTTAAGTTTAATTGCTATATCATTTCTTCTAATATTTAGTATTTTACTTATTAAAGACTTTAAAAGAATATTTGGTGCATATCAATTATCTAGTGTACCCTATTTATTAATGGTATCTTTTTCATTTGTATATATCTTAATTACTTTTCTCCAAAGCATCTAAAAATTCTTGAAATTCTCTAGGAAAATCCACTCTAAATTCTAGTTCCTTTTTAGTAATTGGATGAATAAATTTTAAATACTCTGAATGCAAGAATTGCCCAAATTCATCACTTTTCTTCTTATTATAAACTGGATCATTATGAACTGGATAGCCAATATATGCCATATGTACTCTTATTTGATGTGTTCTTCCTGTTTCTAAAGTGAGTCTAACTAAGGTATATTCCTTATATTTTTTTATTACTTCTAAATGGGTTACTGCTCTCTTGCCCCCAGCCTTAACGGCCATTTTTTGATAATTTTCACTACTTCTAGCAAGTGGTGCATCAATTATTGCAGAGTTTTCTGGAACTACTCCATCAAGCAACGCTACATATTCACGATGTATTCGTTTATTTTTAAAATCATCAGCCAGTAATTCATGTGTTTTATTATCTTTTGCCACTAACATTAAACCACTAGTATCTTTATCAAGTCGATGAACTATACCAGGACGCATTTCTTCTTTAGCAACATCACTTAAATTATTAGTATAATACATAAGCCCATTTACTAAAGTATTATCATAATTTCCATTCCCTGGATGCACTACTAATCCACTAGGTTTATTGATAACCATTAAATAATCATCTTCATAAACTATATCTAAGTTCATCTTTTTAGCACTTACATTCATCTCTTTTACATAGCCATCTTTAATAGTTATTACATCACCAACACTTACTTTATAACTTCCCTTAACCGCATTTCCATTTACTAATATATAGTTATCAGCAATCATTTTACTAATTAATTCTCTACTATAATTTGTAATACCTGCTAAGTATTTATCTATTCTACCATCATTTGTCTTTACTACTAAATCCATTTTTATCTTCACCTCGTAATACTGCATATATAAGAAGAATAAAACCACTTACTATTGCCATATCTGCTAAATTAAACACTGGAAAACTAAAATTTCCAAATAATAATTTTATATAATCAATTACATATCCATATACTATTCTATCTACTAAATTACCAAGTAATCCTCCATAAATTAAAGCAAATGCTACTATATTTCGAAAATTTTTTTGAAATATTTTTTGGTAACTTACCAAAAATATCAAAGCAACAATTGCAACTATTATTAAAAATGCTACAGAACCATCAAAAATACTCCATGCAGCTCCATCATTATAAACTTTGGTAATATAAAAAAAATTAGGAATAACTGTAATTAATTCACTTATACGCAAAAAACTGTCAATTGAAATCTTGACAATTTGATCGATTATTAAAATAAATATTGCAATTATTAAACTTCTCGTTCTCATACACTTACTATAACATATTTTTTATTTATTTACCAGTATTACATCCGTTCCAATCTTAGCAATATCATTAAAAGTAAAATTTACTTCTCCAGTTTTTAATACTTTTCTAAAAAACTTTTTTTCTTCCGCAATAAAAGATATTATTTTTCCTTCACTATTTACTTCCACATCTACTATCCTTCCTAAATTAATTCCCGTTTTTACACTAATAATATCTTTATTTTGTAATTCACTTAAATACATCTAACCACCCTTATAAAAATATATGTTTATTTAATTAATTTACGTACATTTTCAATGGCACTTTTTTCTAGTCTTGATACCTGTGCTTGACTAATCCCTAACTCGGAAGCAATTTCCATCTGCGTTTTACCAATAATAAATCTCTCTAACAAGATAGATTTTTCTCTTTCTTTAATTTTAAGCAAAGCTTTTCTTAAAGATATAAGCATATCCTTATCACTATTTTTATCTTTGACATCAGCAATTTGATCAAATAAATAAATCGTATCCCCACCATCATTATAGATAGGTTCAAAAATACTTGCAGGATCTTTTAAAGCATCAAGCGCAAATGCAATTTTATACTCTTCAATCCCTAAAGCATCTGCAATAACACTACTATTTGCCTCAACCCCATGCTCTGCCATATATTCATCTTTAAATTTAATAATTTGGTATGCTAAATCTTTTATACTTCTACTAACACGCATTGCTGTATTATCCCTGATATATCTTTTAATCTCTCCAATAATTAAAGGGACTGCATATGTACTAAGTTTAAGGCCATAAGATAAATCAAAATTATCAATTGCTTTGATTAAACCTATGACCCCAACTTGAAATAAATCATCTAAATTTACATCTCCCCTATTAAAAGATCGAAGTATACTTAAAACTAATTTTAAATTGCCATTTATAAGTTCTTCTTTAGCGGTAATATCTCCCTCTCTATATCTAACAAATAAATGTATCATTTCTTCATTGGTTAATACTTTAATATCACTTGTATTTATTCCTGTTATATCTACTTTATATTTTGACATTAAAAACTCCTTTCAAACAATATTTTGTCTAAAAGGAGTCTTTTTTATACAATAAATACATTTAGTGCATTACTTGACTTAATTTTCTAACTACCTTTTTTTCTATTCTTGATATATAACTTTGACTAATACCAAGCATCTCTGCCACCTCTTTTTGGGTATATTCAATAGTATTATTAAGGCCATATCTCAAAGTCATAATTTCTTTATCTCTAGGACTAAGCATTTCAATTTCTTTACTAAGAATCTCTTTATCAACTCTTTTTTCATACTCCTTTGGTACTAATTCGGCATCAGTACCAAGTATATCTTCTAAATGTAGTTCATTACCTTCACTATCATAGTTTAATGCCTCTTCTAAAGATACTTCACTTCTCTTTCTCTTATTCTTACGAAGAAACATAAGTATTTCATTACTAATACACCTTGATGCATAAGTTGCTAACTTAATATTTTTATCTATCTTATATGTATTAATTCCTTTAATTAACCCAATTGATCCAATACTTACTAAGTCTTCTATATCATATGTTGTATTTTCATATCTTTTAGCTAAGAATACCACTAATCTTAAATTATGTTCAATTAATTTATTTCTTGCTTCTTCATCACCTTGCTGCGCTTTAATCAAATACGCAAGTTCCTCTTCCTTACTAAGTGGTGATGGCAGTTTATCAGTTGCCCCAACAAAGAAGACTTCATTATACTTACTTTTTAATAGTTCAATTAATTTTCTAAACATATATCCTCCATTAATTTATAATTAAGTAAACAATCACTACCATTTAAATTTATTTTCTCTGGCACTAATCCTACCAAATAATTATTAAACACTTGATTATTTACTTTAATATATCTAATACTAAAACACTCAATTAACCCTTGATACCCAACAGTTTTATAAGTTACATACATAGGACTTCTTATATTTATATATGGCTCTAATACTTTTTTATTAACAAGTATTACATACTTTTTAGTTATGGGATCTCTTAACTTATTACCTGTATCTAAAAAACCATTACACTCCAAACACTTACCATTTTTAAATACAATACTAACTTTATAATTATAATTATATGTACTCTTAAACTTTTTATGTTCTCTTACATACAAAAATAATATAATCGGAGCAACAATCAAAAGAAGTATATAATTAACATTTAACCCTTCAAAATAAAAGACCATCCCTTCCCTTTTATAACTAAATTCAACATTTAAAAAATATAAAAATCCTCCGAGTATTACACTCGTCATATATAAATAAATCATATTAGCACAAAAATATTTAATGTTTTTATATCCAAAAGCAATTAATATCATAAGAGCACTAGTAACCACCTTAAGAATAAATAACATTATTTCACCACATGGAAGAAATAATATGGCTAGTGATAATGCTCCAAGAATAGCACTAAATATTAATCTTCTAAATTTAGTATGCCTTTTTAAAGTTATATCAACAGTCATCATTAAAAGTAAATCATATATAAAATTAAGCATAAATACTAGATCTAAATATATTTTCATACCAATCACGAAATGATTATACAAAAAAAAGAGCGACTAATTTGTCGCTTTATGTCGAAGATATTAATTTTTTTATTTATCTACCTTTGTGATAATATCAATTAACACATCTTTAAATAACTTTAATATAAATTAAATGACAGCCTTACAAATAAATATAAGGATACAAGTTTATTTATGTCGTATAATAACCTTCTATTATTTTTTCTCCACCAAAAACATCTTCAAGCGTTTCTGAATCATAGACACGCTCTCCATTACCAAATAAAACATTTGAATTAGAGATACCAGGTTCTTTATTATATTCAAAATCAATATAAAAATTATCTACATTGTAATCGCTGACAATCCAATCATACCATGTCATTCCCGCTTCAGCAGTATATTCTTTATCATCTATAAAAAAGTTAAAAGTGTCTTGTTTTTCTAAAGATATTCTGTATGGATTATTAACTGAACCCTTTCCATCAGAATAAATAACAGAATAATTCAAGTAAAAAGCAGGAAATATCACTTGACCAGAAAATAGTATAGGAAAATTTCGAATATTATTTTCGGCATCGATTACATATACTTGATTTTCATCCATTGAAACAATAGTCCAACTATTTATCATTTTCGATAACCAATTAGAAGAAATAGAGTCTGCATATTGACTCATATGTGTATTCCAATATTCTGGACTTGCCGCATACCCATAATCGCTTAAATATATTAAACCAATTTTAGCACTATATAAAATATTATCAAAGTCGTAAGGTTCTTCAACAATATTAATATTTTTAAGATTTCCAACACTACTTTGATATGTAACATTCCAAGTAGTGTTTGCAATAAAATTTTCCCAATTTCCAAGACTTTCTAGATAAGTACCATTAAGTAAATCCATATTTATTGAATTATTTTTCCAATCACCACTACTAGCATAAGCAGCACCTAATCTACTATTTTTTATTAATTTTACTTGGTTACCAAAGACCCCTATTATTCGATATAGGTTATCTTCTGGACATGTTGCTGCATCACTTCCAAAACATACATAATTATTGGGATTTGCTCCGCTATATCTATATGAATTATAATATGCTTCTAAATCTCCGTATTCTCCCTGACCATCATGATAGTAAAGTCCATCTTCTCCTTCACCAAAAGTATTATAAAAGTTTTTTATACATTGTGCCAATTTTTCTCCACCTGAACAAACATCAGCAAGCGTATTAACATCAACATCAAAATATACATAACACCTATCACTAGTATTAGATTGCATTATTACTTTGTTAGTTTCATTATTCCAAAATAATGTTCCACCATTCTCACATTTAGATAATGTTTCATTAAAAATATATCCATCCTGCGGCCATGTTGTATCCGTTGATACTTGATATTCCCCACTACCAGCCTCTGTTTCATACATCATTGTTAATGCATTGGTATTTATTATATTTTTCTTTGTTTTCGTATTTTCTATTACTATATGTTGATTTTGTCCGTATATAATAAAAAATAACAATAAACAAACTACACTAATGCTTAACATAATAAATATAATTTTTTTCATAAATCACTTACTCCTATCTTGTTATAAATAGTATATCACAAAATTCACCGAATGAGTGATTTTTTTTCACTGAATAAATGAGACAATTTGTGTAGGAGAATTTGTGTGAAGAAAATATGAATAAAAATGATAAAAATTATATTTACTATCTTGTTGGAAAAAATATTAAAAAGTACCGTAAATTAAGAAAAATGAGTATAGAAAAATTAGCAATGGAATGCCATTACAGCGAAGGTTTTATCAAAAACATAGAAAGTCCTAATTATAAACAAACTTTCAGTTTAGGAACTTTATGGACTATATCTCGAGCACTTAATATTGATATAAAATTACTTTTTGATTCTATTAGTAATGAAAACCCGTAAAATACCTCACTTAATCAGTGAAATTTTATCAATTAATTAATGAGACAATTTTTATAGAAAGTTGAGGTAATTATCTTGGATAAAAATAGTGAGGAATACATATACTATCTTGTTGGACAAAATTTAAAGAAACAACGCAAATTAAAGAACTTAACAATAACTAAATTTGCTATGATGTGTAATTATAGTGAAGGATTTATTATGAATATAGAAAGTCCTAACTACAAGCAAACATTTAGCCTTGGTACTATATGGACATTTGCTAAAGTACTTGGAATAGATATAAGAGTTTTGTTTGAACCACTTGATGAAGAAGATAAATAACCAACTAAGTTTTCCAACATTGTTTGGGAAATTTTTTTATTAGCAAGAACAAAATTCAAAACGTCGTAAGAAAACGTCGTAAGAAAGTTCGCAAGAAAGTTCGTAGAAAAGTTCGTAAGAAAGTTCGTAGAAAAGTTTGTAAGAAAGTTCGTAAGAAAGTTCGTAAGAAAGTTCGTAAGAAAGTTCGTAGAAAAGTTCGTAGAAAAGTTCGTAGAAAAGTTCGTAGAAAAGTTCGTAGAAAAGTTCGTAGAAAAGTTCGTAAGAAAGTTCGTAAGAAAGTTCGTAAGAAAGTTCGTGGAAAATCAATTCAAAGTGTTAGAATTGATTTTCCATTCTCCCTTTTTAGTAGCCCCACATCTTTGAATTACACCTAAATCAATAAGGGACTTTATATTTTTTTGTATTGCTCTAACTGTAATATCTAAAAGTCTAGCTAACTCTTTTTGAGTAATTCTAGGATTATCACTCATTAATTTAACAATTGCTTGCTGCGTAATAGATAAATTAACTTTATCTTTAAACTCCATTTTCTTTGATTCATCAAATTTGTTTTTCTTAAAGGGAAAACTGACTCTTATAAAATTTGGGAAAAATTCAAAAGATTGTTTAGAATAACTTTTAAGAATTCTAATAATTCCAGTACCCATTTGTTCTACTAATTCCAAATCTCTAAATACTTTCATTAACTCAGGATTTTTAGGTAAAGAAAATCCCTTTAAAAAATCTTCCTCAGTTATATTATCTTGAATACCACCATTTGATGATACTGCTAACTTATCACTAAACATTTCTACTTTTGGAGCATAACCATTCGCCCAATCATTATGAACAATAGCATTAATGACCGCTTCTCTAACTGCATCAAAATCAAACATTTCAATTTCTTTCCTCTGTGGATACCCTACTTTAGTATATATTTTATTTTCTATCTTTAGTTTCTCTAACATACTTTTAGTTGCCTTAACAATAGAACAACAACCGAAATCTTCATTTTCTATCAAATCAATTGCTTGTGTCCCACTATATTTTCCAAATCTAATGGGAATATTGTTATTATCAGAAAGCAAAAATGCATTCATATTATATAAACCATCATCTGTGAAAAAACCTAACTGCCTCAAAAAATTATCATTAACAATAATTTTTTTCTCTTCATAATATATTTTCAATTGCGTAAAAGATAAATCCTGCTCTGGAGATTCTATTTTCTTTAATGAATTTCTAACCCTTTTTACAAAAGTATTATTTATAATATCATATGGCATACTTTGAACTGCACTACCAACACGCATAAAACAACTTTCTGGAGTCATCCCCATCCCTTTTAAATAATATGGTCTTTCTACTCCCCTAGCAACAATTATTTTAATATATTTTTTATCTTCATAATCTAATACTGCAACATCATATAAACCTATTGTTGATGGCATAATATTATCTTTAATACGATCCTTTATTGTTCTTTGTAACAAATCTACATCTAAATTAAGCCCAACAACATTACCAGTATCATCAACTCCAATAAATATATTGCCTCCTTGAGTATTTAAAAAAGCAATTACTTCTTTTTCTAAATCATCAGTTAATTTTATTTTAAATTCATTTCTTATATCTTCAATAACATCTAACATTAAATTACCTCCATTCATTTAATCTGTTTTTTCTATACAAATTTATATTCTTTACTTAATATTCTTTTATCACTACAATATTCCATAATAAATTTATTATCTTTCTTACATATGATAATTCCAATTGTTTTATCTTGATTTATTTCTCTTAAGTTCTTATCTATGTAATTCATGTATACTTCTATTTGGCCAATATGTTCTTTTTTTAACTCTGTTACTTTTAGTTCTACTACTACGTAACAATTAAACTTAATATTATAAAGAAGCAAATCAATGTAATTATAAGTATTGCCTATTTTTATTTTGTATTCATTTTCGACAAATGTAAAACCATCACCTAGTTCTTTTAAAAAAGACGGAATATCTTCTAATATTAATTGTTGTAATACTTTTTCAGAGATTATTTCTCTATTATTGCTATTTTTTATAACAATAGGATTTTTGATTAAATCAGCTAATGTGGTTTCTTCTTTGGCAATTAATTTTTCTCTAGTAATATCATCTAATCTTTCATATTCTTTATTTTTTATTCGTTCACGAAGCTGCCTTACTGATAAATTTTTTTGTTCAGCTACCATAATATAATAATTTATCTCATCCAAATTATCTTTTGATAATAGTTCAACATAATGACTATATGATAATTTTGGCGACAGTGTCGCCAATTTTAGATTTAATAAATAAAACTTCTTCATTTTATTTAACGACGAAACATCATATTTAATACCTATGTCTTGTGTTAATCTTCTAGAATATTCCTTAATAATACCTTCACCATAATGTTTACCTGCTTCACTTAAGAGTTTACCAACATTGTAATAGGTAGTTAAATCACTTCTATTCTTACTATAATCTTTTACTCTTTTAGTTATTTCATTATTTATTAATTCATTTTTGATTTCCTTATAATAGTTCATTTTTTCTCCTTTAATTTTTCATAAAGTTAATTCATAATATCATAATCAAATAGGTAATACAAATCACCAATTCTAAAAATTATCTATTATATTTAAGAAAAAAATCTCAAAAATTAAAAAAAATTACAAAAACTACTATCAATTTTTAAAATTAGTAAAATTTAAAAAAAAGAAATAAAAAAAGAAACATTCAGTTTCTCATTAATAATTACGTTTTTCGCAGAAAAATAACATTTCTTTTTGTACATCATCAACTGCAATATACTCTATAGTTTTTTTCTGATAATCCCTATGCAATATATAAATAACTGTATTCTTATTATCAGAATCCCCTATTGCATAATCATTATCAATAGAAAAATTACTCATATTATTAAGTTGCCTGTTACTAAGACTACCTTGCCATATAGCATTACTGCTAAGATATTCTACATATTCTTTAATTACTTTTTCGCTTGCTGACACATAAAGCTTAACTTCTTCTCCATCATAAGGATAATAATAAAAATCTAAAACGTTAAAATCAGTAATATCCTCTGGTAAATGGTGGCAATATATGCTGTCACTCATACCTTCATACGCCACATTATATTGCTCAATATCTTCAATCGCGTTCCCACCACCATCATTTATACCTAAAAACAAAAATTCGTAAACAACAAATATAGATAATATTAATAAAAGAAGTAATCTTTTCAATAAAGTCCATTTTATAGTCAAAGAAAAAAGCAAACAAAATCCATAATAAGCTACCCAAAAAGATATTAAAGTAATAAAAATTAAAAGTAAATTATTTATTTTAAATGTTACTGCCATAAAAAGTAATAATAATATATAAATAAAATGTAATATATGTATAAGTCTCATAGTTCTCATTTCACAATCAAAAAAAGCTCTAGTTTAACTAGAACTTAGAAATTATCACTTCTTAAGAATGGTGGAATTTCATATTCATCATCTACTTCTTGTGGTTTGCTTCTTCTTTTTGGAAGTTCATCACTAAATAAAGCTTCTTCACCAGTTTCATCATCAAATCCGGTAGCAATAACTGTAACAATAACTTCATCAGTTAAGTTTTCATTCTTTATTGCCCCAAATATAATATTAATATCGGAATTTGCTGCTTCTCTAACTGTTTCAACAGCATCTTCTATTTCAAACAATGTAAGATTTTTTCCACCAGTTACATTGACAATTGCATTTGTTGCCCCTTCAATTGTTGCTTCAAGTAAACTATTAGCAACTGCTTGTCTAGCCGCTTCAATTGCTCTATTTTCACCAGCATTACATCCAATACCAATGATTGCTGTACCACTTTTTTCCATAACTGTTTTAACATCAGCAAAGTCTAGGTTAATTACTCCAGTTACAGCAATAAGGTCAGATATTGATTGTACCCCACGGTGTAAAACATTATCAACTTCTTTAAATGCATCATCAAAACTTGTTGTTTTATCAATTATTTCTCTTAAACGATCATTTGGAATAATGATTAATGAGTCAACATGTTGACGAAGTTCCTCAAGTCCCACTAAAGCATTTTCCATTCTTCTTTTACCTTCAAATCTAAATGGTTTAGTTACAATACCAACAGTTAAAGCTCCCATTTCTTGAGCAATTTCTGCAATAATTGGTGCAGCACCTGTACCAGTACCACCACCAAGACCACAAGCAACAAACACCATATCTGCTCCTTGTAATGCATCTTCTAGTTCTGTCTTACTTTCAAGCGCAGCAGCACGTCCAACCTCCGGGTTTGCTCCAGCACCACGTCCCCCAGTAATATTTTTACCAATTTGAATTTTATTAGGACATAAAGAACTATTTAGAACTTGTAAATCTGTATTGACTACATAGAATTCAACACTCTTTACTCCTTCTTCAATCATTCGGTTTACGGCATTACATCCACCGCCACCTACGCCAACAACTTTTATCTTGGCAATTTGATCCATCTGTAATCCATTCATAATTCATTCTCCTTAATTATCAAAAAAGTAACCAAACAGTTTTCCTAAAATTGAATCTTCAGAAATGTTTACTTTTTTATGTATTCCACTTAATTCTTCTTGTTCATCTAAACTAAATATTGAAAAATCACGATTTCGAAGTCTAAGTCTGCTATCATAATATTTGATTAATCCTACAGCAGTAGCATACTTATTATGTCTAGCTCCAATTTCCTTGACTTCACCTACAGTAGCATCTTTAAAAATATAATCTAATATATTTTTAAATTCTGTAGTTTCCGTTACTCCCCCTGTAACAATTATATAACTAATTTGCTTTTTTGTTAAGAGATTTATTTGTTTTTTTGCTAAATTTAGTATTTCTTCTAACCGGCTCATTACTATTTCACTAGCACTATATTGATTTATTTTTATTTTATCACCATTTTTATCTTCAACAATAACTGATTCATTTGCTTGAGCCAGATTTTTATCAGCAAGAGCAATAACTTCTTTAATATTTATTGCATTTTTTCTATTAATCTTATAAACATATCCCAAGTCATAATCGATATTATCACCCCCCATATCGATAACCTCACTACTAGTAATAATACCCTTATTAAATATTGATACTGTTGTTTTACTTGCACCAATATTTATAACAGCTCCAACTTCTGTATCTTTCTTACTATCTCTAAATTCATAGTAATCTCCTAAAGACCCAACAGTTACATCAACTACTTCAATCCCAAACTTTTCTAGTACTTTTACTATTGGTGTTACATTTTTCTTAGGAACAGTTACAACAACTGCCTTAACATTTAACTTTTCTGCTTCCATAGATAGTGGAGTTGAAGTAACAATACTATCATTTATCAAAAATTTAGTAGGAAGTATTGTAACTAATTCTCTATTATCCATTACCTTATTATAAACGGCTGCTTGCATTGAACGTATTATATCATTACTAGTAACAATACCACTTTCATTATTTATACTTGTATATCCTTCACTTAAAAAACATTCCATTCCATTACTAGGTACACTTACTATAACTTTTTTTATTGGTAATCCAATTTGTTCTTCACCTTTTTTGAATGCCTCATCTAAAGCTTCCATAGCACTTTCTGGATTAACAATAAATCCTTTTTTTATTCCCCTGGAAGGTACATCAACACACGCCAAAATATTTAGTTTACCACGAACTATTTCCCCAACTACAAGTTTAATAGTATGATTTCCAATATCTAAACTAGCAATTATCTTGCGCATTCAATACACTTCCCATATCATTAAACTAATTATACCCAAAAATAGTATATCTTGCAAGTTTTTTTTACAAACAAAAAGATGCTTAAAGCACCTATTTTTGAATTATATATGTATCTATTAAATCAAATACTGCAACTACCACTAAGAATGCTCCAGCAAGCTTTGTAATTGTTATACCAGCAAATGGATTAAATATTAGAACAACACCTAAAATTACAGTAATAATGCCCATTATAAGTGTACCAATCCATTTATCAGTAATTCTTTTTAAAACGAATGAAAGTTTTAATTTCAAAAGTCCATTAATTACTAAATATACCCCCAAACATATAGTTACTAAATTAATAATAGAATATGGATAAATTATAATTATTACCCCAAGTACACTATAAAGTATACCAGATACTAAATTCAGGCTACTACCATTATCCTTTTCTTTAATATATTTAACGATAGCAATTATTCCCACTGCTAATAAAGCAACCCCAATTAAAATGCCAATTAATTTATTAAGTGTTCCTGGAATAAGTAATAATACTAAACCAACCAATCCTAAAATTAATGTTTTACTCAAATTATCAGGATTACTAACTTTCGGAGAAATAATTTCCACATTTTCAACTTTTTCTTTTTTCTTCATATATAACCACCACTATAATTATATTACGAAATACCCATTTAAACAATTGCTTTTTATTTATTATATTGCTAAAATTATACTAGGTGATAACATGGAAGCAAATGGATACACTCTAAAAACTTCTTTAAAAAACGCATCAGTTTATAGCCATCTTCCTATAAAAAAAGTTGAAGCATATATTCCTCAAATGTTATCTAAAGTATCCCAGATCGATGAATTTAGAACTAATTCTTTTTGGCCCGATGATACTTCAGAAATTGATTATGATGATACACTTTACTATGATGCTAATACAAAAATCATATATATAAATATTAATATCGTTCGCAACCAAATAGATGTAGCCAAAAACTTTTACAAAAACATTTTAATGAATTCAACATCTCCTGAATTAGTAACTGATATTGGGTTCTTTTCTATGGATGAAATTATTGATTCAGTTATTAAAAATCCTAATGTCAAAAAAATAGTTTTTCCAACCTATTTATCTAGATACACATTAACAAAAGAAAATCTTGAAAAATTAATGGCTCATGGCATTGTTGCTTATGTTCCGTGTTTTGAACCATCCTTAAAATCTCGCGTAAATAAAGACTTTTTTATATCTACGCACTTTTATGATACTAGGGGCTTTGAACACAAACAAGCCAATTTAAACTCTCCAATTCCACCGCAAGATTTTACCTACCTTTTAAAAACAAATCAAATTGTCATTAACTATTTAGATATAGAAAATTTTATTCAAATTTTTACATTTTTAAAATCTCACAACTATCAAGGAGAAATAACAATTCGTAGTCATGAAATCAATAAATCTATAGATCTATCTCTTCTAGACATTTTTGGTAGTACTTTAAACATAACAATAGTAGATAATAGATTTGACCGTTCAGAATACAAAAATGCTAGCAACATAAATGAATATAATGCTATTAAAAGAAAATTACAAAATTTATTGTTGCCTATTAAAAATAGCGATTTAAGTCCTTTTGAAAAATATATATATTTATATAATTTAGTAAAGAATTATAAAAGATATAAAGATAACGATAAAGATGATACTGATTCTAGAAGCATTTATAACATACTTGATAATAAATATATGGTCTGTGCAGGTTATGCTAATTTGCTTGCTAATCTTTGTGAAATGGTTGGTATTCCTTGTGCATACATTGAATGTGATGTTGGAGCGTTAACATATCCCCAAAGTGAAGTTGAAGATGCGATTACTAAGAACTTTCCAAACTTTATGCAAAATTTTATAAAAAATCATAAGAATATATATAAAGTTGTTGAATCATTTGTAAATAGCCATAGCAAAAATGCCTTTTACAATCGTAGTGGACACGCTCGCATTTATGTAAACATAGTTGATCCTAAATATGGCATCGATGGCTACTATTATTCTGATCCAACTTGGGATTCATCAAGAGATTTTGACTACTACACGCACTTGGCTTTCACTGATGCAGAAAACTCACGCGCTAAAACCCCATTTTACTTTGATTATATGGCTTTATTTGACATAAAAGCAAAAGAAGAATTTTGGGAAAAACTAACACAATTAAAAAAGTACGATAACTATGCTGGTATCCTAAGAAATATCTTAACGACTATTATATATATTGATTATGCTTATTTTAAATCATTAGGTAGAAAATATGGTTTTAGCGAAAATTATTTTCTTCCAGAAGAAATGTCTGAAGAAACCATAACAAATATATTTGATGAAATTTGTACTCATATTTTAACTAAAACAAATAAAACTATACCTAAAGAAACGAAATATGAAGCCATAAAAAATTACCTATCTAAAACGAATACAATGCCCACACCATTAATAAATTATTACATGCATATTTTAAGTTTTTTCAATGACCTTGATACTTTACAATATTTTAATAACGAAAAAAACACCACTCGTTAACTTTGACAAATGATAAAACATATAATATAATTAACAAAACAAATAAAATAAATGGAGGTAAAAATATTTGTTAGCGCCAGGCCCTACGGGGTGACGAGGATAACTAATAATCGAAATATTCGGCGGGTGTAGTTACGGGTAGTATAGTCGTTAGATATATTAAAAAAGCAAAATCAAGATTGTAACAAAAAATATATCACATACATGTTTTTTGTATGGAGGAAAATATTTATGTGTGGAATAATCGGCTACGTAGGTCGTGATTTATGTATACCCAAAATTATCAGTGGCCTTGAAGCTTTAGAATACCGAGGATATGACTCTGCTGGTATTGCTTATGTTGAAAATAAAAAAATTAAAATTATAAAAGAAAAAGGAAAAATTGCTAATTTAAAGAAATTACTTGATTTTAATGCTAATACAAATTTAGGAATTGCTCACACGAGATGGGCAACGCATGGTGCGGCAAGTAAAACTAATGCTCACCCCCACTCTGTTAACTCATTTACTATAGTTCATAATGGTATAATTGAAAATTATAGTGAGTTAAAAGAAAGTCTCATAAAAAAAGGATACATTTTTAAATCAGAAACTGATACGGAAGTTGCTTGTGCTGTAATTGCAGATTTATATAAAGAGAAAAAAGACATTTTATTATCTTTAAATGCCGCAACAAAAGTTTTTCGAGGGTCGTACGCTCTTGGAATAATTTGTGCTGATGATAAGAATACTTTATATGCCATGAGGAATACTAGTCCTTTAATTGTTGCAACATCCCCATCAGGTAACTTTATTGCATCGGATGTCCCAGCAATTCTAAAATATACTAATAAATATATCTTACTAGATGATTTAGAAATTGCTAAAATAACTGCAGATAACATAACTATTTATAATAAAGATTTAAATATTGTTAAAAAAGAAATAAAAACTTTCGAAGGCACTTTTGAAGCCGCCGCCAAAAATGGTTATGAACATTTTATGTTAAAAGAAATTAATGAACAAGACAAGGTATTTAGTGACACTGTAAACTACTATTTTGATGGCTCTATTGCTTCCCTTAAAAAGAATTTTGCCTTCCTTGATAAATTCAGTAAAATAGATATTGTTGCCTGTGGTTCAGCATATCACACTGGTTTAGTTGGTAAATGTCTAATCGAAAAATATGCAAGTATTCCTGTAAATGTTGAGGTTGCTAGTGAATATCGCTATAAAAAATGTTTTTATGATAATGATACTTTAGTTATATTAGTATCTCAATCCGGAGAAACTGCCGATACTCTTGCAGCCCTAAGAAAAGCTAAAAGCGATGGCATCACCACTATGGCTATTGTAAATGTTGTTGGAAGCAGTATTGCTCGTGAAGCAGATCATGTAATCTATATTAAGGCTGGCTGTGAAATAGCAGTTGCCACTACCAAAGCATACTTAGCCCAACTGGCTATATTTAGTCTACTAAGCATTTATTTAGGATATAAAAATAAAGGTATAAAGAAATCCGAATTAGAAAAAATATTTACGGATTTAAAAAAGTTACCTAAACTAATTAAAAATACTATCAACTATAGTGAATTATACTTTGATATTGCTGATAAAATATATAAAAATAAACAAATATTTTTTATCGGCCGTGGGATAGATTATGCCCTATCTATGGAAGGAAGTTTAAAACTAAAAGAAATATCTTATATTAATAGTGTTGCTTACCAAGCGGGAGAATTAAAACATGGAACTATTTCCTTAATTGAAAAAAATACTCCAGTAATTGCCCTAGCAACTGATACCGAATTAATAGAAAAAACTATTAGTAACATCAAAGAAGTTAAAGCCCGCGGAGCATATGTCATTTATGTAAGTAATGAAGAACCAAGAGAAAAATTCTATGATGAATTAATACTTTTACCATGTATTCATCCAATTCTCGAAAGCATACTTACTATTATTCCTTTGCAATTACTTGCTTATAAAGTTGCTAAAAATAATAAATGTGATATTGATCAACCAAGAAATCTTGCCAAATCTGTTACAGTTGAATAAAGAGCCTCACCTAGGCTCTTTTGCTTTTCTAACTCTCGCTAAATCAATACCATTTACTTCAATATATCTTCTTCTAAATTCTTCTGGATTACTAGATAATTCTTGAATACCTGTTAAAAATGCTTCATATTCATCATCTGGAAAATACATTTTTTCTGTTGCATAACCCATTTTTCCAAACTTATCAATTGCGTGTTTGCGTGATTCTTCAATAATTTCATCAATACTAGCATCAGGCATATGTTTTAATCTATAACTATAAGTTCTTTTTAAAACTTGTTCAACCGATGTATTTCTATCTGCTGATGATACAATACGACCATAAATACTTCTCGGCTCGCTTGTCTTACTTGCTCGGTGATCTTCAACAGCTTCTGCCATTGTTTTTATTTCTTCAGCAGTAAAAAATTCTTTTAAGTTTTCATCACTAACCAAAATATCTGCTGATACTTTTTCATGATTTTTAGCATCAATACCATGTCCTACATCATGATATATGGCAATAGTATCAACCATATCCATATTTATTCCTTCGATACTACTTGCAAACTTTCTACTTCTTCTTCTAACATAATTTATATGATCCCTATTATGCCCTGAATCATTCAAATCATTTCTAGGCATTATTTCTTCTTCTAAATATTTTTCTAACTTTGCATTCATACTTAAAACCTCCATCATAATTGTATCGTATTTTTTCAAAATAGATAGCATTTTTACCAAAATTATTGACTTTATTCATATAGTTTTATATAATATATTCGCACAAGTTTTATGGCAGTGTTATAACAAATTATAATGTGTTTAAACCACTTCTGTGGAATAAAGTATCTAGGACTGCCCTAGAAAAATTAATTTAAACTCCCTATAATATTGTTATAACGAATAAATCTTTTGCAAGTATAAAGAAAGGAGAAGTTATGGCAAGATACACAGGACCTGCTTATAAAAAGTCTCGTCGTCTTGGTTTTTCTACTTTAGAAAATGGGAAAGAACTTGCTAAAAGACCTTATGCACCTGGTCAACACGGACAAGATCGTCGTAAGAAACTAAGTGAATATGGTATCCAAATGCAAGAAAAGCAAAAGGTTAGAATTCTTTATGGATTAAATGAAAAACAATTTAGACGTACTTTTGAAAAAGCATCTAAGATGAAAGGTATTGCTGGGGAAAACCTACTAGTTTTACTTGAATCAAGACTTGATAATATGGTATACCGTTTAGGTATGGCAAGAACTAGACGTAGTGCTCGCCAAATAGTAAACCATGGTCATATTCTAGTAAATGGTAAAAAAGTAGATATTCCATCATACACTACTAAAGTTGGAGATATCATTTCTGTTAAAGAAAACTCTAAGAATCATCCAAGTATTATTGATTCACTTGAACAAAACAGAACTGTACCAGCATTCTTAGAAATGGATAAGAAAAACTTAACTGGAAAATATTTAAGAACACCTGAAAGAAGTGAACTTAATCCAGAAGTTAATGAACAACTTATCGTTGAATTTTACAACAGATAATAAAAAAAGCCAAGAAGCATTTAACTTTCTTGGTTTTCTTTTGGTTCAAATACCGAAATAGATACATTATCATTAATAATATTTTTAACTATATCTTCTAAATTTCCTCTATCTATATTACTAATCCTTGTCTTTAAATTAGTTATTATTTTTCCTTCATTAATAATATCATATTGTATCTTTGAATTCACTTGTTCAATATCTTCATAATCGAGTATCAATGTAGCAATCGCTGCATTTCTCTTACGCTTTACATCTTCATCATTTATCTCTAAATGTTCTATTTTTTCTTTTACTAACTTAATAATTTCATCTGGATAATTAGTATTAAAACTAAGAGTTATTACCGCGTATTCATCATATATATCTACACTAAATCCCATACTTGTAATTAAACCCTTAAGTAATAAATCTGATCTAAATAAACTAGTTGCTCCAAAATTGATATCCAAAATTAAATTAAGCATCATCTTTAAATCTAATATCTCTACATTCTTAAATTTATTTAAAGGTAGTTTCAAACTATATTTAACTCTAGGATAAGCAATATTTATATTTTCTTTTTTATATTCACTAGTTACTTTCTTTGGTTCACTTTCCTTAATTATTGAAGCATTTTGATATTTTCCAAATTCCTTCTTACTTAAATTATCCTCAATTGTTTTAACCATTTCATAAGGATTAAAATTACCTGTAATTGCTAAAAACATATTTTTAGGGTGATAAAACGTATCGTATACAAGTTTTATATCATCAAGAGTAATATTTTTTATATCCTCTTCTTCTCCTGTAATTAAATATCGGTATTCGGAAGTTTGTAAAACATTTTTTAAACTATCATAAAACATTTTGGTATAGACATCATCATTAGTCATATTGGCTTCTTCAATAATTATCCCCTTCTCTTTAGCAATCATTCTTTTAGTAAAATATGGATTATACACAAAATCTAATAATATATTTAAATTCTCCGTAACCTTACTTGTTGCAAATACTATATAAGAGGTATATTTAAATGTTGTAAAAGCATTAGCATCTCCCCCAATTTTGACAAATTCATCATGAGCAGTAACACCATCTTTCATATTAAATTTAACATGTTCTAGAAAGTGTGCAACTCCCCTGGGTACGGAATAAACCTTCTTTCCCACTTTAAACTTATTATGAATTGAACCATACTTTACCGACAAAGTCATTAATGTGCTATTAACTTTTTCATTAACCCACATATATACTTTCAAGCCACTCCTCGTAGTATATTCTATTATCTTTTCATCTAAACCCTCTAAAATTATTTCTTTCATTATTTACCCCCTTCCAAAACATAAACAGTATTTAACTTAATCTTTTTAGCAACATTTACTATATCTTCTTTAGTTACATTTTTTATCAAATTCTTTCTTTCATCAAGTTCTGGTAGAGAGTCAAAATAATTAAATACATAATTATTAAGTGTTGATACATTATTATCACTTGCTAAATCTAGAGACATAACCAAATTAGTTTTAGCATCATCTATATCACTATCTAAGAAATTACCATTAGTCATTTCTTTTAAACACTTTTTAACTAAACTTATTGCTTTATCAGTATTTTCATTATCTAAAGATACATGAATCACTAATAACTTATCATATTTCATATATAAACTACTTATAGCATAACACAAACTATTTTCTTCTCTAATACATTTATATAATTTACTTGTAAGACCACCATTACCAAATATATAATTAAATACTTGAAATGTTACATGTCTTTCGTTATCACTTAAATCACCAACATTATATATCATAACCAAATTTGCTTGAATATTTTCTGATACTTCTTTTTTAACTATTGCTTTTTTCCTTACATTATTATCTACCATTAAAGGTAATGTTTCTGTATTAATAACTCTGTATTTAAAGTGTTTCCTTATAATACTTGCCACTTCGTCCATATCCATATCTCCAATAATGAAGATATCACAAACACATTCTTTAAATAATGATTTATAAGTTTTATATAGCGTTGCTGGAGTAATTTTTTCTACATCATCTAATTCTCCAAGAACTGAAAAAGCTGTTGGACTATTTTTATCCATTACATTAAAAGCATTTCTAATTGCATACTTAAAAGGATTATCTTTAATACTATTTATATCCCTTATTATTCTTTCTTTTACTATATTAAATTGTTTTAAATCAAATTCTTCATTTACAACATTAGGGTTTTGTAACATATCAATTGGTAGTTTAAGAACCTCTTCTAAATAATTATCCTCATCTATAAATTTAGGATCAATAAAATCAACTACCATTGTAGAATTTAACACATTACCAGTCTTCACTGTAATACCATAACAACTAGTTTTATATAGTTCTTCAAAACGAATAATTAATTCTCTTTTAGTTTTATATTTACAACTAGATTCACTTAACATATCCATCAAAAATGTATAAGCACAAAGTTCCTCCTTAACAATACTCTTCCGAAACATAATCTCCATATGAGCAGTTTTAAACCTATCTGTTTTTATAGTATGGATATTAAAAGAATTACATTTATATATTTTATAAACCATCTTACACCTCCTTACTAGTATTACCTATTTTTTTATATTTATTATACTCTAACTTACAATAATCATCTGTCATACCTGCAATATAATCAATTACAATTCGCTCTTTACTATTATTATTTTTATATTCATCACTCATATTATTTAAATAAGAATTAATTATATTACTTTCTTTATTATTACTATCTAAATCATTCATATAACACTTAAATAATGTATTAAGCATTACTTCTAACTCTTCTCTTTCTTCTTTCGTATAAGCTTTACTATATATATTCTCATAATTAAACCTTTTTAAATCAACTATTCCCTTATATACTGCATCACTTAATTTAATATAATTCTTACCTAAACTATTATCTATTACATCTTTAATTATCGTATTAACAATTTCTCTATTACTACTTCCCAAATGCTTTTTTATACTATCTGGAATATCATCAAAACTAACTATATTAAGGCGCATTGCATCTTCAATATCTCTACCTAAGTATGCAATTAAATCACTAATTCTTACTACACAACCTTCCAGTGTCATTGGCCTTAATTTCTTGATTATACTTTTATCTTGATAACTCAAATTATATTCGCTCAAAAATTCTTCCTTACTCTTCTTCGTCGGAACATATTCATTTTGTGGTAGTTCTCCGTTATGACACATTATCCCATCAAGTGTTTGAAGTGTTATATCTTTACCCTTACCATAGTTTTCGATATACATTAAAAGTCTTACACTATGAATATTATGATTAAAATATCCTTCTCCACAATCTAGACTTATTTTATTAAGTATTTCTTCGCCGACATGACCAAATGGGGTATGACCTAAATCATGACCAAGTGCAGCAGCTTCAATCAAATCTTCATTTAAAGCAAGGGCTCTACCTATCGTTCTTGCAATCTTACTAACATATTGCACATGAATCATTCTCTTCGTTAAGTGATCATTACTTTTAAAAGAAAATACTTGTGTTTTATCACTATATCTCGTAAATGCTAGCGTATATATAATTCTATCTATATCTCTAAAAAAAGGCGTTCTAAAATCATTCATTACATCACGCAAATATATCGCATCACTATCACGTGTTGCATACTCACTTAAATTCTTATTATGATTGAGCATATTTTCATCCATAATTACCACCACCATAATCATATCAGTTATTTTTCTAATTGTCCATGATGTCGAATTTTGTCGTACGATTTTTCTTGTATTTTTAATATTTTAACTTTAGAATAATTAACCGTTACCCATAGTGGGAGCGTCTACTTTGCTTTTTGAGTAATTCTTTTTCTCAGGGGGTACCTTGGGAGATCAGGGTGAAAGGGGAGTGAGGTCATGAACGATAATGAATTTTATTTAGTAATGATAATTATTATACTCAGTTTAATAGCTGATATAAAGGAAAAAAGACGCTAAAATAGCGTCTACACCAAAGTAGATGCTACCCACCACTATGGGTAACACTTACATATATAATATACCAAATTACATAAATTTATTCAAGTGTTTTTATAAATTTTCCTTGAAACTAAAATTAACTAAAAAATAAAGTCAATTATATAATTTTCTCTTATTCTTAACATTCTTACTTATTTCTTTTTAATAAATATTAAGTAAATCACTAATAGTTATATTATCACCACTTATATAACATCTTATTAATTTTAAGTAATTCAGTACTTTTATTTATTACTTGTTTTTCACTAATATACTTTAATTTATATGCTCTTTCTAAATAAAAATCTATCTTATTTATTTTAGCAATTGCTTTAATTTGATCATTATGTTTAACATCTTTATTTACTTCATAATTAGCCATCATTATAAGTTCTAATACTTCTAATAAGTCATTATATATCATATTCCTACTTATTATATCTTTCTTGGGAAAAGTCATTATAATAGCTTCTATACTAATGATAAATTTCTTAAGATACTTTATTATTAAAAACTTATCATTCATTAATAAACTTATCCTCTAGTTCTTCAATAGAACAGTTATTTACTTTATCAATTATCCTATTTACTCTTTTTTCCATATCATACTTACTTAAAGCTAACTTCAATACTTCATTATATTTCTTACTCATTCCATCTTCTTTTTCTATTAATATATTTTTATCATATATTAAAAAAGGAATTTCCATTTTACGTAATCTATCATAACTTTGTTATAGGCACTTACAGGAAATCCTACTGAATTTTTATATTCTAGATATTTATAGCCAAGTAAATAATGGATAATTATTCCATCATCAGTGAATCATTATAAAATTTACCATTTTTATATAATTTTAAATATTTCTTCATTTTGCTTATCCTTTCTTAAATTAATATAGTATATAGGAAGTGTACGTATACACTTCCATCTATATTTCCTATTTAGGGGTTCCCAAGGATAATCTTTGTCCTTAACCTCATCCTTTATAAAACCTTAATCTTATAACTCTAGAACTGTTAAGGACGGCTTCCGCACAGCATTCGCATTGTTCACATTGTCGTTATTCACGTTACCACCGTTGTTGGAATTCACGTTGAACGCATTATCGGTATTGTCTGTATTACGGGAAATTTATCACAAGATTACCCTATAAAAATAAGCAAAAAACTTTTAATTTGACATTTTATATTTTCCTGCCATCCCTCTCCTTAACGGAGAGACTAGGCAGAATCCACTATCTTTTCATCAATCTATTTTATCAACCTTTATCACTCATAGCAAAAAGTGTACCCCGCTTGCCTCGCACCGTACGGCGCGTAGACAAGCATTTGCTTAGCCAAGATTCAAAACAAATGGATCAGTACTTGTTCCTGTACCGCTGGAAATTGTAACTGTGGATGTCAGACTAAAGGACGGGCGAACAGCACGCGAAGTGTACACATGGCCGTTAGTCACGCGCCCACCGCTGGCGGAATTCACGTAGAACGCATTATCGGTAAGGCCTGTAGCACGGGAAATTAACCATTCATTAGAACCTAAATATAGCCAATTATCTGTTCCATAATTTTCTTCATATAATGCTGTTGTCCATTTTTCAAAACTTGCTCCATATCCATAATCTGATACATACATTAATCCTATTTTCATTGTTTCAACATAACCGCTTTGTCCTGTTCCTACTTCTTCATCATAATATTGTTTTGCTGTATTTGTTGCACTCCAAGCCATTCCACCGACTTGCCATGTAGACTCTGCTATTAGATTTTGCCATTCACTTTCTAGTGTATTATAATATGTTGTATTTAGTGTTGTGTATATATCCGGTTTGGTACTTTCATCCCAAGTATTAACACTAGCATTCCAAGCATAATTTCCATAGTTTGTTGCTTTAATTAGTTTTACTTGATTATTAAATACTCCGATTATTCTATATTGGTTATCTTCATTTTGGCAATCTGCTCCTGTGGCTCCAAAGCATACATAGTTATTTGGATTTGCTCCACTATATCTGTAACTATTATCTTGTGCTCCATTTGCTAAATCAGCATCGTGATAGTAAAGGCCATTTTCACCATCTGTTCCTGTATAAACTTGCGTTGTTATATAATTTGCAAAATTTCCTAATGTTGTTACTTCTTCCTCATATGAGTCTTCTTGGATTATCAATGTTGCTTCAAATGTTTTATTTGTATTTTCTTCTTGGTCACTATCTAAATTAACAAATGTTACTGTTATATTCCATTCTTGGGTTACTGTACCTGTTGAAGTTATTTCATAATTATCCGCTATTGTTATTAAGCCATTTGCTGTTGTTATATCAAATCCGGATACTTCTCCACTTGTTTTTCTTGTTAAACCAGATATATTCGTTACTTCTGTTCCATCTGGATCCGTTACCTTTAATAACAATTCTGCTTGATTATCACCTGTTGTATATTCAAAATCATTACTTTCTATATTTAAATATACATAATAATTTCGTGTTGCATTATTTGTGGCATTATTGGCAGTAAGTGTTGCTCTTGCATATGTACTACCACTTTTATTTCCTGCTCCAC
>CALVKN010000002.1 GCA_944332715.1 uncultured Bacilli bacterium
ATGTATGTGAATAGTTTATAATATTGATTGTGAACAAAAATAGTAGGGTGGCGACCATCCGAAGTTGGTCTATGGAGGACTCAAAGAGTCCTATGAAGTAGAAATGCCTTGTAGTGATGCAAGGTCAGTCAAACTCGTTTGACTTTTGTTCTAGAAACTCTTTAATGTTAAAATAAAAATGCAAGAAAATGAGGTAAAATTATGTATGCAAATGTAATAATAGAATATGGTGTAAAATCATTAAATAAAACATTTATTTATAAAGTCCCTGATGCATTAAAAGACAAAATAAGCGTAGGAATGAAAGTATATGTTCCCTTTGGTAAAACGGAAGTATTTGGTTTTGTTGTGGATTTAAAAAATAATAATGATACAGAGTATGATGCTAAAGAAATTATTAGAATAGATAATGAAGAATTAGTATTAAATAAAGAACTTATGGATGTAGGTGCATATTTATCAAGTATTACATTGTGTACACTAATAACTGCTTATCAAACAATGTTGCCATCCTCTTTAAAAATAAAAAAACAAGAACATAGTTATGATTTATATGATGAATATTTAGTATTAACTGATAAATTAAAAGCCATGGAATATATTTGTAAATACCCAAGAAGAATTGCTCAGATTAAAACAATAAATAATATTTTAGAAGTAGGTAAATTAAATAAAAAAGAAGTATCTAGTGAAATAGTTAAAGCCCTAGAAGATAATAATATTGTAAGTATTGAAAAGGTAAGTAAATATCGTATTAATAAAGATAACAATGAAGCAATTAAAAAAACACTTACTAAAGAACAAGAAAGTGTTTATAGAAGTGTTCTTTTTAATAAGCATGATACCTATTTGTTATATGGAGTTACAGGTAGTGGAAAAACAGAAGTTTATATCAAATGGATAGAAAAATGTATTAGCGAAGGTAAAACTGCTATTATGCTTGTTCCGGAGATTGGCCTAACTACGCAAATTGCCAAGAGGTTCTATGAGGCATTTGGTAGTGATGTTGCTATATTCCACTCATCGCTATCAGAAGGTGAAAAATATGATGAATATTTAAAAATCTTGCGTGGTGAAGTCCATGTTGTCGTAGGTACACGTAGTGCCGTTTTTGTACCTTTAAAAAATCTAGGGATAATCATTATTGATGAAGAAGACAGTAGTAGTTATAAACAAGATAATAATCCAAGATATCATGCAAGAGACATTGCTATATACCGCGGAAAATACAATAATATTCCTGTTATTCTTGGTAGTGCTACTCCAACACTTGAAAGTAAAGCAAGGGCTGATAAAGGTGTATATAAATTATTAAGACTTTCTAGTAGAGTGGGTAATGCTAAACTTCCTTTAATTCACGCGGTTGACATGGAGCCAGAGATGAAAAAAAGGAACATGATATTTAGTGAATTTTTGCAAAATAAAATTAAGGAAAAACTAGCAAAAGGGGAACAAATAATTCTTCTTCTTAATAGAAGAGGTTTTTCTACATATATTACCTGTAGTAATTGTGGGTTCACCTATAAATGTCCAAGTTGTGATATAACCCTAACTTACCATAAATCAACTAATAATTTGATTTGTCACTATTGTGGATATCAAAAAAAGCGTGATGAAATGTGTCCTGAATGCCATGAAGCAAGTTTGAATTATTATGGCCTTGGTACGGAAAAGTTAGAAGAAAAGATTAAAGAATTTTATCCAACTGCTAGAGTAGTGCGTATGGATCAAGATACAACAAGAAATAAAGGCATGCATGAACGTATTATCAATGATTTTAAAGATTATAAATACGATATATTACTAGGTACGCAAATGATTAGTAAGGGCCTAGATTTTCCTAAAGTAACACTTGTTGGGGTCATAAATGCTGATGCATCATTAAATATACCAGACTATCGAAGTAGTGAAGTAACTTATTCTTTGTTAAGTCAAGTATCAGGTAGGGCAGGAAGAAGCAACATGCCTGGAGAAGTAGTAATTCAAACATTTAATCCAGATCATTATGTAATAGAGTGTGTAAAGGAAAATAATTATGATAAATTTTATTTACAAGAAATGCAGTTTAGAAAGAATTTAAAATATCCTCCATATTATTATTTAGTAAGTATTAAAGTAATTGGTAAAAATTATGAAGAGATAATTACTAATGCTAAAAAGGCTAAAAAATACTTAGATGATAATTTGAATAAAGATACAATTATTCTAGGACCAACAACAGCATCAGTATTTAAATTTAATAATGAATATCGTATGCAAACAATAATAAAATATAAATATGATGATAAATTAATGGATGTATTAAAAGATTTAGATAATATATTTATAAATAATAAAGAGTGTTATTTAGAAATAGATTTTAATCCATTACGCATATAAAGTGTAAAGAATGTAAATTTTGTTTTATAAATAGTAAAAATATGATAAAATATTTTTAGGAGGATTGATTTATGACAGGATGGATTGTATTAGGTGTTATAGTAGTAATAGTTATACTAATAATTGTTTGGGGTATCTCAACTTACAATAAATTAATTGATTTAAGAAACCGTGTAAAAGATCAATGGTCTCAAATAGATGTTCAATTAAAAAGAAGGTTTGATTTAATCCCTAATTTAGTAGAAACTGTTAAAGGATATGCTAAACACGAATCAGAGACTTTAGAATCTGTAATTCAAGCAAGAAACACATATGTTTCTGCAACAACACCAGAAGCACAAATGAAGGCTGATGGTGAACTTGAAAAAGCAATTTCGAAATTATTTGCTCTTGCAGAAAGTTACCCAGACTTAAAAGCAAATACTAATTTCCAACATTTGCAAAGTGAACTTACAGAAACTGAAGGTAAAATTGCTAGTGCTAGACAATTTTATAATGATACAGTACTTGTATATAATAATAAAATTGAAATGGTACCAAGTAATATTATTGCTTCTTTATTTAGGTTTACAAAAGAGGCATTCTTTGAAGCGGATGAAACTGAAAGAGAAAATGTCCAAGTTAAATTTTAAAGACGTGCCAACGTCTTTTTTTAGGTGAGTTATGAAAAAAATATTATTTAGTTTATTTGTATTTTTATGTTTTCCTATAATTACTTTAGCGGCAGATTACACTATCGAAAGCTATATTATTGATGTAAATATCTTAGAAAATGGCGATGCTGAAGTATCAGAAATATTTTTAGTTAATGGATCATTAATTAATGGATATAAAATGAATCTTTTTTATGAAAGTACTGCTAGTTCCCTACATGCATCAGATATAAGTAATATTAAGATATCAGGAAAAAATGCAAGTAGTATATCTTTTAATACATTTTCTGATATATTTACTGAATATGAATTAGTTAATCATGCTATTGATGGCTTAGTAGATAAATATACAGTTACACCATTAGATAGTGGTTATGAAATACTTATGTATCATCCATTAAATGGAGAAAGATATGTATTTAAATTAGATTATACCTTAGAAGATGTTGTAATTGGTCACAATGGCTTTGCGGAGTTCTATTGGAATTTTTTTAGTGGAGAATTGCCAGATAATATCCACGATTTACAAGTTAGAGTAACACTGCCAGGATTAGATGAAAGTGATACATTCCGTTTTTGGGCGCATGGTCCCCTTTCTGGAAAAATAAATGATGCTAGCAGTAATACAAATAATATCGTGTTAGCAACTATTGATGAATTAGAGGCAAATGGAATACTTGATATCCGTATTACTTTTGATAATAGACTTGTAAATAATTTAAGTGAGTATAGTGCAGATACTTTGGATGATATAATTGAAGAAGAAACTAAAAGAGCAGAAGAGGCTAATGCTCTAAGGGAAGATATTCGTTTTAAATATTATACTGCGTTAGTAGCAACAGTTATTTTCTATATTGCCTTAGTTGCATCAGCAATCTATATTTATATAAAATATGATAAAGAAAGAAAACCAATATTTAAACTTAAATATAATCGTGAATTTATTGATGATTACAATGTAGAAGTAGTTGATTACTTAATGCATAAAAATATCACAGAAAATGCCTTAAGTGCATCAATTATGAATTTAGTTTACAAAAAAAATATAAAAGTAGAAAAAATTGAACAAACAAAAAATGACTATTTATTTACTCTTATTAGTAGAGACAAATTAAATGATACTGAAAATGCTTTAGTGGATTTTCTATTTACAAATGTTGGAAAAGGTAACACATTTACTACAGCTAATTTAAGAAATTATGCAAGTAGTCCTAAAACTTGTCAAACATTTATGAATACTTATACCAACTGGAAAGGGTTAGTCATAAAAGACGGCGAAACTCAAGAATTTTTTGAAAGTAAGAAAAAATATGTTATAGTACCATTTATATTATTAATAATATCTATATTACTTATGGTATTTATTATTTATTATAATATTGAACTAATACCTGGAGTAATTACAGTTTTATTTGCTATATTTTTCTTAATATATGTTTTATCATTTAGTAAAAAAACGCAGAAAGGTATTGAACACTATGCTAGATGGCAAGCATTTAAAAATTTCTTAAATGATTTTGGCAATTTTAGTATAAAAGAACTTCCTGAAATAGTATTGTGGGAAAGATATTTAGTTTATGCTACCATTTTTGGACTTGCTGATAAAGTAGAAAAAACAATGAATGTTAAAATTAATGAAGTTAGCACTGCCGATATTGACTATTATACTCTAAATTATATAACTAATATTCATATTGCTAATTTGATTACTACATCAATGCATTCTGCAATTAATTCATCTCAAGTTGCTATAAATCAAATAAATGCTTCATCTAACATGAGTAGTGGTGGAGGATTTGGTGGTGGATTCTCATCAGGCGGTGGCTTTGGTGGTGGTGGCCGCAGTGGTGGAGGATTTTAACTCAATATTGCATAATTTATAAAAATTTGATATATTATAAATGTAAGTGTTACCCGTATGGAGTAACGCCTGCACTAAGTCAGAGCGCTATTTTCAGCGCTTTTTTCATGGTTTCGATCAAGAATGATGAGAACCATAATTATTATTACTTGATAAAAAAGATTATCTTTCATAACCATGTCTCACTTTCATCCCAATCTCCCAAAAGTTTCCCCCTGAAAGTGAATTACTCACAAAGAAAAGCAGGTGCCTACCACATAGGTAACGGATATCTATTCTAAAGTTAAATAAATATAATTGCAAGAAAAATCGTGCGACAAAATAGGACATACAAACAAAAATAAAGCGCCAATATAACACTTTATTTTTGTTTACTAAACCCTTTTATATATTCTATTAAATCCTTATCTTTTATTTCTAATGCATTAACTAATTTAGATAAAGTCTCTAAACTAGGAATTTCTTCTTCATTTTCAATCCTTTGTATAGTCCTAGTATTTAAATCAGCTTTATCTGCTAATGCTTCTTGAGTTAAATTTAACTTTTTGCGATATTCTTTGAACATAGTTTTTACCTCAAAATATTATTTCACATGAGCGGTGTTCATGCCACGGCGATAAAACCACATTTGAACGTTGACACGGTATAAACACCGTGATAAAATTAAATTACATAATACAATAGGAGAAGTTGATATGAATAATAAGAAAAACACATTTTTTTTAGTTATCGGAGCAATTACATTAATTGCCGTAACCCTTGGTGCAACATATGCCTACTTTACAGCCCAAAGTGGTGGATCCGGCAATATTGATACTAGTGTTATAACTGGAACAACAGACCTTATATCTTTTGCCTTTGGTAGTGAAATAAATATCTATGCAACCGAAGAAAACTTTGGACAAGGTATGGGAAGTATTAGTGATTCAACAACAGCTCAAGCGTTACTTAGAGCAAATAACACAACTAATAATGTAACGACTAGATATAATATATATCTAATAATTGAAGAAAATGATTTTGTATATTCAACAGATGAACAAACACCAGAAATACTTTTGAATGTAACAGATCCAAATGGTAATAAAGTAGAAAACATAACGGGGCTAGTTCATTATGAAGATGGCTTTGATATAACAACTAGAACCGGAGGATTTTTGCTTGTACCAGATTATGAAATAAGTGCAACTGATACACAAACAGTTCAAAATTGGAATGTCGAAGTAACATTAGTAAATTTAAATTCTGACCAAAATGTAAATACCGGTAAAACCCTATCAGGAAAATTATATTTAACTCAAGAACAAATGAGTAGTTATGAATTAACCGAAGTAAATAGTGTTGATGCAACAACAACCTACAATAGTATAACAGTAACACCAGAAGTAACACCAGGAAGCGCAAGTATAGATAAATATTACTACGGTATTGAAAATACAACAGATACTGTAGCGTATAATAGCACAAATAAATTAACAAAATTAAGTAATACATTGGCAAGTGTGGAAGATGTAAACTTCATCGAAAGCGATGAATCTAGTTATACATTCAGTAACTTGGAACCAAGCAGTAGTTATACCATATATAGTTATACAGTAGATGAAAACAAAATTAAATCAAATGTTTATTCAACAAGTATTACAACAAATGAATATGAACTACCTACAGTAGATTCAGTAAGTCATAGTGTAACATTAAATAGTATATCTCTAACAGTAAATGCAAGTAATGGAAGCACAGACATTGTTAAATACATGTACAGTAAAGATAATGGAGCATCTTGGGAAGAAAGTACAAGTAATACTTATACATTTAATGATTTAACAGATACAACAGAATATAAAATAAAAATAAAAGCTGTTGATTCTCTGGGTCATGAATCAACAGAATATTATGAAGCAATAACTACTGAAATTTATATATTGCCAGTTATTTCTAGTGTAAATTCATCCACAACATGGAATAGTATCACATTAACACCAAGTGGAACAAATGGAACAAATACAATAGATCACTATGAATATTCCATAGATAATGGAGCATACCAAACAAGTAATGTATTTAATAATTTAACGGATAACCATGAATATGTAGTAAGAGTAAAAGCGATTGACACTGCAGGCAGAGAATCAAATGTATATGAAATGAATGTAACAACAGATGCATATACATTACCAACTATAACAGTTACAACATCATCAACAACTAATAGTATAACGGTTAATGTAAATGCAACACCTGGGGATGGTTCTATAGTAAGTTATCACTATTCCAGAGATAATGGAAGTAACTATACTACTAGTAGTAGTAATTCATATACATTTAGTGGCTTAACAGCAGGAACAACATATTATTTAAAAGTATATGTAACTGACAGTAATGGAAGAACTTCTAGTATGTATGTAAGTAATATAACAACAGAATCAAATACTTTTGCTAATTATATAGTTAATAATGTGTATACTGGAACAGATGGGGAAAATGGGTTATACTATCATGATGGACAAGGAAGTTATACAAATGCAGACCGAGAGGCAGGAGATAATTCCTATAGATATAGTGGAGCAAATCCGAATAATTATGTATGTTTTGGGTCTGATGCAGCAAGTTGCCCAAGTGATAATTTATATAGAATCATTGGGGTATTTGATAATCAAGTAAAATTAATAAAATCAACAAGTTATGGAAATTATGTGTGGGATTCAAGTGATTCTAATGTTTGGAGTAGTTCAGATATAAATAATACATTAAATAGTACATATTTGAATTCTCTAGGAAGTACATGGAGTAGTAAAATAGAGACTCATACGTGGTATGTTGGTGGCCATACAACATATAATGCCTCAGCGAAAGGATTTTATAACGCTGAAAGTAGCGGAACTACATGGAACGGAAAAGTCGGTTTAATGTATGTAAGTGATTATGGATATGCGGCAAATTCTAATGCTTGGTCTAATGCTCTTTATTATTATGATGAGTATTCATCAACTAATTGGCTTTTTTGGGGCAGTATTGAATGGACAATTGCTCCGAACTCATCGAACTCGAATGGCGTGTTCTACGTGTACTATGACGGCTACTTGTACGTCAGCAACGCGTGCCTCGGCTATTCAGCCCGGCCTGTCTTTTATCTGAATTCTAATGTAGTACTAACAGGGGGAACTGGCACAGCCAGTGACCCATACCGGATAACTTAATACTGGACAGTTTTAGAAAAATATGGGAAAAAACAAGTAAAAAAGGATATAAAAATACGCCCGATAGTAAATCCACAGATTTATAATGATGAATCTGTGGATTTTATACATGCTAAAAACAAGTAACGAGGTTACTTTAAAAAAATATATTGAGATAAAGTAATACTAGGTATCATAAAGAGTAAAAGTAATAGGTAACCTGAATTTTCTAGTAGAATTAACAGCCATTTTAAATAACGTTAAACCAGATTTAAACCTAGAAATGACTCTGTAGGTATTGTTAGTTTTAGGATTTCTACGAGTAATAGTTATACCTAAATCTTTATAACATCTAGAGTTTTTAGATATTTCAGTGCCAAGGCAAGTAAGATAAAGATTGGCAATACAAACTAAAGAATAAAGATTGTCAAAAGCATGAAGATTTTTTATGCCGCATTCTTCAAGATAAAAACCATTGGTTTTTTGAGATTTAAATAAAAATTCAATACCACCAACTCTATAACCAAAATCTATAATAGTGTGTTTATAATCTCCATTGGTAGCAATAACGTGTTTAATAATAAAATCATAGAAATTAATAGGATCAAAAAGATTATTGTTAAAGAATCTGCGAATTCTTTTGACTTTAGAATCAAATTGCACATTATCAAAGTCAAAGCCTTTTAAATGTTTAGCAATATCGGATGCAACAGCAGATTTAGCATTAATCATACCCCAAATAATGTGAGGTAAAATATTAAGCTGAGTTTTTCTAATAAAAGGAACATAATCTTTTAGAAATTTATTGCATAAATCAAATACTTATGTTATAATCTAATGGACCCAAAAGGTATATAATCCGCTGTATTTAATATAAGATTATAGGTGAGTATAAGGAGGTAAAGTAATGGCTAATCTTGTAGATAAGATTAATGAAAAACACATTCGTAAAGATGTTCCTGAATTTAGAGTAGGGGATACTGTTAAAGTTGATGTTTGGGTTAAAGAAGGTAAAAAGGAAAGAATTCAATCATTCGAAGGTTTAGTAATTGCTAAACGTGGTGGTGGAGTTTCTGAAACATTTACAGTTCGTAAAAAGAGTGGCACTGTTGGAGTATCTCGTATATTCCCAGTTAATGCCCCAACAATTGATTCTATAACAGTTGTTAAAAAAGGTAAAGTTAGAAGAGCAAAACTTAACTTTATCAAAGGAATGCGTAAAGAATACAAAGTTAAGGAAAGAAATTAAATCTTTCCTTTTCTTTTTGCATAAAATAGTGTAAAATTAATTAAGGTGATCATCGTGGAAAAAGTAAAAAAAATTATCTGGGAACTAATTCCTTATGTTTTAATCATTATAATTATTATAATAATTCGTACCTATATTATTACTCCCGTTAGAGTTGATGGTGCAAGTATGAATAGAACCTTAGAAGATGGTGATATCCTACTTTTATATAAGATGGCCAAAATTGACAGATATGACATTGTAGTATTAGATGAAGAATATGATAATGAAATAATTATTAAAAGAATAATTGGTTTACCTGGTGAAACAATTGAAATAAAAAATAACAAAATATATATAAATGATGAAGAAGTAGAAGATGAATATGCTTATGGAGATACCGGAGATTATGAAAAAATAACTCTAGCTGATGATGAATATTTTATACTTGGGGACAATCGCCTTATTAGTAAAGACTCAAGATATTTTGGCCCTATCAAAGAAAGTGACTTAATGGGAGAAGTCGTATTTAGAATTTGGCCATTCAGTGGATTCGGTAGTGTGTAGGAGGTTTATATGAAAGTCCCTTTAAGATTTCAAATTACAGAATATGATTGTGCAACAACTACTTTGCAAAATGCAATAAGTTTTTTATTTAAACGTGAAGAAATTCCTGCTGAAATAGTTCGAACTATTTCTCTTTATACTTTGGATTGTTATGATAACGAAGGAGATATTGGTGAAGGCGGAACTAGTAAAGCTGCAATGGCTTTGATGTCTTCTTGGATAAAAAATTATGCTAATAGTCATGATTTTGCCTTAAAATCAGAACATTACTTAAATGAAGATGTAAATATCGATATTATAACCAAATGTCTTAAGAAAAATGGTTGCGTAGTTTTAAGAACTTATCAAAAATGTGAACATTATTGCTTAATAACAGAAATTGATAATGACTTTGTATATTTATGGGATCCATATTATATTGAGGAAAAATATTATGACACTGATAAATTAATTGAAGTGGTTTTTGATGAACCATTTAAATTTAATCGAAAAGTTGCAATGTCACGTTTTTTATCTTCGACCCATAATGACTTTGCTTTGGGACCAATTAAAAATAGAGAATGTTTATGTTTATATACTAAGGAGAGGTAATTATGGCAAAATTAACTTTGTATTATGGAACAATGGAAACAGGAAAAACTACTAAGTTAATCCAAGATCATTACAATTATTCAAAATACTTACTTAAAGTAATATTGTTAAAACCTAAAGTTGATACTAAAGGGGGGAGTACTGTTGTAACTAGAATTGGGGAAAATATAAAATGTGATTTGCTTATACCTAAAACTGCTAATTTATTAAGCAAAAAATATTTTGATAAATATAAATATATGCAATTTATATTGGTAGATGAAGCCCAGTTTTTAACTAAAAGACAAGTAAATGAATTGTGGTTTATTGCTCACAAATATAATATTAATGTCGTTTGTTATTCTCTAAAAAGTAATTTTAAAGGTGATTTATTTGAAGGTAGCAGTCAACTTCTTGCTAGAAGTGATGAAAAACATGAACTAACTGTTAATTGTTCTTGTGGTAAAACCGCTATGTTTAACGCGAGAAGAGTTAATGGCAAATATATCTATGATGGTAAAGAAGTAGTAATTGATGGTGCTTATGAAAATGTAGAATATATTCCATTATGTAGTGATTGTTATCTTAGTTTCGTTTTAAATGGCAAAATGCCTAAATAGATGTTATAATATGAAAAAGAAAGAGGGATATTATGAAAGTAACTATGGAAGAATTAGTAAATTATGCTAAACAATATGGTCTTATATTTCAAGGAAGTGAAATATACAATGGCCTATCTAACACTTGGGATTACGGTCCAGTTGGTACTAATTTAAAAGAAAATATAAGGTGGGCTTGGAAGAAAAAATTTATTCAAGAAAATCCTTATAATGTGGGGCTAGATGCGGCGATTTTAATGAATCCTCAAGTTTGGGTAGCATCAGGTCATGTTGCATCATTTGCTGACCCCCTAATTGATTGTAAGAAATGTAAGAGTAGACATCGCGCTGATAAATTAATCGAAGATGCTACAAAAGGTGAAGTAACTGGTGATGGTTGGGATAACGAAAAACTAGAAAGTTATATTGCTGAAAATAAAATAAAATGTCCAGTCTGCGGAGCAACTGATTTTACACCAATTCGTAAATTCAATTTATTGTTTGAAACATCTATCGGGGTAACTGATGACACTAAAAATACTGTATATTTGCGGGGAGAAACTGCTCAAGGTATTTTTGTAAACTTCAAAAATGTTGAAAGAAGTATGCGCCTTAAAGTACCATTTGGTATTGCTCAAACAGGTAAGGCATTCCGAAATGAAATAACTCCAGGTAACTTTATCTTTAGAACTAGGGAATTTGAACAAATGGAACTTGAATTTTTCTGCAAACCTAATACTGATTTAGAATGGTTTGGTTATTGGAAAAATTTCTGCATGGATTTTTTAAAAACACTTGGAATAAACAAAGAAAATCTAAGATTTAGAGATCACGCCAAAGAAGAATTATCATTCTACAGTAAAGCAACTACCGATATTGAATATTTATTTCCAATGGGTTGGGGAGAACTTTGGGGTATCGCTGATCGAACTGATTATGACTTAGGTGTTCATCAAACTCATAGTGGGGCAGATCTTCGTTATTTAGATCCTGAAACAAATGAAAAGTATTTACCATTTGTTATTGAACCATCAGTAGGTCTAGATAGATTATTCTTAAGCATACTAACTGATGCCTACACTAAAGAAAATATTGATGGTGAAGAAAGAATTGTGTTAAAAGTACATCCCGCACTTGCTCCATTTAAAGTAACTATACTTCCTTTGATAAAAAAAGTTCACGCTGATAAAGCCAATGATATATACGCTTTACTTTGCAAACATTTTGCTTGTACTTACGATGAATCTGGATCAATCGGAAAACGTTATAGAAGAAGTGATGCAATTGGAACACCTTTTGCTATAACTATTGATGATAATACTTTAGAAAATGATACAGTAACTCTAAGAGATAGAGATACAATGGAACAAATAACATTAAAAATTGATGAATTAGTAGATTACATAAATAAAAAAATAGAACTTTAAGTATTGCTAAAAATATAAAAGTTTGATAAAATGAGATAGTAGACTAGGGAGGAATCACGAATGGCTTTTAACCTAAAAAATATTTTTAAAGATGATGGCGATGAAGATAATTTAATTGGAACTGAAGATGAATATTATACAATGAGTGAAGAAGAAGCCATAAAAGAAGCTGATAAATCAGGAAATAAAATGATTTTGCTTGAACCACGGGCTTATTCTGAATCACAACAAATAGCCGATCACTTAAAAAATCGCAATAGTGTTGTAGTTAATTTAAAAAGAGTAACTTCTGATCAAGCTAAAAGAATCATCGACTTTTTAAGCGGTGTTATCTATGCCATCGGGGGTTCTATGCAAAAAATTGGTGTAGGAATTTATCTTTGCACTCCAAAAAATGTTAATGTTCAAGGCAAAATAAGCGATGAATCAGAAAAAGTAAGTAAAAATAATACCGATGAAGAATTAGATTGGTAGTAAAGAGGTGGCCTTATGGTAAATAAGTTCAGTACAAGTATTCAAGGCTATAAAAAAGAAGAAGTTAATGATTTTGTTAAAGAGGTAACTAAAGAATATGAAAATATGTTACAAAAACTTAAAAATAGTTGTGAGGTAATTGAGTCTTTAAGGAGTGAATTAAAACATTATAAAGATATTGAAGCAACTCTAAATCGTGCTATTTTAGTAGCAGAAGAATCAACTTCCAATATAAAAAAGGCCGCATACGATGAATCGAAAGTTATTGTGGAAGATGCTAAACGAAATGCAACAAAAGTAATAAATAATGCCTTAATTAAAGCTGAAAGAATTGAAGCAGAAGCTGAATCTTTAAGAAGAAAAGTATTGGTTTATAAAAGAAGATTTAAAGAACTTGTTGAAGACCAGTTAGATGAAATAGAACAATTTGATGATAGAATTTCATAAGATAGATTATAGTCTATCTTTTTTTTGGGGTTGTTATTTCTTTTAAAAAATGTTATATTTTATAAGAGGATAGAAAATGAAAAAAGGTTTTACATTAACAGAATTAATTGCAGTAATTGCCATATTATCATTACTTGTAGTATTATCTATTGGTATGTTTCTAAGTTTTAGAAGCGCTGCTTTAGAAAGTCAATATAGTAATATAATTATAGATATTGAAAATAAGGCAAAAAATTATGCTAGAGATATTGATACAACTGATGTTTTATATATTAATGTTGATTTTTTAATTGAAAAAGGTTATATTCAAGGTGATGAAGGTAACTTGCTATATGATCCTAGAGATAATTCTATTTTAAATTGTTACATGATTCATGTATATTTAGAACATGGCGAATATATAGCTGAATTTTTGGAAGATGAAAACCTTATTAATGAAGACAATACTTGTGATACCAAAGATTTTGTAACAGGGGAAATGGATGTATTATGTAATGGTGAAAAATGTAGTGATGAATGGGTAAATCATGATATTACATTAACTTTATCAGGAGATGAAGAAAAGATATTAAATAGTACAGTTGAATGGACTAGCCTGCTAGGTACCTATGCTGTTCAAAATCCTGGAGAAGAAAAAACTATTACTATCTCACCAGAAACTGTATTAGACACAACATTCAATATAACTGTAACTTTAGATGACCAAAAATATCACTTTAGTAAAAATATAAAAATTGATAAAGAAAGCCCCTCATACATAAGTGGTAATTTAATGATTAATTATAATGGGGATGAACAAAGACTCGCAATAGATAATAGTGATTTAAGTGGTTCAGGAATAGTGGGAATAGCCTTAACTAAAGGTGATTGTGATGGTGTTACTTATAGTAGTGATGATATTATAATTAATTCTTCTGGCAAATTTAACTTATGTATGATTGATAAGGCCGGTAATGTTTCATCAAATGAAATTGAAATTAATAAAGTTATATTTAACTACAATGATACATCTAACCCTAATCCTCAAAGTAAAGATGTTTATTATTTAACTGATAGTGAAAGTCAACCGCTATTATATCCAAGTAGAAATGGTTATACTTTTGAATATTGGGAAGATTCCTCTGGAGAACGTGTTTATTCATTTGATGAATTAGAAGATGGCGAAGTAATAAATGGTAAATGGCAAATAAATGATATTGAAGTTCCTGTTGATAAAATTGATACTGCCTCAGTTGGGGTAACTATTCAAAATAGAATAAATATGATGATTTTATTAGATACTTCTGGCAGCATGAAGCGTGGAAATAAAACACAGCAACTTATATCAGCTGTTCAAAATACAATAAATTCTATGAGTTTTGATAATGGTTCAACGATAACAATACTTCAATTTACTCATGTTATTAAAACATATTTGCTTCCAACATCCAATAAACAATCAGCCCTAAGTTTTATAAATACATATAACCCTGAATGGGGCCATGATGAAAACTTTGCTTTAGCCTTAAATTGGAGTTATAACATAATTAATACCTATAATTTTGAAAAAGAAAAAACATATATAATCTTTTTTACGGATGGGGAAGATGTAGCAAGTACACCAGCAGAAAGAAGGGCAGCATATCAACAAATTAGAAATCATGTTGCTGAGATTTATGCTGTTGGTTTGGATTTAACTTCAAGTGGTAGAGATAAATTATTAGATGTTATTTCTTCAACTGATAATTATTTTGATGCATCTTCTGCGCAATCTAACCTTGAAGATATATTTTGGCAAATTCAAGAAGAAATAAGAGAAGAAGTAACCATTAATTCTGTTAAAGGTCTAATAGAACTACCAAGCCTTTATGTATCAAGTGAATACCCTTTCCTTATAAATATAGGTAATTCTGAATATACATTTACATCAATTGCTCAAATAAATGATATGTTAACCATACAAAATGGCACTTATTATTTAGATTTAGCTAAAGTTGACACTAAATATAAACTAAATGGTGATTTATCTACCTTTAACTTTACATATTATTATCATTAATAAATTGCTATATTAATAAAAATATGGTATATTTTATAAGAGGTTAGCATATGAAAAAAGGATTTACATTAACTGAACTTATTGCAGTTATAGCAATATTGTCATTATTAATTTTACTTGCAACTGGAATATTTATAAATATGCAACGAGTTGCTTTAGAAGGGCAATACAGTAATGTTTTAATAGATATTGAAAATAAGGCTGAGGAATATGCTAGAGATATTAGTACAACAGATGTTTTATATATAAATGTGGATTTTCTAATAAAAAACGGCTATATTCAAGGTGATGAAGGTAATTTATTATATGATCCTAGAGATAATTCTGTTATGAATTGTTATATGATTCATATAGTTTTAAAAGATGGCGTATATGAAGCCAATCTTTTAGAAGATGAAAACTTAATGAATGAAGATGGAACTTGTGATGTAACCCATATTGAAACTGGGGCTGTTGGCTTACTTTGTAATGATACAAATTGCAGTAGTGGATGGTATGACCGAGATATAACTCTTAGTATTAAAGGTCTATCTGAAGAAGATATATTAAATAGTAAAGTTGAATGGACTAGCCTACTAGGTACCTATGTTGTTCAAAACAAAGGAGAAGAAAAAGTGCTTGAAGTAAGTCCTAACACTGTATTAAATACGACTTATAATGTAACAATTACTACCCCGGAAGAAACATACCATGTCACGCAAAATATTCTCATTGATAAAGAAAATCCAATAATAGTTTCAGCAGAATTGCCAGTATCCTATACGGGAACTCAATATTTAGAGATTGATGCTAATGATGTTGGTGGTTCAGGAATTTTTGGTTATGCCATTACTGATAAAGATTGCGAAATTTTAATAGATTCGGACTTTTCTAGCACTAATGTTTCTGTTAATCAAAGTGGAACACTTTATGTATGTGCTAAAGATAATGCTGGTAATATTGGTTCGTATGAATTAAATGTAGCAGAAGTTACATTTGATTATAATAATACATCTAGTAATACAAATACTGAAATACCTGTTTATTATCTTGAACAAAATACCAATTATCCATTATTAGAACCAACTAGAAATGGTTATACATTTAATTCTTGGGTTGATGAAAACGGTGATAGAGTATATGGCTTTGAAAATTTAGAAAATGGCGATAGAATAGAAGCAACGTGGGACATTATCGATGTAGATATACCTGCTGATAAAATTGATAAAGATACTGTTGGAGTGACAATTGAAAATAAGATTAATATGATTTTGGTTCTAGATGTTTCAGGAAGCATGAGTGGTAGTGATTTATCAAATTTAAAAGAAGTTTCTAACAACCTTATAAATAGTATGTCTTTCCAAGTAGGATCAACTATTTCAATAATAGAGTTTGAATCTAGTGCTAGCATTTTGCTTGAAAATAGAACTAGTGCAAGTGAAGCTACAAGAACAATTAATGGACTAAGAGCTAGTGGTGGAACAGACTTTGTCAACGCTTTAAGCAAGACTCAAACAATTCTTAATAGAAATAATTTTAATAAAGAAGAAACATTTGTAATTTTTGTTAGTGATGGTGTTGATAGTGATTATAGTGGACAGTACGCATCAACTGTAAGATCAATGGTTAATACTGTTTATGCCATTGGTATAGGAAGTGGAGCAAATGCCACAAAATTAAGAATGATTGCATCAAGTGGTGGCTATTTTAACTCTAGTTCTGGTTTAGAAAGCTTAAGCCAAATATTTACCAAAATCCAAGAGGAAATAAGAGAAGAGGTAACCATAAGAAGTGTTGAAGGCTTAATAGAACTTCCAAACCTTTATGTAACAACGGATTATCCATTTATTTTGAATGTTGGTACTGGCGATTTAGAATTTCCATCAATCAGTAGCATTTCAGATATTTTAACAGTTGTAAATGGAACCTATTATCTAGACCTAACAAAGGTTGATAATAAATACAAACTAGATGGTAATTTTAGTAATTTCTCATTTACATATTACTATAGTTAGGGAGGAATAAATGAAATCTATTAATAAAAAAATCATCATATTTATATTAATTACAATAGTTTTAATAATTACTATTATATTTGTCTTATTGCATCGTAATACTAAAACTCCCGAAAGTATTGTATATATCGATGGCGTAGCCTTTACGCTTAACGATATAAAAGATAAATTTCTAGAAAGTTCCTATGCTGAAAACAATAACTGTTGGGGGACAGTTGCTGAGCAAACTCTTTCTCTAACATGCAATGGTGATACTTACGAATTTATATTTAATGACTATGAATTAGAACTTGACTCGAACCTTACCGCTAGCACCGAACTTTTCAAATATCTAGTTAATGCTATTCAAGAGTTGCACGGTTATGAAAAAGATGAATATTTAGTAACATTAGATAAATTTTTAACTGGAAAAACAGCTATAACAGGCTTAGAATATACAAATACTGACGATAATATGCATTATTCAGTTTATGTATTAGAACCATTAGATAAATATATGGTTGATGAAGTAATTACAAACGAAACCATAAAAAACATAATTGAAGAAAGCAACTATGAATTTCAAAGTCTAGGGTACACTATTAATAATATAGAATTAACAAAAGATGCTGAAGAATATCTAGTAATCTTTTCTGGTATCATCGGAGGACAAGATTCATATAATGTAATTTTTAATATAAATTATTACGATGATGAAAATAATCTAGTGATTACAGAAAGTATGGATTTAAGCACTCATGATCCATACGGCAATCCCTATTTAGGTTTTGTTGTAACTGCTAGATTAGAAGATCAAGATACCTTCGATCGTATAACCAAATATAGTATAAGTTTATCAGAAGTTGGTGAATAATATGAAAAAAAGAATAATTAGTGCAATTGTAGCTGCCATAATTGCTATTCCTTTAATTTATCTTGGTGGTTTTTTCTTTGCGGCATTTGCTTGCGTTTTGGCGGTATTAGCCTATAAAGAAATAATTGATTTAAAAGAATCACACAAAGAAATACCAATAATAATGATTTTTTTAGGTTTTTTATCCATGATAATATTAGTGTTATCTAATAATGTAGATGCATCAATTTATAAAGGACTAACTTACCAAACAATTACCTTTATTTTATTATTTTTACTTGTACCTACTATTTTTTATAGTAAGGATAAATATTCTACACGAGATGCATTTTATTTAATAGGTATTGTACTATTACTTGGTATAGTATTTAATACATTCGTCGTTATAAGAAATAGAAGCCTTGCTTTATTCTTATATTTACTAATTGTACCTATGGTTACAGATGTATTTGCAATGCTGGGAGGTAAATTTTTCGGTAAAAAGAAAATGTGTCCGAAATTAAGTCCTCATAAAACCCGGGAAGGTTCACTTTGTGGTTTAATCGGAGGTTCTCTTGTAGGTATTATCTTTTATTCTGTTTTTGCAGGAAACTTCTCATTTTATCTAATTATTATGACACTTGTTTTATCAATTGTAGGTCAAATGGGAGATTTAGTTATGAGCAAAATAAAAAGAGAAAATAGTATTAAAGATTTTTCTAATATAATGCCAGGACATGGGGGAATACTTGATAGACTTGATAGTGTCATATTTGTCTTTTTAACATATATGCTTTTACTAGTTATTTAAGGAGGGTTAATATGTGGTTTATTTCACTTTTAGTTTTAATATTTATTTTAGGTATTATTATTTTAGTTCATGAATTTGGTCATTTCATCTGGGCTAAAACATTTAAGGTTCATATTTATGAGTTTTCCATTGGTATGGGTCCAGTCATTTTTACTCATAAAGGTAAAAAAGATAAGATAGATTATAATCTCCGAGCTATACCAATCGGCGGTTTTGTTTCCATGGCTGGTGAAGTTTACGAAGATGATGAAAAAATTAACAAAAAATCATTCATGTGTAACAAACCTTGGTGGCAAAGACTAATTATTTTAGTTGCTGGCGTTGTTAATAACTTTATTTTAGCATTATTACTACTTTTCTTAGGTGCTCTTATTTGGGGAGCCACTATTAATTTACCAGAGGTTAAAGAAGTAGTAGAAGGTTCTGCTATGGATGAAGCAGGTATTGTTGCAGGAGATGAAATTCTTGCAATAAATGGCCGTAAGGTATCTAATTGGGATACTGCTTCAATACTGCTTATTATGGAAAGTGAAGATAATGTCTATACATTTAATATAAGACATGAGGATGGTACAGTTGAAGATATTGATGTAACCCCAACTATAACAGAAAATGAAAATGGTACTAAAACAAATACTTTCGGAGTATATATCAAAAGTGAAGAAGTTCATGGCTTTGTTGATTCCTTGAAATATGCTTTTCAAAAATTTGGTAGTATCGTTCATTCCATGGCTTTAACTATCGAAGGCTTATTTACTGGTAAAATTTCCTTGCAAGCCTTATCTGGCCCAGTAGGTATGTATGAAGTAGTTGATCAGTCTATTGGTTATGGCATAAGTTACATGCTTTATTTAGTAGCTTTCCTTTCAATCAATGTTGGATTCATTAATATCTTACCATTCCCAGCCTTTGATGGTGGTAGAGTATTATTCCTAATAATTGAAAAGATTAAAGGTAGCCCAGTAAATTCTAAGGTTGAAAATATCTGTCATATGATTGGCTTCTTCTTGCTAATATTACTGATGATTTACATTACTATTCAAGATATATTTAGATTTTTTTAAAGGGATATTGAATTATCCTTTTTTCTTTGCTAAAATAATTTTAAGGAGGTAAGAGTTTATGAATCATTTTTGTCCTAATTGTGGCAATGAAATTCCTGAGGGAACTAACTTTTGTACTAGGTGTGGTGCTAATGTTGGAGGAAGTCAAAACGGCACCGTTATAATTAATAATAATTATAATGGGTCCTCTAATATAAGAGTACCAGAAAGAAATATTGCTATGTGTATAATTTTCTCGATTTTAACCTGTGGTATTTACGGAATTTATTGGTTTATTTGTATAACTGATGAAGTAAACGCGGTAAGTAATGAAGGTGGAACATCTGGTGGTGCGTCTTTCTTATTAACACTAATAACCTGTGGCCTTTATGGTATATATTGGGCATATCGCAATGGCCAAAAATTGGCAAATGCAGGAAGAATGTACAATAAGCCAATCAGTGATAGTGCTATTCTTTATTTGATTTTACAATTTGTTGGTTTAGGTTTAATCAATTACTGCTTAATGCAAAATGATTTAAATAGGTTCTCAAAATAATGAAGCCCAAAAATAGAGTAAAAATAGGAATTTTTCTATTTTTTCTTTTTATCATTTATTACTTATTGAATAAAAAAATAGGTATTGGCATTCCCTGTGTATTTCATGAACTTACAGGTCTTTATTGCCCCGGTTGTGGAATAACTAGATTGCTATTTTCATTACTTGAATTAAACTTTTTCCAAGCATTCTGTTCCAATCCTTTAGTATTTATTTTATTGATACTTATCATACTTTATTTAATACTAAAACTAATATTAAAAAGATTTAATATAAATTTAACTATACCTAATTACATTTATTATTTTTTACTTATAATAGTAATTCTTTTTGGCATACTTAGAAATATACCAGGATTTGAATTTTTAACTCCGTTAAAATTGTAAGGTAAATTACTCAAAAATACTTGTAAAAATGCATAATATTTGGTAGAATTGAAATTGCTGTAAATGCAAAAAAATAAACATCAATATGGATTATCTTTGCGAGTGCCAAAAGTGGTGTAGAGATGTTGGAAGTATTGAGAAGTTAAAACGAAGGAGGGATTATATTTATGGCAGTAGTTTCTATGAATTATTTATTAGAAGCTGGAGTTCATTTTGGACATCAAACTAAAAGATGGAATCCTAAAATGAAAGAGTATATTTTTACATCTAGAGATGATATTTATATTATCGACCTAGAAAAAACCAAAGCATGCCTTGAAGAAGCATACGCTGAAATTAAGACAATTGCTGAAAATGGAGGTAAGTTCTTATTTGTTGGAACTCGTAAGCAAGCTGCAGAAGTTTGTGTTGAAGAAGCAACAAGAAGTAATTCTTACTATGTGACTGAAAGATGGTTAGGAGGAACACTTACAAATTTCCGCACTATCAGAAGAAGAGTTAAGAGATTAGAAGAAATCGAAGAAATGGAAAAGAATGGTACTTTTGATCTTTTACCTAAAAAGGAAGTTATCGGACTTAAGAAAGAATATGAAAAATTAAATCGTGTTCTAGCAGGTATTCGCGCAATGGATAAACTTCCTCAAGCATTAATTGTAGTTGATCCTAAAAAAGAAATTAACGCAATTAAAGAAGCTAGAAAATTAAGAATACCAGTATTTGGAATTGTTGATACTAACAATGACCCAGATGATGTTGATTTTGTTATTCCTGGTAATGATGATGCTGTTCGCTCAATCAAAGTTATGCTTGGAGTGCTTACTAATGCGATTTGTGAAGCAAATGGCTTAGAAATGGTTGATTATGTATCAGAAGATGAAAAGAAAGCTGATACTGAATCTAAAAAGGAAAAAGTAGAAGATAAAAAGGAAGAAACAAAAGAAGAAGTTAAAGTTGATGAAACCGTTTTAGAAGAAATTAAAGAAATGGAAAAAGTTGATGAACTTGAATCTAAAACTTTAAGTGAACTAAAAAAAATTGCTAAAGAAAACAAAATCAAAGGTTATTCAACAATGAAAAAAGATGAATTAATTGATGCATTAAGTAAATAAGGAGGGAATTTATGGAAGTTACTGCAAGTATGGTTAAAGACCTAAGAGAACTTACTGGAGCAGGAATGATGGATTGCAAAAAAGCTCTAGCAGAAACTAATGGTAATATGGATGAAGCGGTAAATTGGCTTCGTGAAAAAGGTATTGCTAAGTCTGCTAAGAAAGAATCTCGTATTGCTGCTGAAGGTCTTGCTAATATTTATGTAGATGGTAATAAAGCAGTTATCCTAGAAGTAAATAGTGAAACTGACTTTGTTAGTAAAAATGAAGAATTTGTTAGTATGATTGATACTATTGGGGCTACTTTACTTAAAAGCGATGTAGAGTCTGTTGATGAAGCAAAATGCCTTGCAACTGATGATGGTACAATCGGAGAATTAATAGTTAATAAAACTGCAAAAATTGGTGAAAAACTTTCTTTAAGAAGATTTGCCATTGTTACTAAGAGTGATGATGAATACTTTGGTTCATATATCCATATGGGAGGAAAAATTGCTGCTTTAACAGTTATTAAAGGAGCAAATGCTGAAGTTGCTAAAGATGTCGCAATGCAAGCAGCAGCTATGAAACCACTTTATACTTTCCCAAGCGAAGTTCCTGCAGATGTAATTGATAATGAAAAAAATGTTTTAAAGGAACAAGCAATGAATGAAGGAAAACCTCAAGATATTGCTGAAAAAATGGTTGAAGGTAGAATTAAAAAGTTCTATAAAGAAATTTGTTTATCAGAACAAGCATTCATTAAAGATGGTGATGTATCTGTAGGAAAATACGTAACTAACAATGGTGGAGAAATTAAAAGTATGATTCGTTATGAAGTTGGTGAAGGAATGGAAAAACGTAATGATAACTTTGCTGAAGAAGTAATGAATCAAGTGAAAGGTAACTAAGTCAACGCAAGTTGACTTTTTTTGACAATTTTTTTGTTTTCCTCCTTAATAAATACTCACTTTAATGCTATAATAAAAATGGTGAATGAGTACTGTGGAAAAGAAAATATATATAAAAAATGAAAAATTATTTAAAAATAAATGGCAAATGATAATATATTGCATCCTTTTCGTTGCTTTAATCGGAGCATTTATTTACTTGGGTACACTTGATTATGATGATACCTTACCAGATAATGAAGAATTTGCCAAAGAATTTAGTTTGGTGAGTGAAGATAATGTTTTTGAATACGTTAATGCTACAACTGCTTTAATGGTAGCAAATGGAACTAAAGGAATTGTATTATTTGGAACAACTAATGAATGGGTAAATTATTATGCTAATATTGTAAATAAAGTTGCTAAAGAAGTTGGAATAGATAAAATTTATTACTATGATTTTGTCGAAAATAGACAAGATAATAATGGAACTTATGAAGCAATTGTAGAAAAATTAAGTGACTATGTTACATATAATGATTATGGAACTGCTGAAATTTACGCACCAACTCTTTTGGTAGTAAGTGGAGATGAAGTAATCTTTTTTGATACAGAAACATCTCTAGTAAGTGGTAATATAACTCCAAGTGAATATTGGAATTCTTTCAATGAAGAATCTAAAATGAAAGAACTTCGTGATGTTTTTACAGAATATTTAGAAAGTTGAGGTATGTATGGATAATACAAAAAATACAGTTGGTTTAATATTTTTCATTATTATTATTTTACTTTTTACTGTTGGTGGCTATTTTTTCATGCGTTATATGTTAAATGATTTTGAAAACAAGTCTAATGGTGAGGAAGCTATAACAGAAATAAAAGAAATAAGAATAGATGCCACAAAAGACTATATATACTATGAAAATGCTACGGATTTATTACATGAAGAACATATTGAAAAAAGAGACGTTGTAATAAATATTAAAGGTTTTGAAAGCATTAATGAAACACTAAGAGAAGAACTAGCATCATATGATTCTGAACAAGTAACTCTTGATGAAGTAACACTTAGTGATGGTGTAACTTGTACAAACGAAGCAAACCTTTATAGTTTCCCATATCGTGAATATGAAGATACAGTTTTTGGTGATTATATTAGTTTAGTTATCAATGATTTTACTTATAATTGTGTAAATGGTAGTAGGATAGAAAATATTAAAGGCTATGTAATAGATAAAAATACAGGGGATGTCTATACTCCAGAAGAACTACTCGAAGAATTTTCTATAACTGAAGATTCTATTATAGAGCAAATTAGAGAAAGACTTAATGATACGCAAGTATTAGATGGTGATACCCAAGTAATTGATATCGAAGGCACAATTTCTGATATAAAAAACGGTGAATACGGTACAGTTAAAAGCCTAAGTATTAGTAAAACTGGCAATTTAGTAATAAATTTTATTGTAAAATCTAATAGAATTAATTATAATGATAGTATAGAATTAAATTAAGAAGGAGAGATTTATGGACTCATCAGAGAAAAAAATGGAACAAACCATTGAAAATTTAAAAGCAAAATTATTAAATATTAGAGCAGGAAGAGCTAATCCTGCAATGCTTAATGGCATAATGGTTAGTTATTATGGCACTCCAACACCTATTCAAAGTGTTGCTAATATTACAGTACCAGAAGCAAAACAACTATTTATTAAACCATATGACCGGAGTACTCTAAAAGATATTGAAAGGGCAATCAACGAAGCTAATTTAGGTATTGCTCCAACTAATAATGGCGAAATGATTATACTTACTATTCCTGATCTAACAGAAGATAGACGTAGAGAATATGTAAAACAAGCCAAGGCTGTAGGTGAAGAAGCTAAAGTAGCTCTAAGAAATATTCGCCAAGATGCTAATAATGAAATAAAGCGTCAAGAATATCCTGAAGATGAAGAAAAATTATATCTTGAAGATATTCAAGACCTTATAACTAAATATAATAAAATAGTAGATGATGAAATTAAAATAAAAGAACAAGAACTAATGCAAGTTTGAAACTTCATATAATAATATAAGAAAATGTTTCTCGCTCCCAGATGGTGCGAGTAATAAATTGTCCCAAATGAAAATGTTTAAAATTCTATTTTAAGGTTAAAAATCATTAGAAATTTTTTTAAAAATTTGCTAAAATAGTTATAGAAACGTGTAGTCATAAAATATGGCGTAAGTCCAGTTTTATGACTATTTTTCATTTTAAGGAGGATTCATGAAAACTATCGGAGACTTTATTGTTTGTCATAAACAAGTTTGCAAAATTGTTGATATAAAGAATAATTATTTAGAACTAGTTCCATTAAATGATGAGTCATTAAAAATGCGTATTCCATCTGATTCTAAAGTTTTAAGAAATTTAATATCCAAAGAAGAAATTGATAAATTATTAAAAGAAATACCAAGTATTGATGCAGTAGGAATAAGTGAAAGAATGATTGAAAATACTTATAAAGAATTACTTCAAAGTGGTACATATGAAGACTTAGTAAAAATAATTAAAACTGCTTATTTAAGAAATGAATATAGAAAGAATAATAATAAAAAGGTTAGTGATAGAGATATTAATACTTAGAACAAGCTGAAAAATATTTATATACCGAAATCGGAGCAGCACTAGGTTTAGATTTTAATGGCGCTAAAGAATATGTCATTGATACAGTAAGTAAGTATAGTTGATTTATTTGGTAGTTTATGCTAATATAAATTTCACTTGGTGATTTTATGGATATTAATTTTACTATGAGTGATGGACTTATATTACGTGGTACTTTACTTGATAATACTTCTTCTAATGATTTAATTATTATGCTTCATAGCGGTGGATACGAAAGAACTGAACATGGTGTAAAAAAAATAAATAATGGAAAAAAGGAATATTATAATCCCGAAGGCAATTATACTTATCTAAGTAATTATCTATCTAGTGATGCATCAATTCTTTTGCTTGATCAAAGAAACCACGGTCAAAGTGGTAAAAACATTGATGAAGTTGCTATGTATAAAGCTATAAAAAGTATTGATAGTAGTATTAATGCTAAAAAAATTATTAAAGCATTAAAAGAAAAAGATATGAAAACCTTATCTGAATTTAAAAATCCAAAGTTACAAGAATTAATTAAAAGACCTATAATAAAAGATATGTCATTTGTAAGTATGGCTCATGATTTAAAAGAAGTAATTGATGAGTTAAACAAAAGCGGAAGATATAAAAACATCCATTTAGTTGGAACTTGTATGGGAGGCTTAGTATCAGCTCTTTACTTAATAAATTATCCCAATAATGTGAAATCTCTTACATTGTTTTCGCCACTATTTTTATTTGATCAAGTATTCTTGCATCCTGTAAATGAATTTGGCGTTCATAAGCAAGAGATAATTAAAGATGGTAAGCAATATCATATGGGTAATGCTATTGAAGGAGCAAAAACAATTGCTGAAATAGCAAGTATTAAAGATTATTTTTATAAAAAATTATTTGAACTTGATATTCCCATATTTTGTATTCAAGGCCTTGATGATGCTTTAGTACCAGTGGCACACCAAAATGCTTTATTTGCCAGTTTAAAAGAATACCATGATACCCACAACTTAAGTAAAGTTTATTATGCAGAAATATCTCTGGGAGTACATTGTTTGTATGATGTTTTATATCCATCTCTACAAATGGCATCTGAATTTATCTATAGTAATTTAGATACAGGGTTAAAAAGAAATTAGGAAACAAAAATCCTAGTTTTTTATCAAAAACATCCATTCTTAGACAATATATATCTACCAGATAAAAATCTTTGTAAACATTGCTTATAGCCTATTGCTAAATTAAAAAAGTTACTATATAATTTATTTAGAATAGAAAAGGAAGATAGTAATGAAAAAGAAGTTAATTTTAACAATATCTATTGTATTAGTATTTGTTTTAACAATGTTTATTGTAATGCAAAATGATGAAAAAGTCATTTATGAATCTGGAGTTCATAGTATTGAGGTTGCTGATGCTCTTGCTATGATGTATGAAACTGAATTTGGAAGTGGAGAATATGTAGTTTCTGATGATACTACCTGGCCACTGGAAGGTTATGTATTTAATGCAGAACTTTCTAGATGCGAAAACGGTAGTGCCCTTTATTGGGATGAAGAAACTAAATCAGTTATGATGGAAGCAAATGTATCAGATAAATGTTATATTTACTTTGATAAGGAAAATCCATATTTGATAGTTGATTTCATAAATAACGGAAGCGGTAGATTATATTTAAATAGTGTAAATATTACTGACCAAATTAATGAAAATATAGCATATGAAATTGGAGATATACTAAGCTATACTCATTTTCAACAATGTTCAGAACGAGGTCTTAAAATATATAATGAATATAATGAACTTATCAAACAAATTTCTTCAAGTTATGGAAATAGTTATGAAGACATTGTTTTAACCGGCGAAGAAAGATATATAGAAGAATATACTGAAGGATTTTGTGAACCTTATGGTACTACTACAGTTTCATAGTATTGCTATATTATAAAATTATAAAAAGCCTAGTCGATTATGACTGGCTTATTTTTTTGTTCAAATAAATATGTATTAGTATCATTAATTAAATCATAAATTAAACTGGCTCTTACCTCATACAAATACTCTATAGAATCTTTATTAACAGTGGTAGATATTTCTAAATCTTCTAATTTATTTAAGTAATCTTGGCCTTTTTTATTAAAACCTAATATTTTAATGTAAGATAATGTAGAATTATCTTCTTTTTTTAATGATGTAAGAATATGAATAAACATTCTATTTAATTTATTATAAGTATATCTCTTAGTTTTAATATAATTTATAAATTCATCTAAATTATTTGATTTATTAATATATTTTAGCAAACGATATTCAATTCCTTCATCGACATCTAAATATTCATTTAAATTATTATCGGTATTTATTTTATATTTTAATAATTTAAAGTACATTTCTTTATTTGGTTGTATTATATATTTTTGTGTATATGCTGGTATATATTTAGATATATCTTCTTTACTATATAATTTTTTTCTGATATTTGATGCACTAACTATTGTCTCATTACTTGTAATATCATGATAACTATTAGTTCTTTTAATAGTTTCTATTTTTATATCAAATTTATTTTTTATGATTGCTTTAGCATAAGATATACCTAGTAAATCATTGGGTTGAAAGTCAAATTCTATTTCAAGTGCTTTAGCAAGTGCCGTAGGGTAGTTAATTCCATCACTCAAATATTTTTTTACCAATTCATCATAATTACCACTAAGTTGTTTTTCTGCTAATTTAATTAGTATATTTACATCATTAGATTCACTTCCAAAAATGATTCTTCGGGCGTGGAAGTTATTAAGTATCTTTATTGAAGTTTCTGCAAAGGTATCTGCTGATTGTGTTCCATAGATAAATGGTAGTTCTAAAACGATATCAATACCACTTTCTAGGGAAACTTTAGTTTTATCTTCTTTAGTTAAAACAGATATTTCTCCACGTTCTAAAAAATAGCCATTTAAAACTAATATGATTAGTGAATCAGGATACATTTCCTTTATTTTTTGTATGTGATAAATATGTCCATTATGTAGTGGATTATATTCACAAATAATTCCTATTACTTCCATAAGTCCTCTAATTAATAAAATAGTATGTTGCTGACATAATAGCAATTAGTTCATTCTTATCATTATAAATATTGGCTTTTAAAACACTTGTAGTCTTACCAATCTTTACAACTTCTGCTTTAGCAGTTAAATATTTACCCTTACCAGGTTTTATATAATTAATTGATGCATCAAGTGTCACAGCATCTCTTCCTGTACTTCTAACAGTAACTCCCATTACCGTATCTCCCATACTAAAAATTAATCCACCATGAACAATACCATATGGATTTAAAGACTTTTCTGTTATCTCCATTTTAACGGTACTAGTTTTATCACTAACTTCTTCAATTATAATATCATTATGTTTTAAAAAAACATTTTGTTCATTTAATATGTTCATCCTTCCACCTCAAGAGTTATTATATCACATATCAAAATTCTATGGTATAATATCTCATGTGGTGGTATTCATGATTTTAGCAATTGTAGGACCTACTGGTGTAGGTAAAACTAAACTTAGTGTAGAACTTGCTAAATACTATAATGGCATAATTATAAATGCTGATGCTGTTCAAATTTTTAAAAGCCTTGATATAGGTTCGGCGAAGGTACGTGAAGAAGAAAAGTGCGGCATTCCGCATTTACTATTTGATATAAAAAATCCTGATGAAGATTATACTGTTAAAGATTATCAAACAGATGCTAGAAAAATTGTTGAAGAATATAAAGGTAAAAATATTATATTCTGCGGAGGAACTGGGCTTTATTTAAGTGCTGCTTTAATGGATTATCGCTTTTATGAAGATGAAGATACTAATACTTATGATGATTTAACTAATGATGAACTTTATGGGAAAGTATTAGCTAAATACCCTGATACTAAAATAGATAAAAATAATAGAGTTCGTTTAATAAGGGCTTTAAATAAAAAAAATATGCCAGTTGTTGACCCTAAAATGTTATATGAAAATGTAATTATTATCGGTCTTACTACCCAAAGAGATAAGTTATATGATATAATAAATAAAAGAGTAGATGATATGTTTGATAAAGGGTTACTTGATGAAGTAAAATCTTTATATGCAAAGTATCCTACCTCAAGAGTGCTTAAAAGCGCTATTGGATATAAAGAAGTAATAGGTTACTTAAATTGCGAATACTCTTTAGAAGAAGCAAAAGAATTAATCAAAAAAAATAGTAGACATTATGCTAAAAGACAATATACATGGTTTAATAATAAAATGAATGTAACTTGGTTTAATGTTAACTATGATAATTTTGATGAAACTATAAATGATGTAAAAAATTATATAGATAAGGTGGTTTAATGAATGCGTTAAAAAAGGGGATAATTTTGTTATGGATTAGTATATTTGTTATATTTACTAGTCTTGTCTTTTTTGTTATCGGATGTAATTCTAGTTATTTAGTTACAGATATATTTAAAAGAATTTCTTTGACATTTTTAATACTTGCCGTTCTTCTTTTAATATATAGCATATTTTTAATAATTAGGTATAGATTTTCTCGTAGGTTTAAAAAGGTAAAAATGATTATTATATCTGTTATAGTATCAATTTATGCTATAGGTTGTTCATCATTTCTATTTATTTTGTATGGTCCAAATGACACTTTTAGGACTTGGTTAATTACAACCGCTATGGCTACAATGAACCATCAACATTATTGTAAGTGGTTTTATTCTGATGATACAATTAATGCTGTTTTAGGACAGAACTATGTAGCTGAAGGAACTGACTCGACAGATCCATCGCTAATTACATTTGATAAAGAACCTGTTACATATTCTAATGAATATGAAAGAGAAATTTTAGAACACGATGAAGATGATTTATATAAAATAATTCGTTTTGAAGTAAATGGCTGTGATGCTTATCTTGCTGCAATATATGATCCAAGTAAAATAAGTGTTGGAGTAAGTAAGTGGTTAGGTAGAAGTGGCCAATATATTTACGATATGGCTAAAGAACAAGATGCCATTTTAGCTATCAACGGCGGTGGATTTTTTGATCCTGGTTATAATAGCAATGGCGCAAATCCTTTAGGTATTACTATAAGTAATGGTGAAGTTATCACAGATGATGCTTATAGTTCTAATAATGGTGGAGTAATTGGTCTAACTTGGGATAACCAGCTTGTTCTTCTTCGTAATGTAAATGCTCATGATGCTTTAAATAGAGGAGTTCGTGATGCTGTAACTATGGGACCATTTCTAATTGTTAATGGTAAGACTGCTGATATCAAAGGTAATGGTGGATGGGGTTATGCTGCCAGAACCGCTATAGGGCAAAGAAAAGATGGCATTGTATTAATGCTTGTAGTTGATTCCAACGAATTTAGAACTAAAGGAGCATCAATGCGAGATTTAGCAGATATTATGGAACGATATGGAGCCATAAATGCCGCAAATCTAGATGGTGGAACATCTAGTGCCATTGTAGAGCATGGTAAACTTATAAATGATCCAATCGATTCAGCATTAAGGCATAAAACAAGGGGTATTCCTACAATATTTAAAGTGGTTGCATAAGTAGGTAGATAATCTTTTTCTACTTACTTTTTAATTGCCAAAAATAAATTTTAAAATTTTAAAATTTAATTAAAAGTACATTTTTTTGTATTGCGGTTGTATATTATTCTTGGTATAATTTAACTGTAATAATAAAGGATGGTAGTAATGAATAATAAAAAGAATTTAGTTTACATGGTTATTGGAACAATTACTCTAATTACTGTAACACTAGGTGCAACATATGCATACTTTACTGCCCAAAGTGGTGGGTCGGGAAATATTGATGTTGATGCAAGCACAGCAACAACAGATAATTTATCTTTCTCTTTTGGAGACTTAATAAATATTCAAGCCACCGAAGAAAACTTTGGCCAAGGTATGGGTAGTATTAGTGATTCCACTACAGGTAGAGCTATATTAAGGGCTAATAATGCAACAAATGAAGCAACGACTTCTTATAATATATATTTAATAATAGAATCAAATGATTTTGTTTATACAACAGAAAATGGGACTCCAGAAATAGTACTTAATGTAACAGATCCTAATGGTAACAAGGTAGAAAACATTACAGGACTAGTTCATTATGAAAATGGATTTGACATAACAACTAGAACTGGAGGATTTTTACTTGTACCAGATTATGAAATAAGTGCAACAGATGCAGAAACTATTCAAGATTGGAATATTGAAGTAACACTAGTAAACCTAGATAGTGATCAAAATGCCAATACTGGAAAAACACTAACTGGAAAACTATATATGACTCAAGATAAAATGAGTTCATATGAATTAACTGAAGTAAATAGTATAAGTACAACTGTAACTTACAATAGTGTTACAGTAACTCCACAAATAACTCAAGGTAGTGCAGCAATTGAAAAATATTATTATGGAATAGAAAAAAATACAGAAACAATGGCGTATAATAATGTCAGTAAGTTAACAAAATTAAGTAACTTAGCATCTGTAGAAGATGTAGAATTTATAGAAACAGATGAATCAAGCTATACATTTAGTAATCTAGAAGCAAATAGTTCGTATACAGTATATAGTTATACAGCAGATGAAAATAAAATAAAATCAAATGTTTATTCAACAACAGTAACGACTGGAACTTATGGAGTTCCAACAATAGATTCTGTAACTCACAGTGTAACATTAAATAGTATTACATTAACTGTAAATGCAACACCAGGAAGTAATGAAATAGTAAAATATATGTATAGTAAAGATAATGGATTAAGTTGGGAAGAAAGTACAAGTAATACATATACATTTACTAATTTAACAGATTCAACAGAATATGATATTAAAGTAAAAGTAGTAGATAGTGAAAATAAGGAATCAACAGAATACTATGAAGCCATAACAACAGAAGTATATATACTACCAGTTGTTGCAAGTGTTAACACAACAACTACATGGAATAGTATAACATTAACACCAAGTGGAACAGATGGAACTAATGCAATAGATCATTATGAATATTCGATAAATAATGGTGCATATCAAACAAGCAATGTATTTAGTAATTTAACAGATAATACAAACTATACAATAAAAGTAAAAGCAATAGATGCTATCGGCAGAGAATCAAATGTATATGAAATGACAGTTAAAACGGATACATATAAACTTCCAAAGATATCAGTTACAACATCATCAACTGCAAACAGTATAACAGTAAATGTAAATGCAACGCCAGGAGATGGTAATATAGTAAGTTATCATTATTCAAGAGATGATGGAAGTAATTATACTGTTAGTGAAAGTAATAATTATATTTTTTCAAATCTTACAGATAATACAACATATTATTTGAAGATATTTGTAACTGATAGTAATGGTAGGACTTCAAGTGTTTATGTAGGCAATGTTACTACAGAATCAAATACTTTAGCGGATTATATAGTTAATAATGTGTATACTGAAGATGGAGCAAATGGACTATATTATCATGATGGACAAGGAACATACACCAATGCAAGTCAAGAAGCCGGTGATAATTCATATAGATATGCTGGGCCTAATCCAAATAACTATGTCTGCTTTGGAAGTGATGAAACAACATGTCCAGCAGAAAATTTATATCGCATAATAGGTGTTTTTGATAATAATGTTAAATTGATAAAAAATACTACTTATAATGCATATGCATGGAATACTAATGGAACAAACGACTGGAATACATCTACATTAGCTAATATACTTAATACAACGTATCTAAATAGTTTTGAAGCAAAATGGGGAGATATGATTGCTACAATAAGTTGGCCAACTAATGGAAGTGGTTATGAAAATATTGGTAATTCTAGTGTTAAGACAGCGTTTGGAAATGAGATGAACACTCAAAAAATTTATACTGGTAAAATAGGATTAATGTATACTTCTGAGTATGGATATGCCACCATCCCTAATTATTGGACTAATACATTATATGAATATTACAATGTTGACATTAAAAACAATGATTGGTTATATATGACAGCAACAGAATGGACAATGACTCCAAATATGGATGGCAATAATTTAGCATATTTTAATTGCTATGATGGCGATATATATTTTGATGTAGTTACAACTGCAAATGTTGTACGGCCAACATTTTACTTAAATGAAAATGTAGACTTTTTAAGTGGTACAGGGACTTTAAGTGATCCATATCGCTTAACTGTTTAAAGTAAAAATTTTTATAAGGATGGTAGTAATGAATAATAAAAAGAATTTAGTTTTTATGATTATCGGAGCAATAACATTAATTGCTGTGACTCTTGGTGCAACATATGCATATTTCACAGCTCAAAGTGGTGGATCAGGAAATATTGATACTGATGTAATAACTGGTACAACTGATAACTTATCATTTTCTTTTGGGGATTTAATAAACATTTATGCAACTGAAGAAAATTTTGGACAAGGTATGGGTAGTATTAGTGATTCAACTACAGGTAGAGCCATATTAAGAGCCAATAATACAACTAATGAAGCAACTGCTACATATAATATCTATTTGATTATTGAAGCAAATGATTTTGTATATTCAACAGAAGATGCAAAACCAGAAATACTTTTAAATGTAACAGACCCTAATGGTAATAAAGTAGAAAACATAACAGGGTTAATACATTATGAAGATGGCTTTGATATAACGACCAGAACCGGAGGATTTCTTCTAGTTCCAGATTATGAAATAAGCGCAACTAATGTTGAAACTATTCAAGATTGGAATATCGAAATAACTTTAGTTAATTTAGATAGTGATCAAAACGCCAATACTAATAAAACATTAACTGGAAGACTATACTTAACTCAAGAACAAATGAGTAGTTATGAATTAGCTCAAATAAAAAATGTTGAATCATCAACAACATATAATACTATAAATGTAACACCAGAAATAACTAGCGGTAGTGCAGAAGTAAAAACATACTTTTTTGGTATTGAAGAAACAACAGATTCAGCAGTAGCATATAATAGTGAAAATAAATTAACAAAATTAAGTAATACTTTAGCAAGTATTGATGATATATCATTCATTGAAAGTGATACTCCAGACTATAAATTTTCTAATCTAGAGCCAAATACGGAATATACAATATATAGTTATGTCGAAGATGAAAATAAAATTAAGTCAAATGTTTATTCAACAAATATAACAACAGATGAGTATGAACTGCCTATAATAGATTCAGTAAGTCATAGTGTAACATTAAATAGTATAACATTAACAGTAAATGCAACAAATGGTAGCAATGAGATAGTAAAATATATGTATAGTAAAGATAATGGAGCAAGTTGGGAAGAAAGTACAAATAATACACATACATTTAATGGATTAACAGATACAACCCAATATAAAATAAAAGTAAAAGTAGTAGACAGTGAAGGTGCAGAATCAACAGAATACTATGAAGCAATAACAACAGAAGTATATATTTTACCAGTTGTAGCAAGTGTTAACGCAACAACGACATGGAATAGCATAACATTAACACCAAGTGGAACAAATGGAACAAATGCAATAGATCATTATGAATATTCAATAAATAGCGGGGCATATCAAACAAGTAATGTATTTAGTAATTTGACGGACAATACAAATTATACTATAAGAGTAAAAGCAATAGATACTGCAGGTAGAGAATCTAATGTATATGAAACAACTGTAAGAACAGATGCATATGTATTGCCTACAATATCTGTTTCCACATCATCAACTGCAAATAGTATAACAATAAATGTAAGTGCTACGACTGGAGATGGATCAATAGTAAGTTATCACTATTCAAGAGATAATGGAAGTAATTATCAAACAAGTAATAGTAATAACTATACATTTACAGGGCTTACGGTTAATACAACATATTATTTAAGAGTATATGTAACAGATAGTAATGGAAGAACATCTGCGGTTACAAACATAAGTGTTAAAACCCAAGGAGTTTTATTTGCAGAATATATAAAGAATTTGTATACATCAGATGGCGTTAATAATATATATTTGCATAATGGCAGCGGAACGTATGGTTCCTTAGAAGCAAGTGATGGAAGTTATAGATACTCAGGAGCAAACCCAAATAATTACGTATGTTTTGGTTCAGATGCTAGTTCTTGTCCTTCTAACAATTTATATAGAATAGTGGGGGTATTTGGTAATCAAGTTAAACTCATAAAATACAATGCACTAGGTTCATATTATTGGAGTGGCTCAGCAAGTAATTCGAGTAATAATTGGCAAAGTAGTACATTAAATAGTAGTGTTTTAAATGGAACATATTTAAGTGGGCTTGGAACTTGGGCTGATAAAATTGCAACAAGCACATGGCAAATAGGTGGAATGGATGATGCATATGGATATTCTACTCCTAAAACAATATACAATTATGAAGTAGGTAATTACAAAAGAAATGTAACTTATAATGCCAAAATAGGATTAATGTATGTATCGGATTATGTTTATGCAGCGAGTCCTAACTATTGGTCATATAGAGGATATGATACAAGTGGCTCAAGACAAGATTACCGTTTGGCTAGTGATTATAATTGGTTATATTATGATGATTTTGCTCTCACAATATCACTTAACTATCCAACATCGGACTGTGTATATATTATTTATTCTCAAGGACATGTAAATAATGGCCCGGTTAATAATGAATATTCAGTTGGATTAGCTCTACCTACATTTTATTTGAACTCAGATGTTATATATACTAGTGGTACAGGTACAGTTAATAATCCATATCGCATAGCATAAACCAAAATATCTAGGAGCTTTATTGTCCTAGGTATTTTTCTTTTCTCAAAAATATCACAAAATACTCAAAGTTATATTGCAAATCATTTTTGAGTTTGGTATAATTTATTAAGAATAGGTTAGGTGACATAGATGAGTTTAAGTGTTATCGATAAATACGTAGAAAAAAAGAAAAAAGATATCTTAGAATATTCTAAAATACTTGAATCTTTGATAACTCTAGAAGATAACAAAATGTGGAATAATAAAACAGAATTTAGTGTATACAGCAAAGAAATAATATCTCTTTATGCGGATACATATTACTTTTTAAATAATGTCAATCGGGATAACCCAATAGAGTATTTAAATGATAATATAAATAATGTTTTAAAATCTATTATTGAATATTGTAAAAAAACTTCTAAAGAAAGTATGCTTAGAGAACTTAAAAATGAAACTTTTTTACTTTCAGTAATAATATCTACGGCTTGTTACTTAGATATTGCTACAAATGTTATCGATGGTAATTTTGTAGATACTAAAAGTAAGTTTAAATATTTACTTACATATTTAAAGAAAACTAAAATATTAAAAGTGTATGCTCAAGACAGGGTAAGAATTAATGACTTATTTAATGCAATTAAGAAAAATACAAAAGAAGATGGTAAGTTCTTTGAATATTATAAAGGTGATACCTACAGTAATGAATTTATCAAGTATACTAATAAACCAGTGTATTACTTAGTTAATTTCAAGTATACTGTACCAGGTCTAGAAGAATTTGATGAATCATTAGTTAAAAAGGTTAAAGAATCATATAATGCTAAATTACTTAGTATGTCTTATGATTTATTAATCATCTATATTCTAGAAGAATTAATAAGTAATAAAGATGTGGCAATACATTTGATTGTCTTAGATAAAGTATTAAATAAAAAAATAACCTTACTTAAAGTATTTGATAATAAATATTTAAAAGATTATATTAAAGTTTTAATACCCCATGAACATATTGCTGATTACCTAGATGCAATAAATTATATTGAGAAATTAGGACTTAATATTATTTATGAATATAGCGGTACAGATAATGTCAAAGAAAATAAGTTTGAAAGAGATTGTGAAATAATAGTAACTGATGAGTTTTTAAATAATAATGCCGAAAATGAGTATTCATGGAAACAATCAGGTGTAAAGTTTGTAATTAAGAATAAGGAGGATTAGAAAATGAGTGTGTACGGAGAATTTTTTACAAAATTTATGGAACCTTTCTTTGAAGGGTTACTAAATATTTTCAAGGGGATTGGTAGTGGCATTGGGCAAATGTTTAATATTGTCAATTACATTACAGTAATAAATGACTACAAGAGTGATTTAACAGGTGTTGGCTTGGTAATAATGATTCTTACAATAATTTTGTTAGTTGCTATAATTGCTGTTATAATTTTCTTTATATATCGAGCAATTAGAACATATGTAAGATACAGAAGAAATGTAAAAAAAGAAGATCAACTTATCGAAGAAATCGAAGTTTTAAATAATGAAATTTTAAAACTAAAAAGACAAAACGCTAAAATTGCTGAACTTACCAATGAAAATGGAGAAATTGAATATGATGAAGATGGCAATGTTAAGGGAGAATTAAAAGAAGGCGAAAGCAGATTCTTTAAACTTAGCAGTGTTGATGCTAAATTTGCTGAGTACACTCCAGAAGAAATTCATAATGACTTTACTTTAGATAGTCTATGTGAACAATTCAGAAACTTTGCAGCATCTAAATTAGGTTTATATTATGATATTAATTTAATAAGATTATTTGTTGCCTCATTTGCATCCAATAAACTTATAATTCTTGAAGGTATTTCTGGTACTGGTAAAACTTCCCTTGCTTATGCTTTCGGTGAATTTACTAAAAATGAAACAACTGTAGCAAGTGTTCAACCTTCATGGAGAGACTCAACCGAAATATTTGGTTACTTCAACGAATTTACCAAGAAATTTAATGAAACTGAAATACTAGAAAAGATGTATGAAGCACAATATACTGACGAAGTTTATATCACACTTCTTGATGAAATGAATATATCTCGTGTTGAATATTATTTTGCTGAAATGCTATCTATTCTAGAACTTCCTAATAAGAAAGACTGGGTTGTTGAATTAGTACCAAATGTTTGGCCAGGAGATCCAGAAAAACTAGATGAAGGAAAATTAAAGATTCCAGAAAATATGTGGTATGTTGGTACAATCAACAACGATGACTCAACATTTATGATTACTGATAAAGTTTATGACCGTGCTATGCCAATAGCAATCGATGATAAATGTGAAGAATTCGAAGCTCCCGATACGGAAGCAGTTCAAATCAGTTATAAATATTTCCAAAATCTATTTGTTGAAGCCGAAAACAAACATGCAGTAACTGATGAAACACTAGAAAAGGTTGCTCAACTTGATAGATATGTAATTGATCACTTTAGACTTGCTTTTGGTAACAGAATAGTCAAACAATTAAAAGAATTCGTTCCAACTTTTGTTGCCTGTGGTGGTGATGAAGTAGCTGGAATCGATTATCTTATAGCTCATAAGATACTAAGAAAATTTGAACAATTAAATTTGGCATACATTAAAGATGAAATAGATGGTTTAATAACTTACTTAGAAAAATTATTTGGTACTGGTAAAATGCCAGAATGTAAAGCTTATTTACTACGTTTAAAGAAGACGATATAGGTGATGCATGAATATAGTTGATTACATAAATAATTTAAATAAAGATAAAGTTACTAAATTTATTGAATCTACTAGTTCAGATATAACCATAAAAAGTGATATTGAAAGAAAAGTAAGTGATACATCTTGGATTGATATGGTCGAAGAATGTATCCCTTATCTAGATAATATCATAAGAAATCCAAGAAGATTTATTGTTCAAGAGGAAAATATTGTACCAATCGAAAAAGCCAAAGTCGTAACTGAAGAATCTATTAGACACTTAGCTCAAAATACTAATTTGATTCAAGAAGTACATGATGATGGTACCGTTATTCCTCTTAAACTTCTTAATGTATATCGGGAAGAAACAATTGATCTTTATGAAAATAGATTTATTAAATCTCTAGTAGATAATCTGTATATGTTCGTTCAAAATAAACTAAATGAATCGGACCAAAAATCATATGCCAAGATAAAAAATGTTGTAACTTATGAAGGCGTAAAGCACGAAAAATATGCAGACTTCAAAATAAATGTTACTTTAGAAGGTAATTACTCTGATGAATTAGAAGCAAGCAAAGATGGACACACTCTAGAAGAACGTATTGAACATATTAGGGATGTCATCGGAGCCTTCCGGTCTTCAACATTTATTAAAGGTCTAAAAGAAAGTAGTCCAGTACGTAGTCCAATTAGAAAGACTAATGTAATATTAAAAGAACCTAACTTTATTAAAGCATTAGAGTTATGGGAATACTTAGAAAAAAATAATATTAAACCAGTTACATCTATTGAACATGAAAGTACTACTAGTAAAGATAATGATATAAAAGAAAAGTATGATTTTGGTTTCTTTATATCAACTGATGCTCTAAGAAAAGAAACAAGTGATACTCCAGTATATAATGAGGCAATCATTTCTAAATTAGTCCAAGATTTTGTTTATTCTGGGGATGTAACAGAAACTGAATTTAAAAAGTTATTAAATAAAGAATTTAAAGAAGCTAGTAAACGTAAACAAAAAGAAGAAAATAACGTCAAAAAATGCTTTAAAGACTTTTTTGCAGACTTTGAGAAAAAATCTAGAAAAGCAATTAGTTTACTTAAATAGTGAGGGATGAATATGGCTAAGAAAAAAGAAGATAAAATCAAACAAAATACAAATAGAGAAACAATAGACTTAAAAGAGTTTATGCTTCTTGATGCCAAAAAACAAGATGAAAAAATTAAAGAAACTCTAGATTTAATATATGAAGGCAAGTTAGAAGTAACAAAAAAACATATAGAAAAAGTCTTAAATATTTGTTTTGATACCAAAGATAATGAAATCTATTTGCCAGGTAGTTTATGTGTTGAAAAAACCGGTAGTAAATTAACATTCTTCTTTAAAAAACGTAATAATGTTGGCCTTATTCTTTTATTCCTTTTAGCCTTTTTATTTGTTGCGGGCTTTGCCACTTATACTGGAGTTCAATATTTAGGAAGACTGCAAATGAATCAAGACTTAGATGGTGATGGTATAGCAGATTTAAACATTGACTTAGATGACGATGGTATCTGCGATATTAACTGTGATACTGACAAGGACGGCAAACCTGATCGAAATATAGATTATCATAATAATAGAAAACCAATATTTAATGTTTTAATGGATGATGATACACTTTTTAATCCTGTAAACCAAGATACTAATAATGATGGTAAATGTGACATTAACTGTGATTCAAATGCCGATGGCTGGCCAGATTATAACATCGATTATGATGGTGATGGGGAAATTGATTTAGATAGAGACACCAATAATGATGGCATTAAAGATTTGGATTTAGACTTTAATGGTGATGGTGTATGTGACCTTAACTGTGATGATGACAAAGATAATCTTTGTGATAGAAACTGTGCAACTATAGATATTACTGGAAATGGTGGAGGAACTAGTCAAGAAGGTGATGGAGACTATGGATTATCTTCTGCAAACTTAATAGTAATATTTGAAAGTAGAAATAATGTTGTAGCCGAAAATATCTATCCGGATGACCAAGAAGAGGGCGAAGGTATTAACACAACTGTTCCAGATTTAGTATTTACAGTTGAAAATACTACTAATAGAACTCTAACTTATAATCTAGGATGGTTAATTAATAGTAATACTTTTGAAACTGATAACTTCTGGTATCGTGTTGTAAGTGATAATGGTGGACTTAATCAATCTTGGACAACAGCACCATTTGAAACTACAGACTTTGCAACAAATGTTGAAATAGCACCAAATACTACTCAAACATACCGAATATCATTCACATTACATGGAACTGGTGAAGAACAAAATATCGATCAAGGAAAAGTTTTTGATGCTGAAGTAACTTTAGAATTAAATGAATAGGACGGGTTAATTGTCAAATAGTGTGTGTAGCACAAGATAATTACCATGAGAGGTAGCTTAAATAGCTACTTCTTTTTTAATGAAAAATAAACCTTTGCATATCATAATCCTAGCTTTAAATCTTCTAAAAGATCTAAAGCCAAAAGCAATTCGTTTAATGACTTTGATAAAGTTATTATTACCTTCAATAAAACCATTATTGAAATGAAATTTAAAAGAGTTTTTAATATAAGGTGAAAATTCTTTTAAAGTTTTAATTGAAGTAAGCATATAATCAGAAATATTAGTATATCTTTGATTGATGGTTTCATTAAATAAATCAAAATTATCGTTTTGAAAAGCATCAAGTAAATTTTGATAAACATTATAAGTACTTTTAAGTTCATCTGAAAGATTTAATAAATAGTTTAAAACATCAGATTCTGTAGTGAGATTAGGAAAGCAAGTAAAACGTTTCCACATAGAGTAATCGACATCATTTTTAGATTTTAAAAGTAATCTCCAATATCTTTTAAGTTTATTATAATTGGCTTTGTCATATTTCATAAGCCTAATTCTAGTTTTATTTAAGGATCTGGAAACTAATTGGATTAAATGAAATTTATCAATTACAATAGAAGCATTAGGAAACATCTTTTTAATTAAAGAAACATAAGGAGAATACATATCAATTGTAATAACTTTAACATTAGCTCTAGCTTTATGAGAATACCTAGAGAAATATTTAATCAAACTATCTAATCTACGATCTTCAACAATATCAATAATCTTACCAGTTTTACCATTACATAAATGAAAACTCATGGCCCCATCCGCAGATTTAACAGATTTAAATTCATCAAAAGATAAAATTTGAGGAAGATAAGTCTTATGAATCTTTTCTAAATCGTAGTAGGAATCCATAACTCTTTCAACAGTATTAGGAGAAACGTTATGATTAATAGCAATATCTTTCTCACTAATTTTAGAAGCCAAAGATTTAGCAATAGAATATTTAGTATTGTTAGAAATAAAACAACCATAATTAACAATATTAGTTTTTAAAGTAAAGGCTTTATTACAATGCTTACAAAGATATCTTTGCTTATGAAGACGAAGAATTGTTTTATAACCAGATACATCTAAGACTTTAATATTAGAGGTAATAAAGCCATGCTTTTCAAATAATTCATCAAAAACAACACCACATCTAGGACAGGATTCTGGCTTGTATGAAAGATATCCTTCGAAAATCTTATGAATAATACCTTTGATTTTCTCTTCTTTGTAAAAATTTTCTTTAAAAAAGATATTATTGTCTTTTAATCCTAAGATATTTGTTATATAATTTAAATGGAACATGTTATCACTTCTTTCTTATATTTTGGATAATTATATTGTAACAGGAAATGGTAAACATGTTCCTTTTATTTTGTAAAAAAACAAAAGTGTATGTAAACCACTTACACACACTAAATATTTTACAACCAAATGAATAGGACGCAAGTCCTTTTTCTTTTGGCTTGCAATGAGGAAAACATTTTGCTATAATACTTAACAAGTAGTAGGTATATTGTAGAGGTTATCATGAAAAAGGAAAAAAGCAAAAAGAAGGAAAATAAAATCTATATTAAAGAATTAAGGCCAGACATGACCCAATGCCGCATTATTGTTATTGATAAAAAGGAAAAAGTAAAATGAAAACTTTTTTAGAGTCAACAAATGTTAATTCGTTTTATAATTTAAACACATTAACTTATCCGGTTATAGTATATTTGAAAATAACAGAATGTTGTAATTTATGCTGTAATTTTTGTTCTCAAGCATATGAGAAAAAGAATATTATGGATATAAATTTAGCTAAAAAGATTTTGAGAGAATTGCACAATGGAGGAGTTGTATCTATTAATTATACTGGTGGAGAACCGCTCCTTTATCCTGATTTACAAGAACTTTTAAAGTATGGTTCAAGTTTAGGATTTGAACAAACATTAATTACAAATGGATTAAATATATTAAAGAATAAGAATATTTTGAAATATGTTAATTGTATTGGTATATCATTGCATGGAACTCCTGAAATACATAATCATCTTTGTAATTTGCCAAATGCCTTTGATAAAGTTAAAAGCAATATAGACAAATTATTAAGTGATTATCCAAAAATTAAATTGAATTTAAATTGTACCTTAACAGAAGAAAATATTAACGAAGATTCCCTAAAATTTTTAAAAAATTTTGCTCAAGAAAGAAATATTAAACTATGCTTTGGCAGACTAAATTATTTAGGATTATCTTCTAACACAAAAATAATAAATCCAGATAAGTATTTAAAAATAATTGCTGAACTAAAAAAAGAGTATTTTAATATATCTATAAGTAATTGTATAGCGCATTGTACCCATCAGCAAGAATATAAGTATTTGAATCATGCTTGTGGAGCAGGCATATCAATCTTTAGCATTGAACCGAATGGCGATGTTAAAATATGCCCATCATCATCATATATTTTAGGAAATGTTTTAAATACAAAATTCAGTAAAATAATAAAAAATAAAAAATTAGATAATTATAAGAAATTAAATTGGCTTCCTAATATATGCCGAATTTGTAAGGATTTTTCTTATTGTAAAGGGGGATGCCACGCTGAAGGAAATTCACTATTTTATGAAAATACATGTGATACTTTAGTTATTGATAAGTTAAATAGCGTTTGGGAGAAAATAAAAAATAAAAAAATAATTTCTAAATGTAATAAATTACGTAAAGAGAAAAATAAATATTTAATAATTAAAATACCTATAAGGAAAATAGATAAATTAGGTTATAAAATTTTGCTTCAATGTGATGGAACAAAAACAGGATCAGAAATTGCTGAAATATTTAGTAAAATAACTAATATAGAAGATTTTTTATCCACGTTATATCTTGATAACATAATAGGAGTACAAAAATGAAAAAAAGAGAAATTGCTAATGACAGATATATCATATATATTAACAATAAATACTATGTAGTAAATGAGTATACTTTAAAAATTATAAGTGCTTATTATGATAATAATAAAAATATAGAAAAAACCGCAAAAGGTCTAAATATAAGTGGATTTCACTTAAAAAGAATTTTAAATAAATTACAAAAAGAAATAAAGAATATTACTTATTATGAAGATAATGTAAACTTGAATTTTCCTCTTAAAATTCAATGGAAAATAACTAATAAATGCAATCTTTTATGTCTTCATTGCTATTTGGGAGCATTGAATAATAAAGAGTTAAGCGAAGATAAATTATTTAAAATTACTGATAAAATAATTAATAGCAATGTTTTTGAAGTAACATTAACTGGAGGAGAAGCATTATTAGTAAAATCATTACCATTAATTGTATCTAAATTGCTTAAAAATGATATCAAAGTAAATATTTTTACTAATGGTTTACTGCTACCAGACTTTGAACGGAAGTTAGTTGATATTTTAGGGTATGCTCCAACAGAAAAATTAGACTTTTTTATTAGTTTAGATGGCTTAGAAAATAGTCATGATAAGATTAGAGGTAAAGGTAATTTTAAAAAAACATTTAATAATATAAAGTTAATTACTCAAAAAGGATATCGTATTACTACTAATACAGTTTTAAATACATCTAATTATTTGGATGTCCCTGATTTATATAAGTTATTATGGGAAACTGGTATTTATAAAATTCAAATATCTAATATGATTTCTTTAGGCCGAGCAACTTCTGATATGTTACTTTCTGAGAATCAACATGAAGAATTTTTAAAAAATTTTAAAAAAATATTAAGTGAGTTAGATCGAGGAGCTAAACTTCTGTATGCAGATATGCCCGATGAGGAATGCCAAAGTAAGGTATATTTATTATCAGGTAATAAAACAGAATATTTACAAAAAGAACATTGGAAATGTTCTGCTGGTATTGGTAAATGTACAATCGAATCAAATGGTGATGTTTATTGTTGCCCATTTATTAAAAATTACTGTTTAGGAAACATTAATGAAAAAGATATAGCACAAATTTGGGATAATAAAAAAAGATATGAATTTTTGAAAATGATTGCTAAAGAAAATAATGATAGTAGAGTTTGTATTGCTGCTAAGTCTAATTATAAGGCGCGAAAGGAGGTGATTTAGTTGAAAAAAATAATAAGTATCCTTAAAAGGGCTTTTGGTAAAAATAAAGTAATTGATTTATTTGAATCTAATAACGAAGCAACATTAGCTGAATTAGGTGGAAATTATTGCTCTGATTCATGCTAAAAAGGAGGTAAGAAATATGGCTTCATCTTCTGTTTGGAAAGATAATACAATTTTGAGAAAATGGTTGAAAAAATATAGTTTAGATTTTTTGGATGGTAATTTTAATTATGATTTGACTGATTACTTATCTGATCCTTTACTAAATGCATTAGCCAAAAAATTAAATATAGATAAAGAATATATTTATCTGGGAGCAGGAAGCAGTCAAATCATAACAAACATTTTAAATTTAAAAGTTTGGAATAAAATTTTTATTACTTCTCCAGAGTTTGGATTATATAATAGAAATCTAGAAAAGAACAGCATCAATCATGTCAAAATTGAATGCATAACAACTGTCGATTTTGTAAATAAATTAAGTTCTATTAAAAGCACAGAGGAAGACCTTTTATGCTTATCATCACCTAGATGGTTTTCTGGTGAGAGGTTTTCTGATGAGCAGATTTATACCATTTTACAGGAATTTAAGGGAACTATTTTAGTTGATGAAGCCTATATTGCTTATTCTGATAATGAAAAAGGATTAATTGATTTAGCGATAAATAATGCTAGAATAATTCTTTTAAGAAGTTTTTCTAAAACATACTTTGCCTCAGGATTTAGAATTGGTTATATTATAACAACTAAAAAAATAGATGGCTTAAGAGATACTTTTATTGCTCCACATTCTATATCTACATGTTCAGCAAGATTTGCAACATCTTTAATTAATGATGATAAATTACAGAAAATTTTCAGTAATACAAGAAAACTAGTTAATAAAAACCGTGATATTATTTATGATAATTTAAAAAATAATGGAAATTTTAATGTAATAAAATCAGAAGCAAATTTTATTACATTAATTTTTCAAAAACGTCAGGAATTTAGCAAGTGTTATGAGTTACTTAAAGATCTACCGGGTATTCAAAAATTTGATAATAATATAACATTTATAAAAATTTGGATAAGCAATAAAGAATTTTCTTTAAAGATACTAAAAAGATTGGAACAGTTAAAATGATTTATTTGTATACACTTCCCGGTATAAATTTTAACTATCCTGATATAAAAAATATTTTATATAGTACATATTTAAGACAAAATAAAATTAAATATAAATTTTTTGATTATACAGATTATCTATTAAATAATATTTTTATTAATAAAAATTTTAGTGAAGATATTGATACCATAAAAGAAAATATTAAAAACAGTAATATGGATTTACTAAAGGCAAATAATAGTTTTATTAAAGCAATAAACAATTATTTAGATAAATTTGGTATTATTTATACTGGCCGAGGATTTAATTATAAATATCGTATAACTAATATTTCTGATTTTTTAAAAGTAGGTGAAAAAATTGAAGACTTCATTGATTTATTTGTAATTGATCAATATAATGATGGTGACATTATATTTATGAATGTTTCCTATGGTTTTCAAGTCCCAATCGCAATAGCCCTATCTAAAAGAATAAAAAAATGTAATAATAATACCCGAATTATTTGGGGTGGAAATTATATAACGCAAATAAATGAAAATTGTAATGAACTAATAAATAAAGTAAAATACTTAGATGCAATTATAATATTTGATTATATTAAAACTTTCAAGGACTTGATTGCATATTATCAAGAAAGAAAATTAGAATTAATAAATGTCATAAGAAAAAATCAACCATTTATTATAAGAAATAATTTAGTTGATGATAAAAATTATTATTATTTGGATTATTCTGATATAGATTTAAGTCATTATTTATCAAGGGATAGAATATTGCCAGTATTTTTGACTTACGGATGTTATTATCATAAATGTAATTTTTGTTCTCACCATTATCATTTCGGTGGTTACCTATCTATAAATCGGAAAAAGATGTATGAAAATATTTTTAAAATGTATAAAAAAAATTCATTTGATAGTATAATCCTTATTGATGAATGTGTTCCTCCGAATATTTTATTGGAGTTTGCTGAGTTTTTACTAAATAAAAAAATCCATACTAAGTGGATGGTGGAAACTAGAATTAAAGAAGAGTATTTGGATAAAAGAAATGTTTTTAAACTTGCTGATAGTGGATGTAAATTTATATCTTTTGGGATAGAAAGTTATAACAAAAGAATTTTGAGGTTAATGAATAAGGGAATAGATATAAAAAGCATTAAAAAAGTATTACGCAATTTTTTTAATAGTAATATAATAGTGTCTTCGACATTTATGATTGGATATCCTAAAGAAAATATTTTTAATATATATAAAACCTTAAATTTTATAAAGAAATTTAAATATATTGATGTTTTTGGTTTAAATATCTTTGTATTATCGCGAAATTCTATTCTATATAATGAATTAGGTTTTAAGAGTAATAATATTAATCTCATTTATAGGTTTAAAAATAGTCGAAGAAATAAGATAGAAAAAATATTAAATACATTTAATAATAATAGCAAAATAAAAAAACTTAATAATATAAAAAATAATTTGCTAAATAGATGTGATTATTTCTATTTAGAAAGAAAAAATTTTAGTTTAAATTATAAAGAGGTGATAAAATGAGTATATCAATTAAAGAATTTAGAGATTTTAAAACTAATTATTGTGATACTTTTTTTCCTAGTGATGTAACGATTTGGTCAAGTATAGTCTTATTAGAATGTATGGATAACCCGGACTTAATGGCTGAAGTAAAAGAGTATTTAACAATTAAGGAAGATATTAGTGCAAATGAACTTAATGATTTAATGCAAAAGTTAAGAGATAAAACTAATGAATATATAAATATGATGAATCATGCTGCAACTAAAGATGAAGCATATGAGATTTTTAGAATGTCTTTAGTATATTATGGTATTTTAGAATCCCTTGATGAACTGGCTAGTTTTTCAGCGAATTTAATTAGTCAAATAAAAGATAAATACAAAGATAATTACTTAGAGGTAATTGCTAATTTTGATAAAGGTAATTTATCTGTTGATGGTAGTAAAGTTTTAGAAAATATGGCATTACCCAAAGAATATAATGCTGATGAATTACTAAAAAAATATAGAGTGCTAAAAATATGGCAAGATAAACAACATGGTTATTATCAAACTGTTATTGAACCAATATTACATAAGATGGCAGAGTATTATGAAAATATGTATTCTAATTCTTTAGATGTTCATTTTGAAAGTCCTGTCATGTATCTGAAGTTTTACCAATTATGTCAAAAAGATTTAATTTCAATTGATGAATTATCAAAACTTTATTTATGTGGTATAGATAAAGAATTAATTAAGCTAGTAGGAGGAAAAGGGTATGGTTTAACTGTTTTAAATGCCAAAGGAATAGAAATTCCTAAAACTTATGTAATACCTTGTTTTGCATCTTCTTGTGATATTCACGGGTTGGCAGAGTTAAGCAGTAATATTCATTATTCAGTGAGGAGTTCTGCTGATATTGAAGATGGTCAAAAAAATTCTTTTGCAGGTTTATTTGATTCCTATTTGGATGTTGATTATAAATCACTAAATGAATATATAGCTAAAGTTATTGCTTCAAAAGATAATAGTAGAGTACAAGAATACATTACTCATAATAATTTAACTCAACCAAATATGGCTGTATTATTACAACCATTTCAAGAACCAACATTCGCTGGAGTATGGATAGGAAAGGATAGTAATAGTGGCTATTTAGAATATGTCGAAGGTAATGGAGAAAAATTAGTTTCTGGAAAAGTTACACCGAAAATGGAGTCTTGGGATAACCATACAAATACTACTGATAAATTGAAATGCCAAAATGGTTTTGTAGGAGAAAAATTAATAGAATATCAAAAACTTCTTTCTGATAGCAATCCTGCTGACTTTGAATGGATGATTTTAAATGATAAGTTAGTTTTATTACAGTATCGTCCTGTTACAACAAAATTAGAAATACCAAAAGATATTAATTTAGAAGAAAAAGGTGTTTATAAAGGTATTGCAGCATCTCCAGGATTTACTTCTGGACCAGCTAGGTTTATTAATGCTAGATACATTGATAAAGTTGATGACTGGAAAGATGGCGACATTTTAATGTCTTGGTATACTGATCCTGAATGGATGAACATTTTATCTCATTCTAGTGGAATTGTGACTGCTGTTGGAGGATTTTTATGTCATGCTGCAATTATAGCAAGGGAATTAGGAATACCATGTGTGATAGGTATCGGCGGAGATGCTATGAAAAAAATATGGAATGAAAAAGAACTGACTGTTGATGGAACTAATGGTTTAGTTAAAACTACCTTGACTAGGAAAAGAAATAGTAGATAGAAATTATTTGTTCAAAAATAATTTCTCTTTTTCTTTTAATGTATTGTTTAACTTTTTCCAATTTTTATATTTGCAGTTTGCTTTGAGTTTGCATAACTTACAATTAGGACATTTAGGAATTATTAGTTTTAAATCTTTAATAATGAAGGAAAATTTATCTTGACAGTTAATACTATTTAAGTAATTTATTAATTTTTTATTGCTAAGGGTATTTAAGTCTGGTTTTTCATTAATTTTGTATTTAATTAAAACATATAATAATTCAAAAGTTATATTGTTGTAATTTGTTTTAATAAAATTATATGAATGGAAGAATATACCTAATTTAATAAATGAATATCTAAAACTTTTTATCATATCTTCAATAATTAGACAAGCGCGTTTTAATTCGTCCTTATTATTTACAGTGTCTAAATTAAAATAAATGCTCTTCAAAAATTCAAATTCTTTTATTACAGAAGCTTCTTTATTATCTATTGTAATAATATTAGACAAATTGGGAATAAATACTTTATAAGTATGAAATTTTAAGAATGAATAATCTTTAATATAAATACTTAAATTGTTTTTAGTAATTATGTTTATGAGTTCTTTATAAACATCTTTATTATTATCTAAATTTTTAAATGCTTTTAATTCATTATAATTTATTAATACATTAGAATTAAATATTATTGTAGGGTGTATGCCGTTATTAGTAGAATAATTATTTAACCAATTAACTTTTCTTTCATCTATAGTTAATTTATCATAGTTATTATTAATATCTTTCATTTTATTAATTAAAGCATTTATATCTTTAAGGCCTTGAAATATTTCTGTTAGGCACCTTTGAATTGCTATGTCTATATTTAAATCACTTCCAACAGTCATGATATATTTGCTATTATCTTTATTAGTAATTATTACTCCAACTACTGGATAGATACCTAAAGAAAAGTCTTTAATATAAACATTTAAGTTATATTTTTTTATATTTTCAATCTTATAGTAAGAATCTAATTTATTATCAATGATAATTGTATTTAATATTATTTCATTATTAACTATTGTTTGATAACAATATCTTTCAAATATTTCACATATGCCTTGATTTACTGCTTCAAAATAACTATTGCCTGCACATAAACCATTAGAGTAAGTTGTAGCATTAATTAATTTAATAGGTAGATAAACATACTTATTGTTTTTTAAATCATAATACTTAGAAATTAAATTATATTTCGAATTATTATTAAAAAAAATATTTTTATTTACATTATTTTCAAAAAAGGTATTAATAATATTTTGATTTTTTTGTATTATTTTGGGTTCTACTATTTCATCAGTATTGATAAAACTATTTTCTTTAGATAAATAATATATAGGAATTAATAATCTAGATTGTAAACGCTCCATTAATTCGGCATAAGCAGATGCTTTGGCTAAATCTTTAGATATTCCCTTCCCATTAGTTCCTAAATTATAAAATCCTTTAATTTCTATTCTTATGGAATATAACTCTTTATTAATGCTTTTAAATTTATATTCTTTTACTTTTATATTATTCTGTTTTAATATTTTTTTTATTATTTCGATAGTAAGTTGGGGTTTACATTCTTTTCTAATATTATTCATAAATATCACCAAATTTCCTTTATACTACCATTTCCTATAAATGGTGTCAATTATTTAAAGTTGAAAAATACAATATATTTTGTTATAATACGCCATATATTTAGGGGGAATATCATGAATATCGATAAGGCAAGCCTAGGTACTAGATACTTAATTAATTATATAAATAGTAAAAATCCTGCTCATTTAGATGTTGTAAGAAACTGCACTAAAGATATAGCATTCTGGGCAATGCTTATGCATTTTTGCAATAATATGAATGATTTATTTGATGCTTTATCAGAACCTATTTTAGAGCGAATATTTACGCAAAAAAAGGTTGTAAAAGTTGTAGATATTTTAAGTGATGCAACTGAAGAATACACTTATGGCTTAGGTTATACTTCTAATACTAAGGGTAAATACAAAAATCACATAAGGAATATTAGAAATGCTTTAGCCCATGGAACATTTGAATTTGATGGAACCCAAATACATATTTCTACACCTAACTCTTATGTGGCAACATTTGATTATGAATGGTTTAAATCCCTAGTCTTATCGACATTATCCAATGAAAATTTTCAAATAAAAAGAGGTATCGAAGATTATTCTATAATCAAGTTAACTGAAGGTACTGATAAAAATTATAAAACAAGTGATATAAAAAATTTAGAACAACTCGGTTTAATAAAATTAATTAAATTAACTTGTAAGGCAACTGATGCAACAGTAATATCAACAAAGTTTCCAGGATTAGCCAAAAAGGAAGGTAAAATTACCTTTGATGATTTAAAAATAATATTTATTAGATTATTATCGGAATTATCTAGCAAAGTAGGTTTTACAAAGACTTTAGAAAAATTAAAAAGAGCATATAAAGGTATAATTGATATTGAAGCATTAGATATTAAAAGCGATGCCTTAAATGATCCTGAATTTCTAAATCTACCACTAGAATCAGGCATAGATTATTTAGTAAACGAAATAAGTAGTAAAGATAAAAATACTAAAAGTACAATTAATTTAAAAAGAATATTAAATTTACTTGATAAATTAAATGAAGATGCACCATTAACACCTTCAGAAGAATATGCTCTAAAAGATACCTTAGAGTTTTTACTTAATTTATATGGCTATATCTATTTTAATCAATTTCCTTCCAAAAAAAGAGATGATGATTCCTTAGCCCCATTTGATGAAAAAATAGAATTTAAAATAGTTCATGCCAAAAACGTATGGGGAGAATATATTAAAAAAATCAGTAAATCAATTGACTGTTTAATTGCTGCTAATGCTAGTGAAAAAAGAATTGATATGTGGAAAGAACGTCTTAGAATATATAAATTAAGACTAGAAAAAATGCTTGAAGATGATAATAATATATTGCGTTTGCTAAGAAATTCTATAACTCATGGATTAGTTGAACATAGTGATAACTTAATCGTTTTTTATGGTGAAGAACCCACTCTTACTTTACCTAAAATTAATTCTAAAACTAAAGAATTAACAGAATATACTTTTCAAAATAAAGGAAGAACTTTTGAAATTGATATGGATAAAGATACATATTTGTCTTTACTTGATAGCTTATATGAAGCAAGTGGTATCGAAATAAAAGTAAATATATCTAAATACCGTAAAAGAAAAAATTATTTAAGTAATTAATATTGTAAAAAAAATATAACTATTATATAATTTTAATGTTAGGAGATTACAATATGGATTGGTTAAGTATACGTGAAACTTTAATAGATACAGTAAAGTTAGTTGTAATTATATTTATAATATTATTTTTAATGATTTATGTTGTATCTATTACCCAAGTTGTTGGTTCATCAATGAAATCAACTTTAATTGATGGTGATGTATTAATACTTAGTAAAGCAAATTATCGCTTTTTTGATATAGAAAGAGGAGATATAATATCTCTTGATTATGAAGATACTAAATATCTAATTAAAAGAGTTATAGGTCTTCCTGGAGATAGTATTGAAATAGTTGATAACGTTTTATATATTAATGGCGAAGTATATGAAGAAGATTATTTAGATGAAGGCCTTAATTACCCTGATTTTCATTTAAGCGATTTAGGTTATGACACGATACCAGAAGATATGTATTTGGTATTAGGTGATAATAGAGAAGACTCACTTGATAGTAGAGATATCGGCCTTATAAGTAAAGATAGCGTCAATGGGAAAATCGTTTTAAGGATATGGCCAATTAATAAAATTAGTTTATTTTAGAAAACTTTTACACTAGCCCACATAAATTATTAATGGAGCTAGTTTTTATTTGTGCTGATTTTTGTTGAAAATTGTCAAATATTGTGGTATATTAGAGTCAGCTAGAAAGGGAGGAAATATGGATAAGAGAAAAGGTATAATTTTAGCTATTGTACTATTTTTGATCATTGGACTTGGAACATTCGTGTTTGCAGGTGGCAGTGAAGATGAAGGATCAGGAAATGGTACAATTACTCCACAACCTAATGGTGGAGATAATAATGATCCTGTTAATCCAGATTCTGAAGAAGAAACTGGAAATAATGAAGAAGGAGGAAACCAAGGCGGAAGTCAAAGTAGACCAGCTGGTGGAAATGATGGTTCTGACGGAGAAGAATTAGTAACTGATGGCGAAGGTGAAGAACAAAATCCGGAAGAAACAGTTGATTATAAAGCATTACTTTCTAAACTAGAAGAAATGGTTAATTCAGCAACTAATAAAGACGATTTAGCCAAAGCAGAAGAATTTAGACAAGATAATAATATAACTGAAACTAATATTGATGCTTTAGGTAATGCTGAAGACAGCAAAACATTCGATGAAATAATGGCTATTTTAACCGATGAAACTGCACCAGTAGTAACACCTGACAATTTAAATAATCTCTTTACTAAAGATGATGTTAAAGTTACTATCACAGATGATACTGAAACTTCTTATACAGTAACATTAAATGGTAAAGAAGTAGAAGATGCCGATTTAAGTAATTTAAGTGCTGAAGGAACATATACTTTAACTGTTGTTGATGCCGCATTTAATGAAACAGTTGTAACATTCACAATTGATAAAACTGCTCCAACTATTTCAGGAGTAGATGTAGAATATAATAATAAATCTGAAATAGTAAAGATAAGTGATACAAATTTATCAAGTGTTACAATTAATGGTGTAGAACAAGAATTGACTGGAACTACATTTGAAAAGAAATTCCCAAGCGATGGAACATATACAATTGTAGTAAAAGACAAAGCTGGAAATGAAAACTCAGTAACATTTACAATTGATAAAACTGCTCCAACTATTTCGGGAGTAGATGTAGAATATAATAATAAATCTGAAATAGTAAAAATAAGTGATACAAATTTATCAAGTGTTACAATTAATGGTGTAGAACAAGAATTGACTGGAACTACATTTGAAAAGAAATTCCCAAGCGATGGAACATATACAATTGTAGTAAAAGACAAAGCTGGAAATGAAAACTCAGTAACATTTACAATTGATAAAACTAATCCATTATTAGTTATAAATGGTGAAGTTATCGAAGAAACTGATGAAACATTATATTTTACTGAAGATATAAAAGTAACTGTTGAAGAAGCAAATTTAGAAACATTTACTTCAAATACACATGATAGAACTAAAGAAGTTTTAGAAGAATGGAATGTTTCTGAAGGTGGTTATACATTTGTCATAACTGATAAAGCAGGTAATAAGACAACTTATAAAGTAGTTGTTGATAAAACTCCAATTCCTGTAAATCATTTATATGTAAAAAATAATAGCCATGAAGATTACAATGTAAGTGAAGAAAATCGCTATAAAGTAATTGGTAATGGTCAAGAATTATATGTTGAATATGTTCTAAAAGAAGAATTTACTTCTACTCCAATACTTACTATTGGTGGTAAAGAATATGAAATGACTTGTGATGTTGCAAGTTGGAATGATGAACTTTACAAATGTGATGCTCATGTAACTATTAGTGAAGATATGAATCTTGTTAATGGTGAAGTAATTCCATTTACTATAACAGGTGTTAAAGATATCGCTGGTAATGAAACAGTTGTTACAGAAAAAGATACAACTGTAAGTGATAAATATGGAAAAGTTGTATATGACAATGATCCAGCACAATCTATTTGGGTATACATTTTAAATGCTGATGAAGATCACAGAACAATTATTGGTAATAATCAAAAGTTAATCGTTGAAATAAATGTTAATGAAGAATTACTTGTAAATCCAGTAATTACTATCGGAGATTATCAAGTAGAATTAACTCGTAGAGCTAATGATTCTCGTTATATTTATTCAAAAACTATTACAATTGATGCTGATGAAATGAAATTAGTTCATGATGAGAATATAGCATTTACTATTTCAGTTACTGATGTTGCAGGTAAAACTACAACTCTTGATAATAAAAATGTTACAATTCATGAAGAAAAAGGTTATGGTCAAGTTAAATACGATGGAGAAGCTCCTGAATATGTATCACTAGGTATGCAAAACAATGACCATACATCTAGTCATGAAAATGGTGATATTACGGTTGCTAATATTGGTGATCATATAAGAATATTAATTCGTTTTGATGAATTATTAGCTATAACTCCAAAAATTAGAATTGGAGATTCTGAAGAATTTGAATTAAAGTTACATACTGATTATGAAAACTTTGAAAAGTATACATATTGGGCAGATATTGAATTAACTAAAGATATGAATTTAGCTGATGGTGCCTTAGAATATGTTATTTATGGTTATGCTGATGCTTTCGGTAATGTTGGTAAGAATTTATCATCAACTGATGAAGTAAATCCAATAAATAATCCATCTTTACCAGGAGTTACATTAGATACAGAAGTGGAAAATCCTGAATGGATTTATACTTTAAATTTATCAGATAAAAACAATCGTAAAACTATTAAAGATGGGCAAACATTAAGAGTTGAAGCTAATTTTACTGAAGAATTAGTTACAACTCCAGTACTTACAATTGGTGATTCACAAAGCGTAGCTTTTAGAAAATGCGAAGAAACTAGTTTTGGTAAGTATGTTTGTGTAGCTGATATTGTAATTGATAATAGTATAGCAAATTTAGAAAATAATAAAGTAATTCCAATTAAAATAACAAATATTGAAGATAAAGGTGGAAATACTTTAGAATTAGATAACTCATATATTACAGAAACAACAGAATATGGAGAAGTTACATATGATAATGAAGCTCCTGTATATACTTCATTAGGATTAGTAAATATGACTCATTTTGATGAAGATTCTAAAGGTGATAATTTATATGTTGCTAATGTTGGGGATAAATTAAGAGTAATAATTTTCTTCGATGAATTACTTGCAACAGACCCAACTGTAACTATTGGTGGAGTTTCTGAAAAATTACATCATGATGAAGATTGGGAAAATTATGGTTATTGGGCAGATATTGAAATAACTGAAGAAATGAATCTTGAAGATGGAAACATTGACTTTGTAGTTAGTGGCTATGCTGATGCTGTTGGTAATGTTGGTGTTGATCTAACTAGTAAAGATATTAAAAATAGTCCTCATAAAGGAGTAAGACTTGATACTGTTGCTGCAAAAAAACATGCAGTGTATCTATGGGCTAATACTGAATCTGTAGTAGAAAACATTGATGGTAAAGATTATGTAGTTTATTATGTAACTAATGGTGATGTAGTAACTGCTACTATTAGTGTAAATGAAATTCTAGGTGAAAATCCTAAGTTTGTTATAGGCTATAACGGTGGAAGTTATGATGTACCACAAGATCAAGTTATATTTAGTGAACTAGATGATGTCGAAGACTTTAAATATGTATATTCAGCTCAAATCACAATTCCTGAAGATGTAAAAACTGAAAATACAGAATTAACATTAACTGTTTATAATGTAGTTGATCAAGCAGGAAATGTTACAAATAATGGGGAAGCAATTGGTATTTCTAATGTAAACAGAATTTTCGTTGATACAACTGCACCAGAACTAACTTTGGTTGGTAAAGAAGAAACATATGATAATATTCTTCGTATTGAAGCTGGTACAGAAATAACTTTAGAAGATGTATTAGCAACTGCAACTGATGCATCATTTGATGGTGAAATTACTGTTGAACCATATCGTGCAGAATTTTATGCAAATACTGGTATAGCAGAAGATAATGATTATACATACGATTTTTCTAATGGTTTTGATACTAGAAAACCAACTGGATCAAGATATAATATCTATTATAAAGTAACTGATAAAGCAGGTAATACTACTGAAGATGTAATGATTCTTGCAATATCTGATACTACTGCTGCAACTATTACACCAAACCAAGATGATAATTATCATGTAGAATATGGTAGTGAATATACTTCTGTTACAGCAAAAGTAACTGATAATGTAGATGAAACCGATATTATTGAACCTTGGGAATATATTAGATTTGATTTTCAATTCAATAATTTGGGTGAAGTATATTATAATGATACATTCGATACTACTAAACCAGGACGTTATTTAGCAATATGGGATTATAAAGATTCGTCTGGAAATGTAAGCGATACTTTAAAAAGATGGGTAATAGTAAGTGATACTACTTGCTCCAGCATTAGTAGTTGATACGGTTGAAAATGGAGTTTCTATAAGTGATAACCCTCAAGTTCATGCAACTGACTTACAAGAATTTGAAGTGGTAATTAAGTTAGATGGCAAAGAAGTAAGAAGAGATAAAGCAACATTAAATAGTGAAGGTCTATATTCAGTATGGTTCGGAATTGGCCATTTAGCTGATGGTGACTATGTTGTTGAAGCAACAGATGCTGCTGGAAACACATCAAAAGAAGAATTTACATTAATAAGATTAAATATAACAGATTCTGATGTTGGTTCTAATCTTATAGATACATCTAGTTAACACTATAAATAATTTCAATTCATTTGCTGTTAAATTTAATAAAGATTTAATATTTGAATATGGGTCAACCGATAAAACTTATACAATTTCATTTGAATATAGCACAGATGGAGTAACATACAATGAATCTGATTATAAAATAACAAATTGGGCTGATGCTTTAGTAAAAAATCCTTATTCGTCTCCAGCTGAAAGATATATATTAAGTCCTAGTGTTACTATTCCTGCTGGCTCTCCAATTTATTGGAGTGGAACTAAAGTCGGAGAAAGATGGACAGAAATATATGATGCAATTGTTGCTACAAAAGGGACAGATGATAAGGTATATGTAAAAACAATCTTTACAGTTGTTCAACCATCATATACTAAATCATTTGAATTAGGAGAAGTTATTTACTCAGATGGTGGCAATGAAGTGTCTGAAAGAGGAATGGCTGAATTCAATTAATGATTTTAATATCAATAAGTTTAAAGAGCAAAATTAATTGCTCTTTTTTTAATACTTTGGTAATGTATTAAAAAAAGATAAATTCTTTGCAATAAATTTGATTCCTATTGCATTGTCTTAGTGAAAGGAGTTAAAAACAGTGGAATTAAGTAGTTACATTGTAAGAATAGCTGACAAAGATACAAATGCTTTGCATGAATTATATGAATTTATAAATAAAAATGTCTATGCATACTCATTAAGTATTTTAAAAAATCATGATGATGCTTTAGAGGTAATGCAAGATACATTTATAACTATTTATAATAATGCTGATAAGTATGAAAACCAAGATAAACCAATGGCATGGATACTTACTATTACTAAGAATTTGTCTTATATGAAGTTAAGAAAAAGTAAAGTAACAAGTGATATTGATGATCTAGTATTTGCAAGTAATGATAATCATGATGATAAATTATTAGTTAAGCATCTATTAGATAAATTAACTAAGGAAGAAAGAGAAATAGTAATACTACATGTTGTAAATGGATTTAAGTTTCATGAAATAGCTAAATTACTTAATTTAAAGTTGTCTACGACATTATCTAAATATCACAGGGCAATTAAAAGAATCAAAGAAATTGTAAAGGAGGAATCGATATGAGTAAAATAAAGAAAAAAATTAAGGGGGCTTTTAATAATATCGTACTTCCCGATTTTGATATGAATACTCTAGAAAAAAGGAAAGGAATGGTATTAGTGAAAGAAGAGAGTAAAAAAAGTAAAAAGGGGTTATGGATTGGTTTATCTACAGCAGTGGTTGCTGTTTGTGTTTGTTTATTTATTGGCCTTGGCTATTTTAATAATAATATAAGGGTTGCATCTACAATTGGTATTGATGTAAATCCTAGTATTACTGTAACTGTTAACAAAAAAGAAAAAGTACTTGATGTAACAGCCAATAATGATGATGCTCGCATTATTCTGGAAGGAATGGATCTGGCAGGTAGTGATATAAATGTTGCTATTAACGCCTTGATTGGTTCAATGGTTAAAAATGGCTATATTGATGAACTGGCTAACTCAATCCTTATTTCCGTAGATAATCCAAATAGTGCTGAAAGTGAAGCACTAAGACAAAAAATAGTTGATGAATTAAATACCTTCATAAATAGTGGAAATAATATTTCTGTTGTTAGTCAAAGTATTACTTCAAGTAGTGATAAAGAAGCATTAGCAAATAGTTACGGTATATCAGTGGGCAAATTAGAACTTATTGAAAAATTGATTGCTAAAAACAATTTATATACCTATGAAGACTTAAAAGATTTATCTATTAATGAATTAAATTTATTACTTGGAAGTACGACAGAAAATGTAACTACCTCTGGTACTGCTAGTGATAAGTCATATATAGGTAAAGATAAAGCGTTAGAAATTGCTTTAAGTGATGCTGGAGTAAGTAGTGTAACTTGGAGTGAAGTAGAGATGGATTATGATGATGGCTTCATGACTTATGAAGTAGAATTTACCTATAATAATCGAGAATATGATTATGAGATAAATGCTATAACTGGAGATATTTTAGAATCTAATAGAGAATATGATGATGATGCAAATGCTAATAGTGGTTCATCAAGTAATAGTAATAGTTCTAGCAGCAGTTCAAGTAATAATTCTAGTAGTAGTGCTAATACGTCTTCTATTTCATCAACCATTTCTGGCTATGAAAGTGAAGCAGAAAGTATATTAAGTTCTATCAATAATATTACAACTCCAAGTAACAGGGATGATGCTCTATCTTTATATAGAGAATGGGAAAGTAAGATTGAATCTTTGGATAATGAGTTAGATAATTATGATGATACTCTAGAAAGAATGTATAAACGCGGAGAATTATCGCGTAGTGATTATAATTCTTATGAACGCCAAATAGAAGCAATAGAAAACACTTTAGAACAAGCAGAAGAAACTTTAGAATACCGCACTGGTTATGATGATTAAAGAGTAAAATTAATTGCTCTTTTTTCTTTGATATGCTATACTTTTAATGTAGTAAGGATGTGAAATTATGGCATATATAAAATTTAAAGAATTAACTAAATATTTTGATTTTAAGGATGAAACAAATCCTTTTGATTTACCAGATTATGCAAAGGAATATGTTGAAAAAGAAGAAAAAATATTAATGGGTTATAAAAATAGTAAAGATTATGTAGTATTTACTGATAGAAAAATGATTTTATTTGATAGGGATACTCTAGCAGTATATTATAAAAAAATCCATATAATACCTTATGTATCAATTTCAACTAGTGCCATTAATTTTAAACCAGGCAAGGTAGAAATATTATTTAGCCTAGATAGTGGATATCAATTACATATAAATTTTTTAGATATGAATCATGATAAAAAAGAAACTATAAAAGGTATTTACAAAGTAATGATGCGGACAAAAATATAACTTAACATAAAAAATGTATAGGACTCTATTTTTAGAGTTTTTTGCTTGTTAAAAAGATGGTTCTATGTTATCCTTATAATAGGAGGAAAGATAAAATGAAAAAATATTTTGCGGGGTTAGTAGCATTTGTCATTATGTTATTCCCTATGATGGTAAATGCTTCGGAAATAACTAAGGCTAGTGCTCCAGTTTGGATGGAAAGTGAACAATATTTTATCGCTAATGGAACACCAATAGTTATTGAAGAAAAAGATGGCGTTACATACGCTTTATGGGAAGAGGAAGGAGAAAAAAAGGAACAAGCCATTACTGCAGGTACAATTGTAATTGGTGGAGTTTATAATCCATTTAGTGAAGGTGAAGGCCATGTTATAGATTTACCTGAAACAAGTATTACAATGAATAGTGGATCTGTTTGGTTTATTTCTGGTGGTAATGCCGTAGATAAAAATCTAAGTAGTTATGATAAAGTTCATGTTGGTGAAGTAAATATCACTATGAATGGTGGAAAAGTTTACGAAATTGCTGGTATTAGTGCAGCTTGGGAAGGTTATATTAATGTATCAATTCCAGCAGATAAATATGCTAATATAAAAGATTTCTATTCAGTAGATACAGTTAATTTAAAATTAAATGATGCTACAATTACTCAAAGAGTTTATCTTACATCTAGTTATACTTATGTTGATGTTGCCAATGTCGATGTAGCAAATACTACAATTGGTAAAGTAGGTGTTGGTTCTGGTGGTGTTACATTTGCTTATTCATCACTTTCAGCAGGAACTAATGGTAAAGTTGGTAAATTTATTGTAAATATTACCGATTCAAATATTGCTCAATTAGATGCTGGGTTACGTGCTATGGTAGATGAAATGGAATTTAATATTAAAGGTAACACAGAAATAGGTGATATCTACGCAGGTTCGGGTTATGCTTATGAATCATATTCAACAAGTGGTACAACTGCTTGGACAAAATACGGATGGATTCCTTATGGACAAGTTGGAAAAACAATAATTAATATTGATACTGACGTAAAATACAATAATATTTATAAAGGATTCCAATATACAGATATTGATGGTGTATCTGAATATGATACTTTCTATGAAAAATTTAAAGATAATGCTGATGTTCAAAAAGTAGCAATGGGTATTGAAAATGCTAAAAATGCCCCAGTAATTATAACTTTAGGATCATCTCCACTTGTAACTAATTCAAATAATCAAAGTATCTTAGATAGTACTGCTGATTATGTAAAAGTAACTTATATTTCTAAAGTAGATGCTCCAGTAGTAGATACTAATACTCCAGTAAATGTTCCAACATTTGGAGTAAATAATACCGATTCTTTAGATGAAGCATTAAATGTTGCTTTAGAAAATAATGCCGAAGTAAATGCTGCCGTTGCTGCAGGTGATAACATTTCTACTTCAATTGAAATTTCAGAAATTACTGAAGTAAGTGAAGATGTTACAAAATTAGTTTTAGATAAACTTGCTACAATTAATGGTAACGCTAATGTAGTAGGTTATTATGATATAAGTGTTTTAATTAAAAATATTACTAAAGATAAAGACATTGCTTATGTTACAGAACTAACTAGTCCAATAGAACTTACAGTAGTATTACCAGAAGAATTACAAAATGTTGAAGAAGGATATAATAGAGTTTATTATATGATACGTGAACATAATGGTGAAGTTGAATTAATCAGTACTAATATGGCAGAAGATGGTAAATCATTAACATTTATTACTGATAAATTCTCAACGTATGCATTAACTTATGTTGATAGTAAAATAGTAGAAAATCCAAGCACAAGTGATAATGTAATTTACTACGCAGTTGCTGGTATAATTGCTTTAGTTGGTCTTGCTGGTACAGTAATATACTTAAAAAAACATAATTAATACTTAAATTTAGAACTCGTTGAATCAAAAATAAGTGCACAAATGAATAAAAAATGATAATAAAAAGTCATTTTCAAAAGAAAGTGCACTTTT
>CALVKN010000003.1 GCA_944332715.1 uncultured Bacilli bacterium
TATATATTTCCATATATTCATCAAGCAGATGTAATTATCAATACAGCTTTAGCATATGAAGTTGGGGTTTTGAAAGTATATGTGGAACCACTTTTACTTTCAGTGGGGGTTGACTCAGAATATTATGAGGAAGCAAGAAGATTAATCGGGTTTTTAAATCAATTTTTCCCAATACCTGGGGAATATGTAAATGATGATTCAATTTTAAGAGAATTTATAGGAGGTCGTTATAATGATTAAAGTTGCAATTAATGGTTTTGGTAGAATAGGGAGACTGGCATTTCGCCAAATAGTAACACAAACTGATTTTGATATTGTTGCTATTAATGATTTAACTAGTGCTGAAGATTTAGCATATTTAGTTAAGTATGATACAGTGCATAGAGCATTTCACGAAGATGAAATTACTTTTGAAGGTAGTGATTTGGTAGTTGCTGGAAAGCACATAAAAGTTTATTCAGAAACTGATCCTGCTAATCTTCCTTGGGGAGAATTAGGAGTTGATTTAGTACTTGAATGTACTGGAAAATTTACCGCATATGATGATGCTAAGAAACATATCGATGCCGGAGCAAAAAAAGTGCTTATTTCTGCACCTGGTAAAGGTTTAATGAAAACGGTTGTATATGGAGTAAATGATGATATATTAACTAATGAAGATACAATTGTATCAGCTGCAAGTTGTACAACTAATTGTCTTGCCCCAGTGCTTAAAGTTATCAATGATAATTTAGGTATTGAAAAAGGATTCATGACAACAGTTCACGCTTATACTAATGATCAAGCAACACTTGATATTGCTCATAAAAAAGGAATTAAAGCAAGAAGGGGTAGAGCATGTGCCCAAAATATTGTACCAGCATCAACGGGAGCTGCTAAAGCAATTGGACTAGTTATTCCAGAACTATTAAATAAACTTGATGGTAATGCTTTTAGAGTACCTGTTGCAGATGGATCAGTAATCGATGTAACGCTAGAATTATCTAAAAATACAACGGTTGAAGAAATTAATAAATTACTTCAAGATAATCAAGATGAAACACTTAAGTTTACAATGGACCCAATTGTATCAAGTGATATATTAGGTAAAAAGTATGGTGCGGTAGTTGATGGGTTGTCAACAAATATTGTTGAATCAGATGGAACACAACTTGTAAAAATTGTTGCTTGGTATGACAATGAATATGGTTATACTGCGCAAATGCTTAGAACTGCTAAAAAAATGTTTCAATAAAATGCAAGAAATTGCATTTTTTTAATGTTTTCGAATTGAAAAAGCAAAGTTTTCTATTCCGAAAAAATTCGTTTTATAAAAATTTATAGAACGAAAAATTGCAAAAATTCGTTTTATAAAAATTTATAGAACGAAAAATTAACAAAATTCGTTCTATAAATTGAAAAAGTATTTATTTTTTGGTTCCTAATATTGCTCTAAGTAATCTAGCTTGAGCAATACTCGCTTGATAATGACGATAATGATAACTGCTTTTTATCATATTATCCAAGTCATCTTCACTTCTTGGAGTAACATTATTAATAATATTTTTTAGTGTTTCTAAAGGAATTGCTACTCTTCCTAATGATTTGACTTTAACTATTTCATCTTCTATATTACATTCAAGAGTAATTGGAGGTATATCTAGTATTTGATAAAGTTGATTAATACTTTTTATTACAAGGTTTTTACTGTCATCAATAATACATTCTGGAGAATTGCTTTTTATAAAAAATTGTAATCTTTTATATCTTTCAAAAATAGAATGATAAAGCATATCAGCTGGTACAACTAGCCCCTTATGCTTTTTTTCTATTTCATCAAATGCCATAGGAACTAAAAAATGACTAATATTATTTTGATATGTTTCATCTTCTTCGCATCTTTTTGAATCCCAAGTAATATCTATTGCAAAAACACCTTTTATTCCATATTTAGAATCATTTATTAAAGCAATATTTTCTTGATGCCCTGAGTTGATATTTGCCTCATCATTCCAAGATAAGGGAAAAACATTTAAATTTAGTATACTAGCTATTGCATTTAAATAATTAGAATATCCGACACAAACTATATTATCTCTTTTAATTATTTGATTTAGACTTCTACTTATAGAACATTTATCTTTCTTACCTTCTTTTTTATATATTCTTTCTTTGTATTTCTGATAGACATAATATATTGCTTCGGTTTCAGAATAGTTATTCTTTCTAATAAATTCAGCATCAAGAATAATTGCTTGATACATACTGATCATATCTTTTAAAGTAATATATTCTCCAGTAGTATATTCATCCATAAAAAACAGATTTTTACCAGTTACTAAAGGGTTAGTAAGTATCGATATTTTTTCAGCAAATGGTAAATAACTTAAATCAACAATAATTGGTACATCAATAGTTTCTAATAATTCAGAGTGATATCTAAGTATAGGTTTAGTTCTTTTAAACATTTTTTTAAATCTACTTAAATTAATGCTTCCTAAAGCATCAGAGAAACTTATGTTTTCATTATAGTTATCTTTAAATATTTTAGATAAAGAGAAATTAGATCTAAATCCTTTATAAGATTCAACACTTTTAAAGTATAAACAAATTGTATTATTCTCTATATTTATTTCTTCGGCATCAATATCACTATTAATAAAGACTCTTATTTTCATACTTATCACTTGGTTAGTTATTTTAGCATAGTTAGTGTTTAATGTCTAGAAATATCTTGAATAAATATTGCACTCGTGTTAAACTTATGATAGTAAGGATAGATGAATATGACTGATAGAAGAAAATTAGAAAAATATTTAATAATTGGGGTAATAGCTTTATTTGTAGTAATTAGTGCTACATATGCATTTTTTCAAGCACAACTTGATGGTGGAGCACAAACAGATGTTAATATTGGTTCAAATACAACAGATAGCTTAACATTTGATGTAAATAATGCAATTAATTTAAATATTAACCAATTTAATTTTGGGGTAGGAGCCGGTAATCTTTCAAGTAGTGCAACAGCAAGTGCTACACTGCTTGCTAATAACAGTACTAATACTGCAACTTATACTTATTATGTTTATTTTAGAATTAATTCTAATGAATTTACTTATACTACAAGTGATTCTAAACCAGAAATAATACTTACAGTAACTGATCCAGCAGGACAACCTGTTACCTCTATTGATGGACTTACATATGTTCAAAATGTTCAAACTACAACTAGTGATGGATCTACCCAAACAGTAAGTGGTTTTGATATTACAACAGCAACAGGTACATTTGCAGTGGCTTCCGCTTATAGCATTACTGCAAATAGTACAACACCAACTACTCAAAATTGGGAGTTCACTGCAACATTTATTAATCTAGATTCAGATCAACAAGGTAATACCGGCAAAACAATGGATGCTGATATAATAATACAAGAAGATGAAATATCAACTTTAGCAGATTATATAACAGGATTGTATACAACAGATGGAGAAAATGGACTATACTATCACGATGCCGATTTGGCAAATGGAGCAGTGGATAATAGTTACAGATATTCTGGAGCAAATCCAAATAACTATGTATGCTTTGGTTCAACAGAAAGTCCTTGTCCAGCAGAAAATCTATACAGAATTATCGGAGTATTTGATGATGATAAAGATAGTAATTATCAAATAAAATTAATAAAGAGTGATTATACAACAAGCACAATGCTGGGAACAAATGGAAGAGATTATTATGGCACTTATTCATATACAACTACATATTATAAAGGAAGTATGGATACAAGTACAATAGCAGGATATAGATGGAATTATGATACTAGTGTAAGTACGTATGGATCAAATAACTGGACAACAAGTGAATTTAATAAAATAAATTTAAATACCAATTATTGGAATTATTTAGGTACAACATGGCAAAACTTAATAGCACCAACAACCTGGCATCTCGGAGGAATGACATCAAGTAGTAATACAGCAAAAGCATTTTATGATGGAGAAAGAAATAATGACGGATATGGCAGTAACCCAACAACCTATACTGATGAAATAGGATTAATGTATCCAAGCGATTATGGATATGCTGCAAGTCCCGATGCATGGGCAACAAATTTATATGATTATGTAAATTCAACAATAACAGCAAACAATTGGCTGTATATGGGGCTTTATGAATGGACAATTACTCCATACTCATCGGACTCGAATCGCGTGTTCAGCGTGAGCGGCAGCGGCACCTTGAACGACGGCAACGCTATCATCGGCGCTTCTGCCCGCCCTGTCTTTTATCTAGAATCTAATGTTGCATTACAAGGGGGAAATGGAACTTCAAGTGATCCATATCGCCTTGCGGTGTGAGAACCTTTAAGCCTCCGCTGGCGGCTCTCAATCCGCCCGGAGGCCGCCGAGTTATCAACAATGAATAAAAATAGAAAGGAAAGTATGAAAACATTAAAAGATATTGATGTAAGTAATAAAAGCATTGTAATAAGATGTGATTTTAATGTACCTATGGAGGGTACTAGAATAACTGATAATAGTAAGATAGTTAAGAGTTTGGATACTTTAAAGTATTTACTTGATAGAAATTGTAAAGTAATTATATTAAGTCATTTTGGTAGAGTTAAAAGTGAAGAAGATAAAAGTAAAAATACTTTAAAGTATGTAGGTCAAGAACTTAGTAATTTATTAGGTAGAGAAGTAAAATTTGTAGATAAATGTAATGGAGCAAAGGTTAAAGAGTTTGTAGATTCATGTAACAAGGGAGATGTTATTTTATTAGAAAATACTAGAATAATGGATTATCCTGAAAAGTTAGAGAGTGGAAATAATATGGAACTTGCTAAGTTTTGGGCGAGCCTTGGTGATGTTTATGTTAATGATGCATTTGGATCTATGCATAGAGCTCATGCATCTACGGCTGGTATTGCTAAATTTATTCCGCATTGTATTGGGTTACTTGTTGAAGAAGAACTTAATAACTTAAGTGTATTAGTAAGAAATACTCCTCATCCTTTCGGAGTATTTATGGGTGGAGCTAAAGTAGATGATAAATTACCTATAATTAAGTCATTACTTGATAGATGTGATTATCTTCTTACTGGTGGAGGTATTGCTAATTCTTTCTTGAAGGCTAAAGGTGCCGATGTTGGTAGTAGTATTGCTACAAGTGATGATGATATATTAAATGAATTAAGGGATTTAATGGATAAATATAAGGGTAAAATAATACTTCCAGTAGATTTTACAATAGATGATGGTATAATATATGATATTGGAAGTAAAAGTTTAGAATTATATAAGAAATATATTAATCAAAGTGAAATAATATTTGTCAATGGTACTTGTGGTAAATTTGAAGATGATAGATTTACAGAAGGAACTAGTGGATTATTTAAAATACTTAAAGAAAGTAATAAAAAGGTTATAGTTGGTGGTGGTGATACTGTTTCAGCTGCTAAAAAGTTTGGCTACTCATTTGATTTTATGTCTAGTGGGGGAGGAGCAACACTAGAATATATTGCCGATGGAACACTAGCAGCATTAGAATGGATGGAATAGTATTATGAAGTATTTTGTATGTAATTTTAAAAATAAATTGACTAAAGATGATGTAATAAAATATAATAATAGACTAAGTGAAATTGATGTAAAAATGGTGAATTTGGTAATAGTGCCATCTTTACCTTTTTTGACGTTTTTTGATAAGAATGGATATAGTTTAGGTAGTCAGGATATATCTTCTTTTATGGATAAAACTATTACTGGAGAAGTAACTGGTGAACAACTTAAAAGTTTAGGAGTAGAATATGTAATAGTGGGACATAGTGAAAGAAGAGAATATAAACATGAAATAAATATTGATTTTATAAATAAGATAAATAATGCATTAGAAAATGGTATTAAAGTAATATATTGTATTGGGGAAAATGAAAAAGATAAAGAAGATGGAAATACTTATATGGTTTTAGAAAAACAAATAAGTGAAGTATTAAATAATGTAGTAGTTAAAAATATAATAATTGCTTATGAACCAGTGTGGGCGATAGGAACTGGTAAAGTACCTAGTGAAAAAGAAATAAAAGATAATATAGAATTTATTAAAGATATAATAGAAGATAATTATGATACTAAATTAGATGTATTATATGGGGGAAGTATAAATAAAGATAATATTGCAAGTATTAATGCAATAAAGGGAGTTGATGGCTTTTTAGTTGGGGGAGCATCAACTAGTGTTGATAGTTTAGAAAGTATGTTGTTAGAAATAGAAAAATAAACTCTAATTTAAGGCATAAGTAGTAATTAAAATGTCATCACTGGTGGTGTATTCAATTACAAATGTATTTTTCTTTTTAACGATAAGTAATCCAATAGTTTTATTGTGATTATCTTTTTTTATGTTTCTATTTATGTAATTAACATAAAATTGTAATTGCCCTATATCAGTATGCTTTAATTCTCTAGTTTTAACTTCAACTACAACAAAAGCATTAACTAAATAATTAAAGAATAGTAAATCTATTTTATAAGTTTTATTATCTATATGTATTTTATATTCATGACCAATAAGGGCAAAACCAGTGCCTAATTCTAAAAATTTATTTTCAAGTAAAGAAATAATGTTTTTGTGTATTGCTTTTTCATTTATTTTATCTACGGCTTCATTAGAGGTTAAAATAATTGGATCTTTTATCATATCTTTAATTGATAATACCATGTTATTAGTATCACTAATTAATTCAATATGTTCTTTATCGGCGTATGATAACCTATCAAAAGATTTGTTCTTTATTTCTTTCCTTAAGTCTCTGACTGACAGGTTATTTAATATTACTTGGTTTATATAATAGTTGCGTTCATTAGGATTTTTGATAGGCAAAATAGTATAATAGTGTGACCAACTTAATTGTTGGGACAGTGTCCCAATAATTGGAAATGTTGTGTATAATGCTCTCATTCTAGATAGATTAGTATAGTCATATCCTTTGCCATATTTTAGACTTAACATATGTCCCCATTCTTTAATTAATCCATCTCCGTATTTGGCACGTTTTAATCCTCCTTGGGCTTCAACGATAAGTTTACCAATATTCCAATAGGTGTTTAAAGTATTCGAGTTATCTCTTAAAGTGTTTGCTTTTTTAGTGGCTTCAGTCTCAATTATTAATTCTTCGATATTTTTTAAATAGTTCATAGTAATTCCCCCATATGAGGACATACTATAGCATAAAATAAATGTGAATTTTGTCGATTTATATACAATTAAAATAAAAATTTTAAACTCCAATAGTTGTTAATAGCAATTTGATTGTAAAATTCTTGATTTCGTGCAAAATTCGATGTCCAAAATCTTTGATTTCGTGCATAACCTTTGATTTTTGTTAGAACATATGCAAAATATAATATAGGGATTAGGTGATTTTGATGAAACGAAAAATTTATGATGAATTATTAAAATGGAAAAACAATAGCAATGGAAAAACAGCAATGTTAATTGAAGGAGCAAGTCGTATTGGGAAAAGTTACATTGCTTTAGAGTTTGCAAAAAAAATTATAAATCATATGTATTGATAGATTTTTTTAAGGAGAAAGAAGAAATTAAGAATTTATTTAATGATTATTTAGATGATTTAGATAAATTATTTCTTTATTTGTCTGAGTATTATGGCGTGGAATTATATGAAAGAAATACTGTTTTCATTTTCGATGAAGTTCAATTTTGCCCACGAGCAAGATCTGCTATAAAATATTTGGTTGCAGATGGTAGATATGATTTTATTGAGACTGGGTCTTTAATATCAATAAAAAAGAATGTTAGAGATATTTTAATTCCTTCTGAAGAAGAAAGCATTAAGATGAATCCTATGGATTTTGAAGAGTTTCTTTGGGCAATGGGAAGAGATACACTAATGGATTATATTCGTAAATTTTATGAAGAAAGAAAACCACTTGGTCCTGCTATGCATCGCAAAATTATGGACTATTTTAAAGAATATATGATTGTTGGTGGTATGCCTCAAGCAGTTTTGGAGTATAAAAACACAAATAGTTTTGAACGGGCTGATAAAATAAAAAGAGATATTATAAAATTGTATAGAAATGATATTAGAAAGCGCGCTGATGAGCTGAATTTGAAAGTTGAACAAATTTTTGATACTATTCCAGCTCAATTGCAAAAACATGAAAAAAAATTTAATTTTGCAAATTTAAGTGAAAATGCAAGATATAGAGATTTTGAAGGGGCTTTTTATTGGCTTGAAGATGCGGGGCTTATAAATATTGCTTATAATACAACTGAACCTAATATAGGACTTGGACAAAGATTAGATTCTAATAGTTTAAAGTGTTATTTTATGGATACAGGATTATTGTTATCAATGACTTTTAATGAAAAAGAAATAACTAGGGAAGAAGTGTATAAAAAGATACTATTTGATAAATTGACGTTTAATAATGGTATGATACTAGAAAATTTAGTTGCTCAAATGTTAAATGCTACTGGTAATAAATTGTATTTCTTTTCTAGAAACAGTAGGGATAATTCAAGTGATACAATGGAAATTGATTTTTTAATATCTAAAAGTATGATTACATCCAAACATAATATAATACCTATTGAAGTAAAATCTGGTAAAAATTATACTTATTCTTCATTAAATAAATTATATAATAAGTATAAAGATTATCTTGGAGATGCAATAATACTTCATACAGGGGATTTAAAAATAGAAAATGATATTCTTTATTTACCAATATATATGACAAGTTTGTTGTGATTGAAATATACTAGTGTTGAATTAAAATGCATAAAAAATAGATGTTTTCGACATATTGTGACAAATGTTTACACCGATTTACATTATTCGACAAAAGTTTTTGTAGCATTTTGTACTATTATGATATATAATGAGTTCATGTGCAGTAAAAAAATATTTAGCAGTAAGAAAGGAAAACAAATGAACAAAATTATTAATGTTGTTGCAATTGATGACAACGATGTAGTGCTAAGTAGTGTAGGGAAGTATTTTAAAGGTAGTGAGCAAGTAAAGGTAGTAGGAAGTTTTAACAATGGAAAAGATGGACTTGCTTTTTTAATTAATCATCATGATGATTATGATGTAATTCTTATGGATGTTTTGATGCCACAGATTGATGGAATTAAAATGTTAGAAGAGTTGCATAGAAGGAAAATAAATAAGAAAATAATTATCTTATCAAGTTTTAAAGATGACTATACAATAAAGAAGGTACAAAAATTAAATGCAAGTTATTATATGCTTAAGCCTGTTGATATGCAAATATTAGAGGAAAGAATAATCGATTTGTATGCTGAAGAAGATGAAATAAAGTTTTCAAATAATTATAGTGTGGAAGTAGAAGTAAGTTCTCTTTTACACGATTTAGGTATTCCATCTCATGTAAGAGGATATAAATATATTAGAGAAGGCATCATGATGCTTTATACTAGTAAAGAAGTAGCAACGTTAGTTACTAAAGAAATATATCCAGCGATTGCTAATATGTATAATACTACTTCAACAAGAGTAGAGCGAGCAATTAGACATGCAATTGAAATAAGTTGGACTAGAGGGGACTTAAAAATAATGGAAGACTTGTTTGGTAATAGTATTGATTTTGAAAGAAGTAAACCTACTAATTCAGAATTCTTAACAACTATTGCTGATAGAGTTAAATTACATCGTGGACAGTTAGTGGGTTAATGGAAAGTATTTTCCATTTTCTTGTTTTTTTAGAGGGTTTATGTTATCATAGTGGCGTAAATGAAGGTGACTTATGAAAAAGATCTTAACTATTATTTTTGATGGTTTTGGTATTCGTGATGATGAGACTGGAAATGCTGTTAAAGCCGCTAATATGAATAATTTTAATAATTTATGGAAAGAATACCCTCATGCTTTACTTGATGCATCTGGTACTGCAGTTGGGTTAAATGAAGGTCAACCTGGCAATAGTGAAGTTGGACATATGACTATTGGGGCAGGACGTATTTTAAAGCAACCAGAAATACTTGTTAATGAATTTTTAGCAAATCCTGATATGGAAAGTAAAAATATCCAAAAGTTATTAACACTTAAAGATAAAGATATTCATATAATGGGACTTTGTAGTGATGGTAATATTCATGCTGGGGTTGATGATTTTTTAGGAATGTATCAATTCTTAGTGGATAATGGTCTAACTAAAATACATTTTCATGTAATTACGGATGGAAGAGATACAGATATTCATGCTTCTTATAAATATATAAAGATGTTACAAGATAAAATAAAAGAAAATAATGATATTGGTAATATTGCAACAGTTTGTGGCAGATATTATGCAATGGATAGAGATGAAAATTGGGGCAGAACAAAAATTTATTATGATTTAGTGGTAAATGGTAAGGGTACAAGTGCACTAGATGTCGAAAGATCCATTAATAAAAGTTATGAAAATGGGATTACTGATGAGTTTTTAAAACCGATTAAACTATCTCATGACATGATAAAAAATGGGGATGTATTAATTTGGATGAATTACCGAGCTGATAGAGCAAAACAAATACTTAATACGATTGTCAACTCAGAAGAATTTAGTGAATTTGAAGTTAAAGATTTAAGTGATGTTACAGTATTTAGTTTCTTACATGTTGATAAAAAGATAAAGACATTAAATTTTATTGAAAATCCTGATGTAACACATCCTTTGGGAATATATTTAAGTGAACTTGATTTTACGCAAGCAAGAATCGCTGAGTCAGAAAAATTTGCTCATGTTACATACTTTTTTGATGGTGGATTTGATGGCAAGATAAATAAATGTGATAAGTTTCACATTGCTAGTCCGGATGTTGCAACTTATGATTTGAAACCAGAGATGAGTTGTGTTGAAGTAACGAAAAAGGTAGTTGCAGCAATGAATTCTGATTATGATTTTATATTAGTTAATTTTGCTAATCCTGATATGGTAGGGCATACGGGAAATATGGATGCAGCAACTAAAGCATGTATGGCAATTGATTTGTGCTTAGGAAAGATACTTGAAAAAGCCGAAGATAATTTTTATAAAGTTATTTTACTTGCAGATCATGGTAATGCCGATACAATGATTAATCCTGATGGTAGCCCTTGTACAACCCATACAACAAGTTTAGTTCCATTTATAATTGTTGATAATAAGATTAAATTAAAGAGTAAAGGAACACTTGTTAATGTTGCTCCAACAATTCTTGATTATATGGACATAGCTATTCCAAGTGAAATGGCTGATACTGAATCTTTGTTAATTGAAGAATAAAAGTTATTTTGATTTTGAGAATAACTTTTTTTGTCTTTATGTAGAATTCTACATAATGATATTATAGGAAATTGCTTTAATTAATAAAAAAACAATTGACACGCATACATTTGTTTGGTATAATTAATTTATCAACTAAAGGGGGTGAAGAAAATATAGTTGAGATACTTAATTGCCTAAGTAATAATTGTTAACTAGATAAAAAATCTATAAACAAACGAACAAAATTAGTAGGGTGGCGACCATCCGAAGTTGGTCTATGGAGGGCTCGAAGAGTCCAGCGAAGTAGAAATACCTTGTAGTGATGCAAGGCGCCAAACTTGTTTGGCTTTTGTTCTGCTTATGAGTTGGAAGCATTTGCAAAGGTTTTTGAGGAGGATACAAGTGAGGTAACAGATTTTTTGAATAATATGATGGAAATGGCATCTCGCTTGATGTATAAAAGTAATAGGACTCCGGAAGAAAATATGAGTTTAAAAATGTTACATGTAGATATGGAACGTTTTAGAATAAATATGCTTAAGTTTATAAGTGATGCTCTTTGGGATATGGCTCATAATATGTCTGATGAAGTTATTTTAAAATATGATGATGTATTTGTAATCGAATCACTAGAATATGGTGGAAGATAAAAATAAATTTTGATATAATTTGGTTGGAGTAGCTTATGAAAAAACAAAATATTATATTTATTTTAATTGTATTATTAGTAGTTATATTAATTATTGGTGGAGTATTATTATTTAGAAAAGATAGTGTAGAGTTAGAGATGATTGTTACTAAAGGTAATAGTATTTATGCAATAAATAATCTTGGTGAAGAAATAGAAATAATGGATATGAGCAATTATAATGACTTTGTCTATACATATAAGAATAATAAGTTATATCTTTATTTATATACCAATAAGACAATTGATGGAGAGGTTGTAGAAAATAATTTTATTGGGTATATTGATTTGCTTGACGAAGATTATGAACTTAATAGTTTATCAAGGGCAACACTTGAGGGAACTCCCGAATCAATTGCAGTAACAAATGATTATATATATTTAGCCTCTTCTGATTATAATGGAGTATACAGATATAATATTGTGGACTCAAGTATTACTGGTTGGAGTGATTTTTATGAGTTAAATCATGTTAAGTTATATAGTTTTATTAATGATGGCATGGTTTATGTGGAAGATAATGCTTTGGGATTAATTAATATTGAAAATGATGTCTTAGTTAAAGTTGCTGAGGGAGATTTATCTTTTATTTGTGGTAATAACATTGTATATAAAGAATATGAAAGCGATACGGGCTGGGTATATAAAGTATATAATATAAGTGATGAAGAGTTAAAAGATATTAGTGATGTAATAGATACACAACAAGATAGTATTCTTTATATTAGAGATTCATATGTTTATGCTAATGGAAATAGTTTATATAGAAATAAAGATGGGGTTAGTGAAAAAATATATGAATTTAATGATTATATAAATAGTGTTAATTTGGGACCAGATGATTTAGTATATGTTTCATATGGTACTGATAATGTTGTTAGTTTAGATATTGATACACTTGAAATTAATGATTATGATAGTGAAGTATATTTAAATATTTTATATATTAATTGAATTTGCATGAGAAAATGCAAATTTTTTGTTGCATTTCATAGATTTTAATGGTAATATTATATACGTATGACTGCGTTGATGTGCAAGGTTACTGATACACTAGGGTAAGTTGGTAAAGAGAAGTTGTGTTGGAGAACTTGTGCGGAGTATGTCTATACTAGATATAGGCGAAAGGAGGACATGTAAGTGTCAAGTACAAAAGTTAGAATCAATTTGAAAGCATACGATCATCGATTATTAGATGTTGCAGCCGGAAAAATTGTGGAAACTGTTAAAAGAACTGGCGGCGAAATTTCTGGACCTGTACCTTTACCAACAGAAATTGAAAAAGTTACAGTGTTAAGAGCGGTACACAAATATAAGGATGCACGTGAACAATTCGAAAGAAGAACTCACAAGAGATTAATCGATATTAAAAATCCTAGTAAGGAAACTGTTGATGCGTTAACTCATTTAGATTTACCTAGTGGTGTTGATGTAAATATCAAATTATAAGAAAATTTAAGAAAGGAAAGTAAAAATGAAAGGAATCTTAGGACGCAAAGCTGGAATGACTCAAGTATTTACTAAAGATGGTAAACTTATTCCTGTTACAGTTATTGAAGTTGAACCAAATGTAGTAATGCAAGTTAAGACTGTAGAAAAAGATGGTTATAACGCAATCCAACTTGGCGTATTTGAAAAGAAAGAAAAATTAGCAAATAAACCTGAAATGGGAAATGCTAAACGCGCAAACACTACTCCTAAGCGCTTCTTAAAAGAAATAAGAGATGTAGAATCAACTTATAATATTGGTGATACAGTTAGCGCTGGTGTATTTACTGTAGGAGAAATCGTTGATGTAACAGGAACTAGTAAAGGACATGGTTTCCAAGGTGTTATCAAGAGACATAACCAATCTCGTGGACCTATGACTCATGGATCTCACTATCACAGAAGACCTGGTTCACTAGGAACAATGTTACCAAAAAGAGTATTAAAGGGTAAAAAGTTAGCTGGTCACATGGGTGTTGATACAGTTACTATTCAAAATCTAGAAATTATAGAAGTAAACGAAGCAGAAAATTATATTTTAGTAAGTGGAAATGTTCCAGGAGCAAAAAATTCTTTAGTGTTAATCAAGACTGCCGTTAAGAATAGTCGCAAGAGTGATCCTAAAGAAATTCTTGAATACGAAGTTGAAACTGTAGTTGATGAAGTAACTCCGGAAGAAGTTAGTGAAGAAGTAGTAGAAACTACTGAAGAAGTTGCTAACTCAGAAGAAACAGAAGTTGAAGTAACAGATGCTGCAGAAGAAACTCAAGAAGAAAGCAAGTAATTGCTTAGAAAGGATTAAGATATGACAAAGATAAGTGTTAAAAATATTGATGGCGAAAAAGTTAAAGATTTAACATTGACAGACAGTATCTGGAATATTGAAGTAAATACTGATGCTTTAAAGAAAATGATTCGTTTACAACTTGATAGTGCTCGCCAAGGAACTAGAAAAACTAAGAATAGAAGTGAAGTTTCTGGTGGTGGAAGAAAGCCTTGGAGACAAAAGGGTACTGGACGTGCTCGTCAAGGTAGTATTCGTGCTACACAATGGCGTGGCGGCGGAATACCTTTAGGTGTTGGTCCAAGAGATTTTACATTTAAAATTAATAAAAAAGAAAGAGTTCTTGCTCTAAAGAGTGCTTTATCTAATAAAGTACAAGAAAGATCTTTAGTAATTGTAGATAACTTTAATATGGAATCTACTAAAACTAAAGATGGAGTAAAAGTTTTAGAAAACTTAAAAGTTGCTGATAACAAAGTATTATTTGTTACAAGTGATGATGCTGAAAAACTATATTTAGCAGTTAGAAATTTACCAAATGTATTAGTAATATATGTTGATGAAGTAAATTGCTATGATTTAGTAAATGCTGATACTGTTATTATGGATGAAGCAGCAATAAAGAAACTAGAGGAGGTGCTTAAATAATGAAACATTATACAGATATCATTATTGCACCAGTCATTACTGAAAAATCAATGGCTAATAGACAAAATAATGTATATACATTTAAAGTTGCTAAGGATGCAACTAAGACTGATATAAAACGCGCAGTTGAAGAAGCATTTAAGGTAAGTGTTAAGAGTGTTAATACATTAAATACAAAATCTAAAAGAAGAAGAGTTGGAAGATACTCAGGAAGAACTAAGACTTATAAAAAGGCTATTGTTACTTTGGCTGAAGGTTCTTCAATTGAGATTTAGGAGGAAATTATGGCTATAAAACATTATAAACCTACAACTAATGGTCGTAGAGGAATGACAACTTTAGTTAATGATGAATTAACTGGGGCTAAACCTACTAAATCATTACTTAAGACTAAAAGTAAAACTGGTGGAAGAAATAATCAAGGTAAAATGACAGTTCGCCATATTGGTGGTGGAGCTAAAAGAAAATACCGTATGATTGATTATAAGAGAAACAAAATTGGTGTTACTGGACGTGTTGCATCTATTGAATACGATCCAAATAGAAGCGCTAATATTGCTCTTATTAATTATAAAGATGGTGAAAAAAGATATATTATTGCTCCGAATGGATTACAAGTTGGGGCAATAATTGAGAATGGTGAAGGTGCTGATATTAAAGTTGGTAATGCACTACCACTTTCAAATATCCCGGTTGGTACAACTATTCACTGTATTGAACTTCAACCTGGTAAAGGTGCTGAGTTATGCCGTAGTGCTGGAGCTAGTGCTCAAATACTAGGACGTGAAGGAAAATATGTAATGGTTCGTTTACAATCTGGAGAAACAAGATTAATACTTGGAACTTGTATGGCAACAGTTGGTGTTGTTGGTAATGAAGATTACAAGTTAGTAAATCTTGGTAAAGCTGGACGTAAACGTCATATGGGTATAAGACCTACTAACCGTGGATCTGTAATGAATCCTAACGATCACCCTCATGGTGGTGGTGAAGGTCGCGCTCCAATTGGACGTAAGAGCCCAATGACACCTTGGGGTAAACCTGCACTTGGTGTTAAAACTCGTAAGAGTAAAAAGAAAAGTGAAAGACTTATTGTAAGTAGAAAGGCAAAATAGGGAGGAAATATGGCAAGAAGTTTGAAAAAAGGACCTTATGTAGCAGAATCGCTAATGAAACGCGTCCAAGAAATGAATAAAAGTAACAAAAAAACAGTTATTAAAACATGGTCAAGAAGATCTACTATTTTTCCTGATTTTGTAGGACATACAATAGCTGTTCACAATGGTAAAGATTTTATACCTGTATATATTACAGAAGATATGGTTGGACATAAACTTGGAGAATTTTCACAAACTCGTAAGTTTACTGGACACGCAGGAAATAAATAGGAGGTAACATGGAAGCATATGCAATTCATAAAAATGCTTTAATTAAACCAAGACTTGCAAGAATGACTATGGATTTAATTAGAGGTAAAGATGTTGAAACTGCTCGGGGTATTTTGGAAAATACGAATACTAAAGCAAGTAGACTTATATTAAAAGTTTTAAATTCTGCAGTAGCAAATGCTGTAAATAACTTTGGTGCAAATGAAGCAGACCTTAGAATTAGTGAATGTTATATTAATCCAGGTCCTATTTACAAAAGAATTAAATTTGCGAGTCGCGGAAATGTTGATCGTCATGATAAGAGAAGCAGTCACATTACAGTATGTGTAAGTGATACAAAGAAAGGAGTAAAATAGTATGGGACAAAAAGTAAATCCTATAGGATATCGTCTTGGTGTTAATAAAGACTGGCAATCAAAATGGTATGCTAAAAAAGATTATCCAGAATATTTAATCAACGATATTAAAATAAGAGAATATCTTGATAAAAATATGAAAGATGCTGCTATTGCTAGTGTAATTATTGAACGTAAAAAAGGCAGATGCGAAGTTACTATTTATACTGCTAAACCTGGTGTTATCATTGGTCGTGGCGGTGAAGACATTGAAAAACTAAGAAAGAAAATCGCTAAATTAGTTGGCGAAGAAATTTATATCAATATAGTAGAAGAAAAGAATCCTGATTTAAATGCTAAATTGGTTGCTGAACAAATTGCTGCGCAAATCGCTGCAAGAGCACCATTTAGATCTGCTCAAAAAAGAGCTATCAGAAATGTTATGAAATCTGGAGCTAAAGGATGCAAAACTAGTGTATCTGGAAGACTTGGTGGAGCAGAAATGGCTAGAACTGAAGGTTATACTGAAGGTACTGTGCCACTACATACAATCAGAGCTGACGTAGATTATGCAACGGCTGAGGCAGATACTACATATGGTAAGATTGGAGTTAAAGTTTGGATTTATAAAAATGAAATTCTTCCTGCTAAAAAAACAGTGAAGGGAGCTGATAAAAATGTTGATGCCAAAGAGAACTAAATATCGTAAAAGTCATAGAATAAGTTATGATGGTAAAGCTAAAGGAAATACAGAATTACACTTTGGTGAATACGGATTACAAGCTATCGAAGGTGGCTGGATATCAGCTCGTCAAATCGAAGCATCTCGTATAGCGATGACAAGATTTATGAAACGTGGTGGTAAAGTATTTATTAACATTTTCCCACATATGCCAAGAACTAAAAAACCTCTTGAAACTCGTCAAGGTAAAGGTAAAGGTAACGTTGAAGAATGGGTAGCAGTAGTAAAAAAAGGTAAAATTATGTTTGAAGTAAGTGGAGTAACTGAAGATGTTGCTCGTGAAGCACTTAGACTTGCATCACATAAATTATCTGTTAAAACTAAATTTGTTAAAAAAGAAGATGTAAAGGATGGTGATTCTCTTGAAAATTAATGAAATTAGAGAAATGTCTTCAGAAGATTTAAAAAAGAAAATCACTGAAACTAAAGAACAATTATTTACAATGAGAATGCAACAAGCAAATGGAACACTTGAAAAACCAACTCAACTTAAAACTTTAAGAAGAGATGTTGCAAAAATGAAAACTGTTTTAAAAGAAAGAGAACTTAATGGAGGTAACGAATAATGAATGAAGCAAAACAAGAATTAATTGGTAAAGTTGTAAGTAGCAGTAATAATAAGACTATTACCGTATTAGTTGAAACTTCCAAAAAGCATCCTTTATACAAAAAACAAGTTAAATATTCAAAGAAATATGCTGCACATGATGAAGAAAATAAAGCAAAAGTAGGAGATACAGTAAAAATTAGAATGACTAGACCATTATCTAAAACTAAGAGATATGAACTAGTGGAAGTTCTAGTTGAGGCTGTTATCCTTTAGGAGGTATTATTATGGTAATGCAAGAAAGTAGACTTAAAGTTGCCGATAATAGTGGTGCTCGTGAACTTTTAGTAATAAGAGTTATGGGTGGATCTAAAGTTAAATATGGTAATATTGGTGACGTTGTAGTTGGGACTGTTAAAAAAGCAATTCCTAATAGTCCTATCAAAAAGGGTAAAGTTGTCAAGGCTGTTATCGTTAGAACTGTTGATGGCGTAAGAAGAAGTGATGGTTCTTATATCAAATTTGATGATAATGCATGCGTTTTAATTAAGGATGATAAGTCCCCAATTGGAACACGTGTTTTAGGACCAGTTGCTAGAGAGTTAAGAGAAAAAGATTATATGAAGATCGTATCTCTTGCCTCAGAAGTATTATAGGAGGCTGTATGAAAGTTAAAGTTGGAGATACTGTAAAAATTATTGCTGGTGCTGATAAAGGTAAAGAAGGCAAAGTTATTAGAACTATAAAATCAGAACAAAGAGTTGTAGTTGAAGGTGTACATATTGTTAAGAAACATAGTAAACCTAGAACTAATAATGAGTCTGGTGGAATATTTGAAATTGAAGCTCCTATTCATGTTTCAAATGTAAAAGTTATCACCGAAGCAGAAGCAAAAGAAATAAAAAAAGAAGCTAAGAAGGCTTCAAAAAAAGAAAAAGTAGAAGAAAAAGTTGGAAAAAAAGCAACTAAAAAAACTTCTAAGAAAGCGAGTAAGTAGTTATGAGTAATTTTAAGACATTATATAATGAAAAAATTGTTCCAGAATTAATGAAGGAATACAATTATACTACTGTAATGGCTGTACCTAAACTTGAAAAGATTGTTGTTAACATGGGTGTTGGTGATGGATCTAAAGATGAAAAGTTTATTACTGCTGCAGTAAAAGACTTAGAAAAAATTACTGGTCAAAAACCTGTTGTTACGAAAGCTCGTAAGTCAATTGCGGGATTTAAAGTTCGTGAAGGACAACCTATTGGAGTTAAAGTAACTTTAAGAGGAGAAAATATGTATTATTTCTTTGAAAAGTTAGTTAAGGTTGGACTTCCTCGTGTAAGAGATTTCCGTGGCGTTTCACCTCATTCATTTGATGGAAAAGGAAATTATACAATTGGTATTAAAGAACAATTAATTTTCCCTGAAATCGATTATGATGAAGTTGTTAAGGTACGTGGTATGGATATCATATTCGTAACTACTGCAAAGAGCAATGAAGAAGCTAAGAGTTTACTTGCTGGCTTCGGAATGCCTTTTAGGAATTAGGAGGACGTTATGGCAAGAAAAAGCATGATTGTTAAAAATAAAAGAACACCAAAGTTTTCTACAAGAGCATATACAAGATGTAATCGTTGTGGTAGACCTCATGGAGTTTTAAGAAAATATGGTATTTGCCGTATTTGCTTTAGAGAACTAGCAAATGAAGGTAAACTTCCTGGTGTTAAGAAATCTAGTTGGTAAGGAGGAATTTAGATGTTTGTACAAGATAAAATAGCAGATATGTTAACTCGTATTCGTAATGCTAATCAAATGAAATACAATACTGTTGAAGTAATTGGAACTAAAATGACTCTTGGAATTGCCGAAATTTTAAAGAATGAAGGTTATATAACTGATTATGTTTATGAAAAACATAGTAATGGTGATAAACTTACAATAACTTTAAAATACGGACCTAAGAAAGAAAGAGTTATTACTGGACTTAAAAGAATTAGTAAATCTGGTTTAAGAGTTTATGCTAAAGTGGATGAAATTCCTCGCGTTTTAAACGGACTAGGTATTGCTATAATTTCCACTTCTGAAGGTTTAATGACTGATAAAGAAGCAAGAGCTAAGGGATTAGGAGGTGAAGTACTTGCCTATATTTGGTAAGGAATTATGAGTAGAATTGGTGAAAGAAAACTAACTATCCCTGAAGGTGTTACAGTTATGGTTAATGGTAATACTGTTAATGTAAAAGGACCTAAAGGAGAACTTAATTTAAAAGTAAGTAATTTAATAAATGTTGAAGTAGTAGATAATACTGTTTTAACAAAACAAGCTAAACCAAGTAAAAGAGCTAATGTTATGCAAGGAACTACTAATTCATTAATTAATAATATGATTATTGGAGTGTCTGTTGGTTTTAGCAAAGGTTTAGAAGCAGTTGGTGTTGGATATCGTTTCAATGTTAGTGGTAATAAGATTACTATTAATGCTGGATATTCACATCCAGTTGTAATGGAAGCACCAAGTGATTTAAGTGTTACTAGTGAATCAAATACAGAAATTACTATTCATGGAATAGATAAACAAAAAGTTTCAGAATTTGCGGCGAATGTTCGTAAAGTGAGAGAACCAGAACCTTATAAAGGTAAAGGTATTCGTTATAAAGATGAACATGTACGTCGTAAAGAAGGAAAGAAAGCGGCATAGGGAGGAGTTAAGTTATGATTAAAAAAGAAGCTAATAATAAAGCTCGTGTAAGAAGACACGAAAGAGTTCGTAAAACTGTTAGTGGAACTGCTGAATGCCCAAGACTAAATGTATTTAGATCTAACAAAGGTATTTATGCTCAAGTTATCGATGATGTAACAGGAACTACCCTTGCAAGTTCTTCTAACCTTGAATTAAAAATTAAGAATGGTGGTAATATCGAAGCTGCTCAAGCAGTTGGAAAAGATATTGCTGAAAAATGTAAGAAATTAAAAATTAAAAAGATAGTATTTGACCGTGGCGGATATCAATACCATGGTAGAGTTTCAGCCCTTGCTGATGCAGCAAGAGAAGCTGGACTAGAATTTTAGGGAGGTAGCATGAGAAATCAAAAACAAGAACAAAAGAAAAATCTATTAGAAGAAAAAGTTATTTCTATTACTCGTGTTACGAAAGTTACACAAGGTGGTAGACACTTCCGTTTCTCTGCTACTGTAGCTGTTGGAAACAGAAAAGGTTTAGTTGGTATTGGTAGTGGAAAGGCTAACGAAGTTCCAGAAGCTATTAAAAAAGCTTTACAAGCTGCAAATAAGAATGTTTGCAAAGTTGCTTTAATAGATAATAGAACTGTTCCTCATGAAATGACTGCAAAAGTTGGTAGAGCTGTAGTATTAATCAAGCCTGCTCGCGAAGGTCGCGGAATCATCGCTGGTGGTGCTGCTCGTGCTGTACTTGAACTTGCTGGTGTTAAAGACATCGTTGCTAAATCACTTGGAGCAAATACTCAAGTAAATGTTGCTAAAGCAACACTAAAGGCTTTGAAGGAACAAAGAACTCCAGAACATATTGCTGAACTTCGTGGCAAGAAAGTTGAGGAATTGTAAGATGAAATTAGAAAATTTACCAAAAAGTAAAGAAACAAAAGCAACAAAGAGAGTTGGACGTGGACCAGGAAGTGGTATGGGTAAAACCGCTACTCGTGGAGAAAACGGACAAAAATCTAGAAGTGGTGCATCAATTCCTGCTTGGTTCCAAGGTGGACAAACTCCACTTCACAGAAGAATTCCAATCAGAGGATTCAATAACAAAAACTTTACAACTAGATATGCTACAATTAATTTAAGTGATCTAGACAAATTCTTTAATGATGGTGATGTTGTTACACCAGAAGTATTAAAGGAACGTAAAATAATTAAAAAACAACTTAGTGGAGTTAAAGTATTAGGTAATGGTGAACTTACTAAAAAGTTAACTGTTAAAGCTAATAGATTCTCTAGTAAAGCTGTTACAAAAATTGAAAATTCCGGTGGCAAAGCTGAGGTGATTTAGATGTTTCGTGGGTTTTCCCAACTTTTCAATAAGTCGAATAAAGATTTAAGACATAGAATCTACTTTACCTTGTTTTGTTTAGGAATATTTTGCTTAGGTAGTACAATTACTATTCCTTGGGCTACCCAAATAATAAGCGAACTTGGATTTTTAGAAATATTTAATATCATGAGTGGTGGAGGACTTAGAAACTTTTCAATCTTCGGATTAGGAGTTTCTCCTTACATCACAGCATCAATTATTACACAGTTGTTGCAAATGGATATTATTCCATATTTTAAAGATTTAAAAGAACAAGGGTATGTAGGAAGACAAAAAATTAACAAAATTACAAGATACTTAGGTATTATAATTGCCTTTGCACAAGCGTATGTACTTTGTGTATTTTATATGAGTGGTGAATCAACATTTACAATGCTTAAGACATCCTTAGTTATGACTGCTGGTACAGCATTCTGTTTATGGATGGGAGATCAAATTACAAGAAAAGGTATCGGTAATGGGCAATCAATGCTTATTATGGCAGGTATAATTCTTAGTATGCCAAGTGTATTTACAGGTGCATATGAAGGATTTATTGTTGCGGATACTTACGCTACAGCATTAGGAATATTTTTCTTTATTCTATTTATCCTTATTTATCTACTTATTATTGTAGGTATTATATGGATACAACTTGCAGAAAGAAGAATACCTATTCAATATGCTAATAGATCAACTAGTGCATATGGTGCACAACAAAGTTTCTTACCAATAAAAATTAATTCTGCTGGTGTTATACCTGTAATATTTGCACAAATACTTATTACAATACCAGCAACAATAGTTAGTTTAATTGGTAATGAAAGTGCTATTAATTTTGTTAATAAATATATTAGTTATACAACTCCAACAGGATTTTTACTATATATAGTACTTATAATGTTCTTTGGATATTTTTATACATTTATGGTTATGAATCCTGATGAAATGAGTAAAAACTTAAATGGACGTGGAGGTTATATTCCAGGGATAAGACCAGGAGAAGATACTTCCAAATACATAGGTAATTCTATGGGTAAATTAACATTTGTAGGTAGTATATTCTTAGTAATACTTTCATGTATACCAATAGTTTTCTCGATGATATTTGAATTACCATCATCAGTATCTATTGGTGGAACTGCAATATTAATTGTTGTAGGTGTTGCTATTGAAACATATAAACAAATGGAAAGTAGTTTAGTAAGTCGCTCTTATGCGGCGAAAAGAAAGAGATTAAGATAATGAAAAATATAATATTTATAGCTCCCCCAGCCGCTGGCAAAGGGACTCAAAGTGATATGTTAAAAAATACTTATGGATATATCCATATATCAACAGGAGATTTACTGCGAGCGGAGATTGCAACAGGTAGTGCATTAGGGTTAGAAGTTAAAAGTATTATAGATAAAGGAAATTTAGTTAGTGATGAATTAATAATTGATATTATAAATTCAAAGTTAACTGAAATAAAAGGAAAACCATTTATTTTAGATGGTTTTCCTAGAACTCTTAATCAAGCGAAAGTCTTAGATAAAATAATAGATGATAATTATGAAGTTATCTATTTAGAATTATCTAAGGAAGAAGCAATTAAAAGAATAGAGGGAAGACTTACTTGCAGTTGTGGAAAATCATATAATTTAAATGATGAAGCATTAAAACCAAAGCAAGAAGGTATTTGTGATAATTGCGGTAAGAAATTAGTAAAAAGAGATGATGATAATACTCTAGCATTTGCTGTTAGATATGATAATTTCTTAAATAATACAAAAGTATTAATAGATTACTACAAAAATAAAAATAAATTAAATGTTATTGATGTTAATAGAGATATAAATGCTATATTTAAAGACATATCGGAGATAGTTATTAATGATTAGTATTAAAAGTGAAAGAGAAATTGAATTAATGCGTGAAGCTGGAAAATACAATATGCTTACCTTTAAGGAAGTTGAAAAGTATTTAAAACCAGGAGTAACCACTAAAAAGTTAGATAAGATAATTCACGATTTTATAATAAAGAATGGATGTGTTCCATCAACATTAGGTTATGAAGGTTATCCAGCTAGTGTATGTATTTCTGTAAATGATGAAGTTGTTCATGGTATTCCCGGAGCTCGTGTTTTACAAAATGGTGATATAGTTTCAATTGATTTAGTTTTATCATATAAAGGATATCATGCTGATGCTACTAGAACTTATATCATTGGGGAGGTTCCAGAGGATGTAAGAAATTTAGTAGAAAATACTAAAGGAGCATTTTATGCAGGAGTAGCAAAAGTAAAAGAAGGAGCTAGAATTCGTGATATCAGTAAGGCAATTGAGGATTATGCACATGCGCATGGTTTATCAGTTGTTGAAGAATTAGTGGGACATGGAATTGGATCTTCAATGCATGAAGAACCAGATGTACCAAATTTTGATACAAATAGCATGGTTAAATTAAAGACTGGTATGACTTTAGCAATAGAACCAATGCTTAATTTGGGAAGTAAACACGTTTTTTTAGAAGATGATGATTGGACAGTTAAAACTGTTGATGGAAAGCCTTCAGCACATTACGAAAATACTGTCTTAGTGACTAAAGATGGATATGAAATATTAACAGGAGAATAGAGAATATATGGGAAAAAAAGATAAAATAGAAGTTGAAGGGAAAGTTACAGAAGTCTTAAAGGGAAGTTACTATTTAGTAGAACTTGAAAATGGACATACTGTTACGGCCTACGTCTCTGGTAAAATGCGCATAAATATGATACGTATTTTACCAGGTGATAAAGTTACAGTAGAACTTTCACCATACGATTTAGAACGTGGGATTATAAAATGGAATAATAGATAAGGAGTGAAATTATGAAAGTTAGACCATCAGTAAAAAAGATTTGCAAGAAATGTAAAATTATTAGAAGAAAAGGAAAAGTTAGGGTTATTTGTGAAAATCCTAAACATAAGCAAGTACAAGGATAAGGAGGATTTATGGCAAGAATTAAGAATATTGAATTACCAGGTGAAAAACATACTTGTATAGGACTTACAGCAATTTATGGTATAGGTAGAAGTTTAGCACTTACTATTTGTGAAGATGCAAAAGTAGAACCTACAAAGAAAATTAAAGATTTGACTGATGATGAAGTTGCAGCATTACGTAAAGAAGTAGAAAAATACGTAGTTGAAGGTGATCTTCGTCGTGATGTACAAATGAATATTAAAAATAAGATGGAAATTAACTGCTACGAAGGTATTAGACATAAAAAAGGTCTACCAGTAAGAGGACAAAGAACTAGTAGAAATGCTAAGACTCGTAAAGGTAGAGGTAAAGTAGTAGCTAATAAAAAGAAAGTAGGTAAGTAATATGGCATATAATAGAAGAAAAAGAAAAGTTAAGAAGAATATTCCAGAAGCTGAAGCACATATTCATTCAACTTATAATAATACAATAGTTACTATTTGTGATAAAGAAGGTAATGCTATTAGTTGGTCATCTGCTGGTAGAATTGGTTATAAAGGAAGTAAAAAGAAAACTCCTTTTGCAGCAGGACTAACTAGTGAAGCAGCAGCTGCAGCAGCAGTTGAAGCTGGTGTTAAAAAAGTTGATGTTTATGTTAAAGGTCTTGGACCAGGAAGAGAAAATGCAATTCGTTCTTTACAAACTGCAGGTTTAGAAATTACAAGTATCGTTGATGAAACTCCAATTCCTCACAATGGTTGTCGTCCACCAAAAAGACCAAGAAATTAATTAAGGAAAGGAACGTGGATTATGATAAAATTTGAAAAACCAGACTATAAAATAGTTGAATATCAAGAAAGCAATCATTTTGCAAAATTTGAACTTGAACCCTTAGAAAGAGGTTTTGGTACAACTATTGGGAATGCTCTTAGAAGAGTAATGTTATCAAGTTTACCTGGTAGTGCTGTTACTAGCGTTAAGATTGATGGCGTTATGCATGAATTCCAAAAAATGGAAGGTGTAGTTGAAGATGTTACATCAATAGTATTAGCACTTAAGAAGTTAGTTGTTAAAAATCATACTAGTGAAACTAAAACACTTAGACTTACTAAATCAACACCAGGTGAAGTTACGGCAGCTGATATTGAAAAAGATGCTGATATTGAAATAATGAATCCAGATTTAGTATTATGTACACTTGTTGAAGGTGGAAAGATAAGCATGGAAATGACTGTTAATAATGGTCGTGGATATGTTCCTGCAAGTGAAAATAAAGCAAAAATGGGAGATGCAAAAGTTGGTGTTATTGCAATTGACTCTTCATACTCACCAATTGAAGTTGTAAAATATGAAGTATTAGATACTCGTGTTGGTCAAGATGAATCATATGATAAATTAGTTATGGAAGTATCAACTAATGGTTCTATGACTCCAGAAGAAGCAATGGCTTTAGCTGCAAAAATACTTATTGAACACTTCAATATAGTTGCAGATTTAAATTCAATTAGTAATATAACAGGAATAATGCAAGAAAAGAAAATAGATAACATGACTAAGACTCTTGAAACACCAATTGAAGAAGTTGAGTTTTCAGTTCGTGCTTATAACTGTTTAAAAAGAGCTGGTATTCATACCGTTCAAGATTTAGTTAATAAGAAAGAATCAGAAGTTACTAAGATCAGAAACTTAGGAAAGAAATCATTAAAAGAAGTTCTTGATAAAGTGGAAGAATTAGGACTATCATTTAAGGAGTAATAATATGAAATACAGAAAATTAGGAAGAGAAACAAGAATTAGAAGAAGTATTTTAGCAAGTTTAACTAAAGATGTAATTATTAATGGCTATGTTGTTACTACTGAAGCAAGAGCTAAAGAAGTTCGTAAGTTTGTTGATAGAATGATAACTTATGGTAAAGATGGTTCTCTAGTTTCACGTAGAAAAGCACTTGCTTTCTTACATAATGATAGTGAAGTTGTAAGTAAAGTATTTGATGAACTTGCTAAGAAATATGAAACCAGAGATGGTGGATATACAAGAATAATCAAACTTAAAGAACGTCGTGGAGACGATGCTCTAGAAGTTAGACTTGAATTAGTTTAAGAGTTAACAGTTGTTGTTAATTCTTTTTTATTGTATTATTTTCTTGGTGATTGTATGAACAACGTTTTAAATACCAGAAAATGTCCTTTTTGTGGTTCTCTAAATTTATTGGAATATTTATATGGATTTCCAGCTTATGATTATGATAAAGAAAAATATATCCTCGGTGGCTGCAAAATAACAGATTATCAACCAATTTATATGTGTTCAGATTGTAACAAAGATATATTCTTGGAAAATGTTATAAATATACAAATAATAGATGATACAATAAAAGATTTAGAAAATAATTCAAATGCCTGTAAATTGGTTTATATAGAATCTAGTCTAAGTGAGCAGTTATTAAAATTAATTAAATATTTTTATGATGAAGATCTTGTTGATGAAGATTATATAAGTAATTATGAATTTATAAAGAATAAAAAAATAGAAGAATTAACCTTACAAGAATGTTTAACATATTTTACTTATATTATTAGATTAGATAGATTTAGTTCAGGATATATTTATAAAGTGGTTAGTGAGGGTATATTACTTAAGTTATTAGAAAGGTTAAGAAGTATCTTAAGATAATTAATTATTGTTAAAAATGCTTTTATCCTCGAATTTCGACCAAAAACAGTTCTTTTTATCCTCGAATTTCGACCAAAAACAGTCCTTTTTACCCTCGAATTTTGACCAAAGCGGTTGATTTTTTGACATATATATGCTATATTTTAACTGAGGTGAATATATGCAAAGACTATTTTATCAAGAATTAGAGGATTGGTATAAAAATTCAAGAAAATATCCAATGCTTGTGGTAGGTGCAAGACAAGTAGGAAAAACTTACATAATTAATGAGTTCTGTAAATCTCACTTTAAAAATGTTATTAGTATTAATTTGATGAAAGATAAGAAGTTGATTAATATATTTTCTAATAATGATTATTCCTTTGAAGAAAAAGTATATATTTTAGAAACTGTGTTGTATCAAAAAATTAGCGGAGAAGATACCATTTTATTTGTTGATGAAGTTCAAGAAAGTGAAGATTTCATTGAAGCATTAAAGTTTTTTAATGAGAGCGACGAAACCTATAACATAATATGTGCGGGATCACTTCTGGGTGTTACATTAAGTAGATTTACTAAATCATTTCCTGTTGGTAAGGTAATAAAAAAAGAAATGTATCCATTAAATTTTGAGGAATTTTTAATGGCTACCAATAATGACAATTTAATACCAATTATAAAAGAATGTTATAACTTAGATAAAGAAATGCCAAAAATTATTCACGATAAATTACTATTATTATATTATAATTATTTGTATTTAGGAGGTATGCCTGAAGTAATAAAGAATTATGTAGATAATGGTTGTGATTTTGTTAAAATGGATAATAGCATTATAGAAAAAATAGTTAATTCTTATATCGACGATATGGGAAAATATGTAAAGAACACAAACGAAAGTTTAAGAATTAAAGCAGTATATAACGATATACCAGGACAGCTTGCTAAAGAAAATCAAAAATTTGTTTTTTCAAAATTAGATAATAAAGGGACAAGAAAAAGAGATTATGTAACAGCAATTGATTGGCTAATAAATAGTAAATTAGTATTAAAATGTAATTATTTAACTGTACCTAGTTTTCCTCTTGCAGGTTATGTATCTGATGATACTTATAAATTGTATTTAAATGATTCTGGCATTATGAGTTATTGCTTGAAAATTCCACCATTAGCATTTTTACAAAATACTGATTATCCTTATAAAGGTGTTGTTACAGAAAATTATGTGGCAAGTGAATTAGCAAAAAATAATGTTATTTTATATTATTGGACCAGAAAAGGGAAGAATAAGGGAAATGCCGAAGTAGATTTTATATTACAACAAGGACTTGATGTAGTTCCTATTGAAGTTAAAGCTAGCGATAATGTACGTTCAAAAAGTTTGAACTTATTTATGGAAAATTTTAATCCTAAGTATGGTATTAGAATATCTACTAAAAATTTTGGCTTTGAAAATAATATTAAGTCTGTTCCTTTATATGCAGTATTTTGTATAAAAAGTGATGTTTAATCCATAATAATCATGGATGGTGATTAAATGAAAAATGCACAATGTGATAGTTGTAAAGATGCCAAATTTGGAGTAGCTTATATAGATCCAGAAAGTGGTATTCTATGTAGTAAAATTGATACTGATATGGAGTTACCAAAGGGTAAAAAGATACTTGCTCCGAAGATATGTACTAAATGTGGTACAACTGAATGGAAGACAATTGATAATTAGTAAGAGATATTATATCTCTTATTTTCTTGTAGGAAAATATAATGGTAAAATAGTCAATATATTTTCTTATAGGAAAACATATTGACTATTAAATTTATAAAACTATTTTATGAATTTACTATTTCCTTTTCTTTATCTTTATTAAATACTTCCAATACATTTTTAATTTCTACTCTTAATTCTTCATCTTTTATGAAAAATTCAACTATATGTAAATTTAGAGCATCAGCAATTCTTCCTAATACTGCTATACTTAAATGTTGTCGATGAAATGAAAATTGGTTTGATGTATGTAAGTGATTATGGATTTGCAGCAGCCCCAAGTAATTGGACAACAGAGTTATATAATTATGAAAGTGCAATAAGTTTAAATTGGATATATACGGGACTATGGGAATGGACTTTAGTTAGAGGAACCGATTCTAATGAGAATGTATTTTTATTGTATGGTTCAGGCAATATTGGTGCAGCCTTGCCTGCTGATGATTTTTCGCTCCGCCCTGTTTTCTACCTTCAATCTTGGATATTATATTCTGGTGGAGATGGAACTCAAGAAAATCCATACAGAATTTCTTCTCCGGAGAATTTAATTAGTTTCACAATTGATGGAACTAGTTATTATGCTGAAGAAGGAATGACATGGGGTGATTTAGTTAATAGTATATATAATATATTAAATATAAAGTGTAATGATAGTTCTTGTTTTTATGCTAATTTAGATGCTTACGGAAATAACGTAATTCGTTTTGATGATGTTGATGTTATTTCTTCTGATTTTATTCTTGAAGAAGATTATACGATACGGCATGTTTATAATGGTGGTGGTGGAAACTAATTATCTTTTGAAAAGCCCTTATTTCTAAGGCTTTTTTCTTTTAATTTAAAAATAATTCTTAAAAACATTTCAAAATGAAGTGAATGTATGATAAAATAGAAGAGTACAAAAGTTATAGAGGTGTAGTATGGCAAAAATAATATCACTTGTTAATCAAAAAGGTGGAGTTGGTAAAACAACTACTAGTATAAATTTATCGGCAGCATTAGGTCAACTTGGGAAACGTGTGTTACTTATCGATATGGATCCCCAAAGTAATGCTACAACTGGGTTAGGGTTAAACTCTAATGATTTTAAAAATGATATTTATGAACTAATTACAGGTAAATGTGAAGTAAAGAAAGTTATTAAGAAGACTAAGTTTCATAATTTAAGTATTATACCTGCAACTATTAATCTTGCTGGTGTAGATGTTGAATTTGTTAAGATGATGTTAGAAGATAAAGAATTTCAACAAAATATGCAACTTAAGTTGAAGTTAGATGAAATTAGGGATAATTATGATTATATAATAATTGATTGTCAACCATCACTGGGATTAGGTACAATGAATGCACTAGTAGCAAGTGATAGTGTAATTATTCCAGTGCAATGTGAGTTTTTTGCACTTGAAGGTATTACGCAACTCTTAAATTCAATAATCATGGTCCAATCTAGTATGAATCCGGATTTAAGAATTGAAGGAGTGCTACTTACAATGCTTGATGGTAGAACTAATATAGGGCTTGAAGTAATTGAAGAAATTAGAAAATATTTTAAAGATAAAGTATTTAATACAATTATTCCAAGACTTGTAAGATTAGTTGAAGCGCCATCTCATGGAAAACCAATCAATGAATATGATCCTACAAGTAGAGCAACTGAAGCATATCATAACTTGGCGAAGGAAGTGATTAGTAGAGATGGAAACTAAGAAAAAAGCATTAGGTAAGGGGCTTGAACAATTATTTTCAAATACAGTAATTGATTTTGATAATTTTGAAAAAGATATTGTTGAAGAAAATGAAAATAATGTAACAGAAATAAAGATTGATGATATTAGAAGTAATCCTTATCAACCTAGGAAGACTTTTGATATTGAATCTTTAAATGAACTTGCTAAGTCTATTAAAGAATATGGAGTAGTGCAACCAATTATTGTTAAGAAATCTATTAAAGGATATGAGCTTGTTGCAGGTGAAAGAAGAACTAAGGCTGCTAAGATTGCGGGCTTAAAAAAGATACCAGCAATAATTAAAGATTTTGATGATCAAGAAATGATGGAAATAGCACTAGTTGAAAATATTCAAAGAGAAGATTTAAATCCAATAGATGAAGCAACATCAATAAGTAATATAATTAAATTAAGAGGATATACGCAAGAGGAGTTTGCTAATAAATTTGGTAAGAGTAGAAGTTATGTTACCAATATTTTAGGGTTACTTAAATTACCAGATGAAGTAAGAAAGTTAGTTGAAAAACGTAGTTTATCTATGTCTCATGCTAGAGTATTAAGTAAGATGGAAGATGAAGAAAAAATAGTAGAACTTGCTAAAAGAGTTATAACTGATAGTTTAAGTGTTCATGAGCTTGAAAAGTTAAGTCAAGAAGAAAAGGCTGATACCAAAAAGAATAAAAGTAAAAGCAATTATGATACTAAATATAGAATGTTTGAAAATATAATTATGGATGCACTTAATACAAAGGTCAGGGTACATAAAAATAAAATTGAGGTATATTTTGATGGGGTAGGAGAACTAGAAGATATTTTAGCAAAAATGCATATAGATATTGAGGATGAATAATGGAAAAACTAGTTGAATTTACTTTAGGTGATGAAGTCATCATGAAAAAGCCTCATGCATGTGGTACTAATTTGTGGACAATTTCTAGAAATGGAGCAGATATAAAGATTAAATGTAATGCTTGTGGTAGAGAAATAATGATGGATAGATTAGAATTCATGCGTAAACTTAAAAAGGTGATTAAGAATGAAGAAACTAAAGGTTAGAGAAAAAATAGGATTACATCCTGTAATGATGCTTCTTATTTTATGTTTTGCAGTAATCATTTTAAGTGGTGTATTAAGGTTTTTTAATGTACAAGCAACATATAGTAGAGTATCTAGTGTTACAGGAGATTATCAAGTAACTACAGAAGCTGTTAATTCGCTTTTTAGTTTAAGTGGTTTAAAGTATATATTTACATCCACTGTTGCTAATTTTGCTAATTTAGCAGTTTTATCTAATTTGATTATTATTCTTATTGGTATAGGGATAATGGTTAAGAGTGGTTTTTTAAAAACAGTAATAATATTACTTACGAAGAAGGCAAAGAAAACAACAGTTACTTTTGTTTTAGTTCTTGTTTGTATACTTGCAAGTATTGTTGGTGATTTATCATATGTTGTTTTAATTCCTCTGAGTGCACTACTATTTTTATATGGAAAGCGTAGTCCAATGATAGGTATTATTACTTCTTTTGCAGCCCTTACTTGTGGAAGTGGGATTAGTTTTTTCTTAACAAGTGTTGATTCTAGTTTGATTACTATGACTTTAACTAATGCTCATATTATTATGCCGGAATATGCAATTGGGCAATTTAGTTATATTCTAGTTATGTTTGTTTTAATTGTTGTAATGAGTATTATTATAACAAATATTAGTGAAAACCATATTGCCAAAAGGGGACCTAAGTATGAGTTTCCTGAAGAAGAAGTGGAAGAAGAATTAGTAATTACGAAAAAGAAAATGCGTGGTTTATTATTTTCTTTAGGGGCAGGACTTGTGTATCTTTTGATATTTATTTATAATATTATTCCAGGACTTCCATTTTCAGGTAATTTACTTGATTATAGCCAAACATTATATATAGATAAATTATTTAGTTATGATTCATTCTTTAGTAATGGCTTTGTCTTTATAGTTGCAGTATTATTTGTAATACTAGGTCTTGCTTATGGAATTGGTGCTAAAACAATAAATAATAATAAAGAATTTATTGATGCCTTAGGTCATTCTTTAGATGGAATTGGTAAAATACTAGTAATGATATTTGCTGTATCAATATTTATTAATATATTTAAAGAATCTAATATTGGTAATGTAGTTGCAGCAGCATTTGCTAATTTGATAAGTAATTCTAATTTTGGAGGGTTACCACTTTTGATATTATTGTTCTTAGCAACTGTTATTACATCATTATTCTTGCCAAGTGCCTTAAATAGTTGGTCGATATTATCTGCGACAGTGCCAACATTTATGGAAGCGGGTGTTAGTCCAGAATTTGCTCAACTTGCATACCGTTTGGGTGGTTCTGTTGCTATTGGACTTACACCAGTATTTGTATATTTTATAGTATATTTAGCATTTATGGAAAATTATAATCAAAGTAATAAACCTATAACTATGGGAGAAGCATTAAAGTACCAAATGCCATTTGCTTTAATTAGTTTAGTAACTTTCTTAGCATTAATAATTGTTTGGTATATAACAGGTATTCCTTTAGGGGTAGGTGCTGGAGTTGCTTTATAGGGGGTGTATTTATGAGTTTAAAAGCAGGAATTGTAGGACTTCCTAATGTTGGTAAGTCAACACTATTTAATGCGATAACAAAACAAAATATTTTGGCTGCAAATTATCCATTTGCAACAATTGAACCAAATGTTGGGGTAGTTTTTGTACCTGATACAAGAGTGGACTTTTTAGCTAATTTATATAAACCTAAAAGTGTTGTTCCAACGACATTTGAGTTTACAGATATTGCAGGACTTGTTAAGGGAGCATCAACTGGTGAGGGATTAGGAAATAAGTTTTTATCCCACATAAGAGAAGTTGATGCAATTGTTGAAGTAGTTAGATGCTTTGATGATGCTAACATAACACATGTTACCGGTAAGACAGATCCGGTGAGTGATATTGAAATTATCAATATTGAACTGGTTTTAGCAGATTTAGATGTAGTAAATAATAGATTAGGGAAGATTGAAAAGAAGGCTGAAGCAACTAAAGATAAAGTAATGCAAGCGGAAGTAGATGTATTAAAAAAATGTAAAATTAATTTAGAAAATAATGTACCTCTTAGGAGAATTAGTTTTGATGATGATTCTTTAGCAATACTTAAGAACTTTAATTTGCTTACAATAAAACCAATAATATATGTTGCTAATGTGGATGAGGAATCGATTGTTGTTGGTGATAATGAATATTCTTTGAAACTTAAAAATTATGCTGAGGCAGAAGGTGCTGGTGTAATTGTGATGTGTGCTAAACTAGAAGCGGATCTTGCGGGATTACAAGACGAAGAGAGAGATGAATTTTTAGCAAGTGTAGGTATAACTAATAGTGGATTGGATAAATTAATATTTGCAACATATAATTTATTAGGACTAGCAACGTTCTTTACCGCAGGAAGTGATGAAGTAAGAGCCTGGACATTTAAACAAGGCATGAAAGCACCAGAATGTGCAGGAATTATACATAGTGATATGATGCGAGGCTTTATTAAAGCTGAAGTAATGAGTTTTGATGACTTAAAAGAATTAGGTGATGAAAAACGAGTTAAAGAAGCCGGTAAGTTGCGAATTGAAGGAAAAGAGTATATAATTAAAGATGGAGATATATGTTATTTCCGATTTAATGTATAAAAAAGGAGGATTAGATGAAAGATAATTTGGTAAGTAAAACATTTTTATGGATGTGTTTTGGTTTACTTGTTACTTTTCTAACTGGTTATTTTGTTTCACATAGTGAAGTTATGTTAGAAAATATTTATGGTGGTATGAGTTACTGGATATTTGTTATAGTAGAACTTGTACTTGTAATAGTATTATCTGCGAGGGTAATGAAAATGAAACCTGCAACAGCGAAGGTATGTTTCTTGCTTTATTCGTTTGTTAGTGGTTTAACATTTGCATCAATATTTGTTTATTATGCAATAGATTCAATTATGTTAATATTCTTAGTTGCAGCAGTTATTTTTGCTGTTATGGCTTTGATTGGATATACTACAAAAGTAGACTTAACACGCATTGGGACATATTTATTCTTTGCTTTAATTGCAGCATTAATTACAATGATTATTAATATATTCTTAGGAAGCTCAACGCTTGCAATGATTATTTCTGTTGTATGTGTTTTAATATTTATTGGTATCACTGCATACGATGTGCAAAAAATTAAGATGTTAGAAAATAGTGGACTCCCAAAAGAAAATTTAGCAATTTATGGAGCACTTGATTTATATTTAGATTTTATTAATTTATTTTTACATTTGCTACAACTTTTTGGCCGTTCTAGAGATTAGGTGAATTATGGATACAATATTAAAAAGAGTAATGGCTTTTATTATTGATACATTTATTATATTAATAATTTCAAGTTCGATAAGTATTATTGGATTTATAAATCCTTATAAAGATGAATATGAAAATGCTTATAATGAATATACAGAACTCGTAACAACAATTCAAGAAGAAGGATCTGGTGTTGATACGGATACTTATGAAGATGGTCTTATTGCATCATATTATAATGTTAATAAATATAACGTTGTAAGAAGTGGTATTTCAATAGTTTGTACAATTTTATATTTTGGTATTTTACAATATGCTCTTAAAGGGCAAACAATTGGCAAGAAAATTATGAAAATAAGAGTGGTTGCTAATAAGGATGATAAGAAGTTAAATGTTGGTAATTACTTAATTCGTTCAGTTATTCTTAATAATGTCATATTTTCAATATTATTTATTGTAGGTATCTATTTATTTGATGCATCTGGATATTATAGTTATTCATCAATTGTTAGTTATTTACAAATGTTAGTACTTACAATTATAATGTTAATGGTTGTTCTTCGTAGAGACTTCCGTGGTCTTCATGATTTTGCTGCGGGTACAAAGGTAATTGATTTAAATCCTGTGGTAGTAGAAGAAAATAAAGAAGAAGTAAAAGTAATCGAAACTAAAGAAGTTAAAGAAAATAAAGAAAGTAATACAAAAAAGAAAACTACTACTAATACTAAGAAAAAGACAAGTAATAAATCTAAGACTAAGAATTCTAAAGAAAAGGAATAAAACCTTTTCTTTTTTTCTGGTAATTGACAAAATGATACAATTATTATACTATTGATATAGTAGAGATACTAGAAAGGATAGTTTATGAAAAATTCAAAGATTACATCTATTGAACTGTGGCGTTTTATTTTTACTGTTGCTATTGCTTTGGGGCATTTAAACACGTTTATATGGCGTGAGACTGGTGAAAATTTAATATTTACTGGCGGGCGTGTTTTAGCATTTTTCTTATTTTTATCCGGCTATTTTTTGATGGCACATTATAAAAAAGTAAAGATAAATGGTAGCAATAAGGATGAAGCACCATCAAAACAAGCGTGGAAATATGCAGGTGGAAGATTTAAAGCATTATATCCAGCATTATTTATGGGGGTATTACTAGCATTTATTGTAAGAAATGCAATAAATGGGACAAAAATAACACAAATATTTGGAGTGTTTATGGATTCTATTTGGGAATTTTTAGGTATTTCCCAAATTGGAGCAGTAGGGCTTTTAGAACTTAAAACACTTACATTTGATACAACATTAGGGGTTTCACAACTTTGGAATGGCCCGCTTTGGTATATTTCTGCATTAATTGTTGCTAGTTTAATTCTTTATTATGTAGTTTCTAAAAGTGAAGATTTCTTTACTGGATTTTTTGCTCCAGTGTTTATCATTTTAACTTATGCTAGTGCTGGTTTAACTAGTGCCGGTTGGGATAGAACAATGGTTAATGCTATAGGATTTCCAAATGGACTTGCCAGAGTTATGGCTGGTATGTGTTTAGGAATGTTAATGTATTATGTTGTGGAGTATTTTAGAAAGAAAAAATTTAGTGAAGTAATGACTATGGCATTTAGTTTGCTGCATATTGGAATAGCCATATTCTTCTTATATACCATTTATGCGGGAATTACATGGAGCGAATTTACTAATGGCATAATATTATTTGCCTTTGCTGTAGTTTTACTTACAAATAAAGATTATATTTCAGTTTTATATAATAAGAGTAGTGTATGTGCATTTTTAGGAAGGTTATCACTTTATTATTATGCAATACATATAGTATTTGTTTTCTTGCTTGCATATTTATTCCCAGAAATGAGTTATCATGCAAGTATCATATTTAATATTCTATTTACAACTTGTGCTTCATTTATTGTAATGTGTATTGATGATTATGTAATAACACCGATATTTAGAAGACCAAAAGAAGAAGTAAAGAAAGTTCCTAAAAAGAAAATAGCTTAAGGCAACTTAATTGTTGCTTTTTTCTTGGAAATTTATGTAATTTTTATTGAACTTAGAACATATATTTGTTATAATACTTGCGAGTAAAGAAATTACTCCTTGCTTCTTCGGAAGCCGAGATAGACCATAAGGAGGTGAAATGATGACTAAATATGAAATTATGTTTATAATTAAGTCTACTATGGAAGAAGATGCTATAAAAAAGACTAGTGAAGATATTCAAAAACTTATAAACATTAAACCATCAAAAGTTATCGAATTCAAAGAAATGGGTAGAAAGAAACTAGCTTATCCTATTAAAAAAGAAACTAGTGGTTATTACTTTGTGATGACTGTAGAAGCTACACATGATACTATTGCTGAATTTGATAGAAAAGTTTCTATTAATGAAAATGTATTAAGACATTTAATTATCAAGTTAGAAGGAGAATAATATGAACAAAGTAATATTGATTGGAAGATTTACAAGAGATCCAGAATCAAGAATGTCACAAAGTAATATGGAAATAGCAAGATTTTCTCTTGCATGTCAAGGGGAATTTGTTAACCGTAATGGGGAAAGAGAAGTTGAATTTGTTAACTGTGTTGCTTTTAATAGACTTGCTACTACTATTAATAAGTATTGCCGTAAGGGTAGTTTAATTAGTGCTACTGGTAGAATTAGAAATAGTAGTTATGATGCCCAAGATGGAAGTAAAAGATATACAACTGATGTTGTTATTGAACAAATGGAATTTTTAGGTTCAAGACAAGGTGGAGGAGATAGTGCTCCAGCAGTTGATAATAGTGTTTCGTATAGTCCAAGTGCATCAAGTGCTCCAAGCAATAATATTGAAACAACAGATATTTCTGAAGATCCTTACAAAGACTTTGGTGACGAATTTACTTTAAGTAGTGATGATTTACCATTTTAAAAAGGAGGATTAAATTATGGCAGAATATTATCGTAAAAAGAAAAAAATATGTCAAATGTGTGCTGGTAAAAGCGTTGATTATAAAGATGTTATGATTATTAATAAATATATTAATGATAAGGGTAAGATTTTACCTAGAAGAATGACTGGTGCTTGTGCTAAACACCAAAGACATATTGCTCAACAAGTTAAATATGCAAGATTTATGGCTTTAATACCATATGTAAAATAATATAGATGTAATAGTCTATATTTTTTTGTAAATAAAATGTTGGTAACTTAAGTGTTATCAACATTATTTTATTATAGAATTAGGATAAGGTTTTCTTTCATCTGTTAGTCCAATTAAATAATCTACAGATGTATTATAGTATTTGGCAAGTATGGCAAGTTTATCAATTGGTATAAGTCTTATGCCATTTTCATATAGACTGTATTGCTTTTGAGAAGTTTTTAGTATTTTGGCAACATCTTTTTGTAATAAATCTCTATCTTCTCTTATTTCTTTTAGTCTGCTTATATTAATACTCATCTTTTTCACCTATTTATAGTTTCTCATATATTCAAATGAATATATTGACAATATATGCAAATGAATATATGGAGGCTGTATGAAAAAAGTAGTGTTGATAAGTAGTGCGTTACTAACATTTGTTATAGGAATATATTTTTATTATTATTCAGATAGTCAAAAATATGTATTAGAAAGTGAAAGCGGTAGTAATCAAAAGATAGTAAGTTCTAATTCACTTACTATGATGTATGAAATAGAATATCAAAGTGGAGAATATCAAGTATCTAGTGATAGTGTGTGGCCGGAGTCTGGATATATTTTTAATGAGAACTTATCAAAATGTGAAAATGGTGGAAGACTTACTTGGGATGATGTAAATAAAAAGGTATTATTGCAAACAAATACTAGTGATAAGTGTTTTGTCTATTTTGATTATTCTTTATTAATATCATTTAGCATAGAATCGAGTCCAGGTAATACAATTGATTACTATAATGCAGAAAGGGGAATGACATGGAATGAATGGATTAATAGCGAATGTTAGTGGGTACGTTATATATAATGGAAATTATGTTTCTAGAAAGGCTAGTTGCTTATCTATAGGAAATGTGGGTTATGTAAGTGTATCAGATTTAATCATAGCGAATCAAAACTATTTTATAAATACTGATGCTATTTGTCCTATGTAAATTTTATTAGAATGTTTTAATAAAGAATAAAATATATTCATGTTGATAACTTAAAAGTTGTCAACTTTTTTTAATTTTTGATAATTTTTTTGTGAAAATTTGATTAAAAAAAAGGAAATCGGGTTTTTGAGGACAATAATATAGTGAAGAGATAATTAGTTTAATTATTTTTAATTTTTAAAAGGAGGAATATTTAATGAATGAAGGAAAATTAAAAACAATTACAAATTTATTCGAGGGCCATGAGGTAAGAAGTATTTGGAATAATGAAGAGGAAGAATATTATTTTAGTGTTGTTGATGTAATAGCAATACTAACAGATAATGAATATTCAAAGTCTAGAAATTATTGGAAGTGGCTAAAGGGAAAGTTAATTGATGAGGGAAGTGAACTGGTTAGTAATACTAACCAGTTGAAAATGAAAGCTAAAGATGGAAAGTTGAGAGATACTGATGTTTTAGATACAAAAGGTATTTTAAGGCTTATTGAATCAATTCCTAGCCCAAAGGCTGAACCGTTTAAGTTGTGGCTTGCTAATTTAGGTAGTGAGAGAATAGATGAAGTATTTGATCCGGAGATTGCTATTAACAGAGCAGTTCGATATTACCGTGCTAAGGGTTATGATGATGATTGGATTAAAGTAAGATTATCTGCAATAGTTGATAGGTTTAAATTAACGGATATATGGAAAAAAGGTGGAATTAGTGAACCACTAGAATATGCAATGCTTACTAATGAAATTTATAAGACGTGGTCAGGAATGACTGCAAGAGAATATAAAGATTTTAAAGGCTTAAGAAAAGAGTCATTGAGAGATAATATGACAGACATTGAAGTAGCTTTAACTAATGTGGGTGAGATAACTACTAGAAATATTGCTAAGAAGGAAAATCCTAAAGGATTAAAAGAAAATTTAAGTGTTGCTAAACGTGGGGGAAGCGTTGCTAAAGAAACAAGATATGCATATGAAAAAGAGGTTAATGAAAGTGCTATATCTAAGGAAAATGCTTTGCCATATAAATATGTTGATAAAAAAATTAATTAAATAGTTGTTTTTGAAGGAGGAATATTTAATGAAAGAAGAAAAATTAAAAACAATAACAAATTTATTTGAAGGTAGTGAAATTAGAAGTATTTGGGATAGTGAAAGTGAAGAATATTATTTTAGTGTAGTTGATGTAATTGGGGCGTTAACGGATAGTTCTAATCCAAGAAATTATTGGAATATGTTAAAGAAAAGATTAATTGAAGAAGAAAAAAGTCAACTGTACACAAGTTGTGTACGGTTGAAAATGAAGGCTCAAGATGGTAAATTGCGAGAAACAGATACTTTAGATACTAAAGGTATTTTAAGACTTATTGAATCGGTTCCTAGCCCCAAGGCTGAACCATTTAAGTTATGGCTTGCCAATTTAGGTAGTGAGAGAATTGATGAAGTATTTGATCCAGAGATTGCTATAAGAAGAGCGATAGAATATTATCGCAATCGTGATTATGATGATGGATGGATTGAAAGAAGAGTTAAAGCAATTATTAATAGGAATAAGCTTACTGATGTATGGAAAGAAGGAGGCATTAGTGAAGGATATGAGTATGCAGTATTAACAAATGAAATATATAAAGCTTGGTCAGGATGACTGCTAGTGAATATAAAAAATTTAAAGGATTAAGAAAAGAATCATTAAGGGATAATATGACTGATTTAGAAGTAGCACTTACTGATTTAGGAGAACTAGCCACTAGAGAACTTGCTAAAGAATATAAACCTTATGGAATGGATGCTAATAAAAAAATAGCAAATATTGGAGGGAGTATTGCTGATAATACTAGGAAAGATTTAGAAAATAAATTAGGTAAAAGTATTGTTAGTGAAAATAATTCTTTAAATTATCAATATAAAGAGGATAATTTAATAGAAAGTAAGTAACTGTATTAATTTATACACAGTATTTTCATTTTACTAATTTAAGTAATAATGGTATAATATTAGTGCTTAAGGGAGGTAACTTTATGAAAGTAATTTTGCTTAAAGATGTTAAAGGTAAAGGCAAGAAAGATGCCATACTTGATGTAAGTGATGGATATGCTAATAACTTTTTAATTAAAAATGGTTTGGCGGTTCCATATACAAAGAGAAGTAAGGAAATATTAGATCAAGAAATTGATGTAAGAGAAAAAAATGAACAAAAATTAATTGATGAACTTAATGAAATAAAAAATAAATTAAATGATAAAGTAATTGAATTTAAAGTAAAGGTAGGAAAAGAAGATAAAGTATTTGGTACTGTTTCTAGTAAACAAATTAGTGATAAGTTAAAAGAAATGGGATATAAAATAGATAAGAAATGTATTAAAATAAATGATGCAATTAGTACACTTGGTATTACAAACGTAGAAGTAGAATTGCATAAAAAAGTTAAATTTAATTTGAAAGTTAGTTTAGTAAAATAAATAAGGAGGACTTATGGCAAGAAAAATGCCTCAAAATCTTGAAGCTGAGATGAGTGTATTAGGTGTTGCTTTTATCAATGAATATGATGTTGCAAAGATAGTTGAAGAAGTAACAGTTGATATGTTTTTTGATGAAAGAAACAAGTTTATTTTTAATGCCATAAAAAATCTTCATGAAGCCAAAATACCAATTGATATAATGACTGTTAAAAATGAACTTGATAAAGACAAAAAGTTAAATACAGTTGGTTTAGATTATTTATCAGATGTTATTGATTCGGTTGTTACTAGTGCTAATTTAGATTTTTATATAAAAATTGTTAAAGATTTTGCTGTTAGAAGAAATTTAATTGAAACAGCAACGGAAATTATTAATGATACATATGAAGATGAAGAAGTAACTAGTTTGCTTGATAAGGCTGAAAAAAACATTTTGAATGTTGTTAGAGCAAGATCAGTTGGAGATTTTGTGCCAATTCAAGAAATTTTAAGAAGAGCCCAAGCGAAGTTAGAGGAACTGGCTAAAAATAAAAGGTCTATTACAGGGCTTGAAACAGGTTTCCCAGATTTTGATAAAATTACTACGGGATTACAAGGTAGTGAAATGATTATTTTGGCGGCTCGTCCTGGTATGGGTAAAACAGCACTAGCTCTTAATATGGCAAGTTATGCCGCAATGCATACGAAAAAGGCTGTTGCAATATTTAACTTAGAAATGTCTGCAGATATGCTTATTAACCGTATGATTGCATCGATTGGGCAAATAGATTCATATAAATTGCAAACTGGTAATATGCAAGAAAAAGACTGGAAGAGATATAATGAAGCTATGAGTCAACTTGCCGATACAAATATTTATATTGAAGATAATGCGGGTGTTACAGTTCAAGAAATTAGAGCTAAATGTCGTAGACTTGCTAATAGTGAGACGGGATTAGGTTTAGTAGTAATCGATTACCTACAACTTATAAGTAGTGGTAATAGAAGAGTTGAATCAAGACAAGTGGAAGTTTCTGAGATTTCTCGTTCCCTTAAAACGATGGCGTTGGAATTAAATGTTCCAGTAATTGCGTTATCGCAACTTTCTCGTAGTGCTGAAAAAAGAGAAAGCAATCAGCCAATGCTTGCGGATTTACGTGAATCTGGTTCTTTGGAACAAGATGCCGATATGGTACTATTTATAAATAGAAAAGATTATTATGATAAAGCAAAGGATTTTAATCAAAAGATTGTGCCAGCAGAATTAATTATTGCTAAGCACAGAAAGGGTGGTTTAGGTACAGTTAATCTTTTATTTGAACTTAATATGCTTAGTTTTAAGAGTCAATTAAAAGTAAATGGAGATGAGCAATGAAAACTAAAGATATAGTTATTACTGTGATATTATCATTGATAGTTGTTGTCCTTTATTTTGTTGAAAGGAATTTTGACACAGAAATAAATTATGCAAATAAAGCATATCAAATTTATTTAGATGGTGAAGTTATTGGATTAATTCAAGATGAACAAGAACTTTATGATTTAATAGATAATGAACAACAAGAAATTAAAGATAAATATAGTGTTGATAGTGTATATCCTCCGAATGCTTTTAAGATAGTAGAAGTAAATACATATAATGAAAATTATCAAACTCCACAAGAAATATATAATATGATTGAACAAAGAGATGACTTTACTGTTCAAGGATATGTTATAACAATTAAATATGATGAGAACTATTATCTTGAAGGAGAAGAAGTTCCAGAAGATTATACAATAAATGTTTTAGATAAAGAAGTATTTCAAGATGCTATAGAAAGATATATACTAGCATTTGTTACCGAAGATGAGTATCAAACTTATATTGGTGGGGATATAGAAGAACTTACTGATATTGGTGAGATAATTGATAATATGTATTTTGAAGAAACAATAACTATTAAAGAAGCATATATTAGTGCTAATGAAAAGATATATACAGATGCTACTGAGTTATCACAATTATTACTTTTTGGACCAGATGCAGAGATGGATAGTTATGTTGTTCAAGCGGGAGATAATATTGAAAGTATTAGTAATGAATATCGTTTGAACCCTCAAGAATTTTTGGTTGCTAACCCTAATTATCGAACAGAAAATTCAATGCTTAGAATTGGCGATACAGTAAACGTAACCCTAATTGATCCGATAATTACATTTGTTTATAGTGTTTATAGAATTGAAGAAATTATTATTGAACTTGATACTAAGACAATTGTTGATAATACGAAGGATAGAAATTATCGGGAAATTACAACACCTGGTGTTGATGGTATAGTACTTACTCATGAAACGTACGATGTTGTTAATGGGGAAGAAAGTCAACAAGTCAATTTCGTATATAGTGAAACAATTAGAGAAGCTGTACAAGAAGTTGTAACAGTTGGTAGAAGTTATTCTAGTGCATATGTTTCTGGAAACTGGGCTTGGCCAACAGAAAGACCATACAGAATTACAAGTTATTATGCTTATCGTTGGGGAAAAATGCACGATGGTATTGATATTTCAGGTCCAGGTAGGGGTTCTGCAATATATGCTATTGGTGATGGTACGGTAGTTGAAGCTGCAGTAGTTGGAACACACTCTCGTAGTGATGGTACTTATGCTGTTATCGAACATGATAATAATGTTTATAGTTTATATGCCCATATGGATTCATTACTTGTGTCAGTAGGAGATACAGTTAACAGAGGAGATGTAATTGGTACGATGGGAGATACTGGTTTTGCAACTGGTGTTCACCTTCATATTTCTATATCAATTGGATGGCCATATCATGGTAGTTATCGCTTTGTTAACCCACTTACATATTTGCGATGAGAGTATCAGTATTATCTAGTGGTTCTAAAGGTAATGTTACCTATTTAGAAACAACTAATAAAAGATTTTTACTTGATGCAGGGCGAAACTATAAATATATAAATGATGCACTTAAAAATATCGGGGTTGATATAAAATCAATTGATTATGTAATTATAAGTCATGATCATAGTGATCATATATCGGCCTTAAAGACATTAATTGCTAAAACTGGAGCAACAGTTATAATAAGTGAAAAACAATTGTATGAAATTGAAGACTTAAAAGATTATCCTCACATCATGGTATGTGAGGATGAGTTAGATCTAGATGATGTTACTATAAAATCATTTAAATCTAGTCATGATGCAGTTGATTCAAGAAATTTTGTTATTTGTGAAAATGGTAAAAAACTTGGTTATATAACTGATACTGGTTATATTAATACAAAGAATTTTAAGTATCTTAAAAATTTAGATATATATTTATTTGAAAGTAATCATGATATTGAGTTACTACAACATGGACCATATCCAGCGTGGCTTAAAAAAAGAGTTTTAAGTGATGATGGACACTTATCAAATAAAGCAGCATCATTTTATTTAACTAAGTTAATCGGAGATAAAACGAAAGAAATAATATTGATTCATTTAAGTGAAACAAATAATTTAGAAAGTATTGCTATGGAAACAATCAATAATACATTTATGGAATATGGGATAGATTTTCATAATATAATTTGTGCTAGACAAAATGAAGCGACGAAAGTGATTGAAGTATGATAAAAATATTATGTGTTGGTAAAATAAAAGAAGAATATTTAAAGTTACTTATCGATGATTATGTAAAAAGAATAAGTAAATATATGAATGTAAGTATAGTTGAATTAAAAGATAATCCAATTCATACTAAAGAAATTGCTAATTTAATAGAAAATATTAATAGTAAAGATTATAATATTGCTCTAGATTTAAGGGGAGAAGAAGTAACTAGTGAAAAGTTTGCTAGTTTAATAGAAAAAACTTTAGTTATAAATAGTAATATAACATTTATTATAGGTCCATCAGATGGATTAACTAAAGAGATACTTGATAAATGTAATAAAGTTATTAGTTTTTCACATCTTACTTTTCCTCATGGGTTATTTCGAGGGATTTTGCTTGAACAAATATATCGTTCTTTTAAAATCATTAATAATGAGACATATCATAAGTAGGTGGTTAAATGCGTTTAGAAAATTTAAAAAAGTGTAAGTATGGTTTGACACACGCAGGAACTTTTCATGCTGATGATGTTTTTGCTGCGGCGTTTATAAAAATTATTAATCCTGATATAAAAATATTGAGAAAAAGTGAAGTGCCAAGTGATTTTAAAGGTATAGTTTTTGATATTGGGGATGGAGAATTTGATCACCATGGCAGTGATAAGATGGTAAGAAATAATGGTATTCCTTATGCTTCTTTTGGAAAATTATGGAGAGCATTTGCTAAAAAGTTATATGGGGAATATGTTTATAAAAAAATAGATAAAAAGTTAATAGAACACTTAGATTTATCAGATAATACGGGGATTGATGATTCTTTATGTACAGCAATTGCAGCATTTAATCCTAATGATGATGGTAATGGTGATAAAGAATTCAATGAAGCTTTAGTATTTGCAAAAGAAATACTTGAGAGAATGATTGAAAATGAACAAAAGAATTATGAAGAAGAAATAATGGTAAAAGAAATCTATGATAAATCTTTAAATAAAGAGATAATAGTTTTAGATAAATATTTACATTTTAAAGATACTTTGCCGGGGACTAAGGCAAAATATGTTATATACCCATCAAAAAGGGGAGGATATCTGGCTCAAGGTGTAACAGTAAGTAGTGATACAATTGAGTTAAAAAAGCCTTTTCCTGAAAAGTGGATACATGTGTTACCATCTTATTTGACATTTTGTCATAGTAGCAGATTTTTAATTGGGGGTAGGAGCATTGATGATTTAAAGATGGCTTGTGAGTATGCTTTAAAGGAGGATAATGATGATAGGTAATGATTGGGATCAAGTGCTTGAAGTTATATGGAATAGCAATGGATTTAAAAAGTTTTATAATATGATTATGGATGAATATGATAAAAAGATTATATATCCTCCGAAAGATTATATTTTTAATGCTTTAAAATTAACTAGTTATAAGGATACTAAAGTTGTTATTGTGGGACAAGATCCATATCATGGAGAACATCAAGCACATGGGTTATCTTTTAGTGTACAAAAGGGAGTGAAACTACCACCATCGCTTCAAAATATATATAAAGAATTAGAAAGTGATTTAGGTATACCTCCGCGCTCTGATGGAGATTTAACTGGTTGGGCGAAGCAAGGAGTGTTAATGCTTAATGCTGTTTTAACAGTTGAAAAAGATAAAGCAGCCAGTCATAGGAATCTAGGCTGGGAACCAATGACAGATTATATTATTAAAACGTTAAATAAAAAGGAAGAACCAGTGGTATTTATATTATGGGGAAATTTTGCTAAAGAGAAAGCTAAGTTAATAACTAATCCCAATCACTATATAATTATTAGTCCGCATCCATCACCATTTTCGGCTTATTCAGGTTTTTTTGGAAGTAAACCATTTTCTAAAACTAATGATTATTTAGTAAGTAAAGGGTTAATTCCGATAGATTGGTCAAAATAAAAGTTCTCATTGATCTGAGAACCTTTTTTATAGTTTGAAATCATCAATTACAGCATCTTGCATGTTTTTACCATCAAAAAATGGTTTAATTTTATATCTATGTATTTTAGCAACAATATTGGTAGGAAATTTTCTTATTATTTTGTTTAATTCAGTAGTATTTTTATTATAATAGGTTTTACAAGATGTAAGAGTTTCATTTATTTTATTTACTTCTTTTAGGTCATTGTTAAATTCTTTAGTATCAAGTTCACTGTAATCATTTTTAACTTCTAAAATTATATTCATTGCTTCTGTTAATTTTCTGTCAAGTTCATAGTTACTGATGCGTTTGTCTTTTAAATCAATATAATCTTTCAAATAATCTTTCTTAGTAACTACCTTTTTTATAGCAATGTTCATTTTGGCTATAAGATCATATTTATTTCGGAGGTTTTCATCAATTATACCTTCGGCTTTTTCAATTTTTATCTTATAATTAACTAGGTTATTGTATGTAATTACATAAACTAGGGCAATAATACCAATAATAATTATGATAAGTAAAATAATACTTGCTATATTCAACTCTAATCACCTTATTTAATTATATCAAAAAATAGGTGATTTGAAAACTTGTTTTAAAGAGTGGTGTATGATATTATTTTGTTAGGGTGATTACATTGAAATTTATTGATAATGTTGATAGAGAGACTTACGAAAAATTTACTCAAGGGCATGAGAAGAGTCACTTTTTAGAGTCTTATGCTTGGGGAGAGTTTTGTCGTAGGATAAAGGGTCAAGTGCCACATTATGTAGGAATGACTGATGATGATGGTAATTTGGTAGCAACGTCTTTAATTTTGGAAAGAAAGACACCACTGGGATATGGATATGGGTATTCTCCGCGGGGATTTATAATTGATTATAAAAATAAAGAGTTAATTAAAGAGTTTACGGAATACTTAAGAGATTATATGAAACGGATGAAATTAATTTATATTAAGTTTGATCCAGATATACCTTACCAAGATATTGATGAGGATGCTAATCCTATCCCAGGAGGAAATAATAACTACGAACTTTATAATTATATGTTAAGTTTAGGATATATCCATACTGGTTTTTATAAACTTTATGATGGAAATCAACCAAGGTATACTTTTAGAATTAATTTAAAAAGAAGTTGGGAAGAAATTGAAGGATGTATGTCAAAGTCTTTCTTGAAATCCGTTAAAAGAAGTTTCGGATATAATTTAGTGGTTGATAATGAAGAGAGGACAGAAGAATTTTTTAGGCTTATTCAAAGTAATAGTGCTAAAGATGATTTTGATGCACATGATTTAAAATATTATCAAGTATTTACAGAAGAATTGAAAAAAGAAAACGGTGTTAAGTATTTCAATATATCAATAAGACCAAAAGAACTAGTTGAAAATATTACAAGTGAAATAAAAAAAGTAAAAGAAGAATTAGAAAAAGCAACTAAGAGGAAGGAAGACTTAAATAATCAACTTACGAGATTGGAAAAAGACCTAAATACATTTAAAGATATCGATAAAGATGAAGTAGTAGTGTGTTCTTTAATTTGTACATATACAAAAAATAGAGCATGGAGTATGTTTATTGGAAGCGATGATTTAGCTAATATAACTTTTGCGGTTACAAGAAGTTATTATGAGGCAATTAAAGATGCTTATGACAATGGTTATGAGTTTTTTGATTTATTTGGTACCCCAGGAGATCCTCACACTACTTATAAAAACTTGGCAAAATTACATGACTTTAAGAGAAAATTTGGAGATAAATATACTGAATTTATCGGAGAATTTGATTTAGTTAATAAGAAATTTTTATATAAAATATTACCGGTGTTATTAAAAGTGTATAGAAAGTTAAGAAGGTAATTATGGAATTAAAAGTAATTGATGAATTAGAATATAAAAAATTTGCTCTTGAAAGTCCTTATATATCAATATATCAACTTCCTGAATGGGGAAAGTTAAAAAGCACAACAGGGTGGAAAAACCATTTAGTTGGTTTATATGATAAAGATAATCTAAAAGGGGTAACTTTAATTTTAGAAAAACGTGAACCAATGGGACTTAATTTGTTTTATGCACCGCGAGGTTATTTAGTTGATGTGTTTGATTATGAGTTACTCAAGATGTTTCATAAAGAAGTAATTAAATATGTAAAGAGTAATAAAGGATTTTTACTTAAGGTTGATCCAAATGTTATATATGCTTTATACGATAAAGATGGTAATCTCTTAAGTAATGATGGTAAAAAAGTTTTTGATAATTTTATTAAACTCGGGTTTAAACATTTAGGATTTACTAAAAATTTTGAAACATTACAACCGAGGTATTTGTGTAGGATAAGATTAGAAAATAGTTATGAAGAAACATTAAAAACTTTTTCTAAAAATACGAGAAAAAATATTGAAAAAACTATAGGTATGGGAGTAAAAGTAAGAGTTGTTGATAGTAATGATATGAATCACTTTACAGAATTGCTTAAACTTTCTGCTGATAAAAATCACTTTATTATTAGACCTAGTAGTTATTATAAAAAAATGGATGATTTAATGAGTGATTATATAAGACTTTATATAGCATATATTGATACAGAGGAATATTATAATAATTTAAAAAGAGATTATGATAAAATAAAAGAGGAACTAACTGAGTTTGAATGCGAAATGCAAAAGATAAATAATGGGGAAAAGGTAAAAAAACATCATCAGGATTTAGTAATAAAGTTAGAGAAAATAGAGGAAAGACTTAAGTATGCTAAATCACTAAATAGTGATGATAAATACATAGATATAGGTTGTTTAATGTCTGTTTTTATTGGTAATGAAGGAATTACATTTATGAGTGGAACATCTTTAGAGTATAGAGAATTTGGACCTAAATATGCTTTTTATAATGAACACATTAAAGATGCTATAAAGATGCATAAAGAATATGTTAATTTTTATGGTATATCTGGAGATTTAAGTAAGGATTCACCATATTATAATATTTATGAAATCAAGAAGGGGTTTAATCCAGAGATTGTTGAGTTACTAGGAGAATTTGATTATGTTATAAGTAAACCCAAGTATATGTTATATAAAGTAGCATTAAAGGCTTATAAAATAATAAAAAAGTTAAGAAAGTAGTTATTTTCTTAACTTTTTGAATTTGCTTAAAATTCGTTCTCCGAGTAGGTCATTTAGAAGTTTACGATTCATTAAGTAATAAATTGCTGCTAGAGCAAGTCCAGTGATTGCAAGAGCAATTAGAGTATATATTTTTCTAGTAATATGTACAAATATATATTCTTTAATTAGTAGGGCAATAATAACAAGTATTATTATAGTAATAAATAATTTGGGAAGAGATTTTAATGTTTGTTTGTAATCAAATTTGTATTTTTTATGAAGGGTTGTAAGAGGTATACATAAAGATAGGGTATAACCAATGGCTGATGCTAGAATTGCACCGTAGTATGGTGGAATACCTAAATAGTTAAATAGATACATGAGTGGTAAGTCAAGGATTGTTTTAGTAATAAGGCCACAAGCAACAGATGTATAGATAAGTTTAGTTTTACTTAAGCCTTGAAGTGCACTACATATCATGATATAAGCACTATCCATGATAGCAAGTAAAATAGTGAATTGAAATATTCTTGGACCATAGAAACTTTCGCCGTAGAATATTGACCAAACTTGCGGTGCAAAGATACTTAAAAATATTGAAAGAGGAAGTATAGCATAGAGTAATACTTGAATAGTTTTATTAAACTGAGTATTTACTTCCTTCATATCTTTTTTGGTAAACGCCTCAACAATGGAAGGTATTAAACTTATAACTAGACCTGTAGCAATTGCTGTTACTACACTTACAAGTTTACTTCCCCAGGTGGTAAAGACACTAGATATTGTTTCAACATCCTGAGCAGGGAATCCTAAATTATTTAGACCGTTGATAACAAGGATCATATCAACAGTATTATATAGGCTATTAGCAACATTAATGATTATAAAGGGAATACAATAACCAATTAATTTTTTAAATATTTCCTTTTTTTCTTGTTTAGTAACAGTAGCATTAGGAACAAATATTTGATCCTTTACTTTATGCATTTTTAAGAATAAATAAAGGTATGATACCAAAGCTCCAGCACAAGCTCCGAAGACAGCTATACCAACCGCTTGGGCAGTTGAAAGATTAAATATCTTTAAAGCGGCATAAGAACCAATAACGATAACTAAAACGCGTACTAATTGTTCAATTACTTGACCAATTGATGGAGCAGTAATATATCTGTGTCCTTGTAAGTATCCACGGGATATAGAAAGAATTGGAACTACTAATATTGCAAATGATACACAGCGTATTACAAAAGCAACATCACTTACAGTGTTACCACCACTTAAATTGCCTACGATGGAATCAGCAATAAAGTTTGCTCCTAGAAAGCAAATAAGAAAACATATAATTGAAAAAATAAAAATTATCTTTTTGGCGTATTTAAACATAAATGTTTTTTCTTTTTGTTTACCTAAAGTATTGTATTCACTAGTTATTTTACTTATGGCTAGTGGTATTCCAGCGGATGAAATAATTAAAAAGAAATTATAGATGTTATAAGCATAACCATATAAAGATCCACCATTTTCACCAATTATGTTGTAAAATGGAATTACATATAAAACTCCAAGGATTTTTGATAAAATGATAGCAATGGTAGCAATTAATGCACCTTCGATAAATTCATTTTTTTTCAAACTATTTCATCTCCATTAGATATATTATATAAAATTTTTATATTTTATACAAATTATAAGGGGTAAAATTAGAGTAAATAGTGTAAAATTTCATAAAATTTCCATTTAAATAGGTATATATTATGATATAATTTATTATGGAGGACCATATGAAGTTTATTGAATTAAAAAATGTTAATAAAGTTTATAAAAATGGTGTTACTGCTTTAGCAGATGTCTCTGTTTCAATTGAAAAGGGAGAATTTGTCTTTGTTATAGGACTTACTGCTAGTGGTAAATCAACTTTTATAAAGATGTTATATAGAGAAGAAAAGCCAACAAGTGGTACTGTTATGGTTGGAGGATTAAATGTTGGTAAGATACGTAATGGTAGAGTTTATAAATTACGAAGGAAACTAGGTATAGTATTTCAAGATTTTAAATTACTACCTAAACTTACTGTTTATGAAAATGTAGCATTTGCCTTAGAATGTGTTGGTATGAAAGCAAGTGAAATTAGACCACAAGTAATGAAAGCTCTTGAAAGAGTTGGTTTAAAAGATAAAGCTCGTTCATTTCCTGGAGAATTATCTGGTGGTGAACAACAAAGAGTTTGTATTGCTAGAGCCATAGTTCATCGACCTAAACTACTTATTTGTGATGAACCAACAGGTAATTTGGACCCTGAAACAAGTAAGGAAATAATGAAAGTTATCGAAGGAATCAATAAGGATTTAGGTACAACTATTATAATGGCTACTCATGATAAAGATATAGTTAATAGAATGAAGAAAAGAGTTTTATTAATTGAACATGGTGTTTTAGCAGGAGATTACGCGAAAGGAAGTTATAAGACACATGAGGGCAATTAGGATTTTTGGAAGAAGTATTAGGGATGCTTTTAAAAGTGTTCTTCGTAATTTTAGTTTAAGCTTTGCATCAATTATGTGTACAACAATTACTTTAATTTTAGTATCTGTTGCTTTAATTTGTGCTGCAAATATTGATAATGCTACTAAGTCAATTGAAGATGAACTTAGTATAGTTGTTTATTTGAGTGATACAGTAACAGAGGAAGATATTAATAATATTAAAGCAGATATAAGTAATCAGGAAAATGTAGCGGAAGTAACATTTAAAAGTAAAACTGAGTGGAAAGATGAAATGAGTGAATATGATGCTACATTTGAAACGGTTTTAAACTATTTAGATGAAAACCCTTTAATGGATTCATTTATTGTAAGAGTAAATGATGTGGCTCATTTGGGGGATACTGCTGAATATATTAGTTCAATTAGTAGTGTTGATACTGTTAAATATGGTGAAGGTATGGTGGATAATATCATATCAGCTTTCGATGTAGTTCAAAAAATTGTTGTAGTTATTGTTATTGCATTAATTATTGTAACGGCATTCTTAATTAGTAATACAATTAAACTTACAATATTTAGTAGAAGAAGCGCTATTGAAATTATGCGTTTAGTTGGTGCAAGTAATATAACTATTAAAATACCTTTTATTATTGAAGGCTTAATAATTGGGATAATTGGTGCTGTAATACCTGTTTGTATAACTATTTATGGGTATGTAATACTTTATGGAGCACTAAATGGTCATGTATTTTCAAATATGATAGTTTTAATAGAACCATATAATTTTGTATTCTGGGTATCACTTATTTTAGTGGCTCTAGGTGCTGTAGTAGGTATGCTTGGTAGTGTTAGAGCAGTAAGTAAATATTTGAAAATATAATTAAATTGTTAGGTGATTGTGATGAAGATAAAACAATTAGTTGAATATTTTATAAGATACATGTTTGTATTTTTAATTCTTAGTATTTATATTTTAGAACCTATGCATGTTTCCGCAGCAAGTTCTAATACTCTGAGAGGCCTTAGAGCAGAATTGGCAGATTTACAAGCTCAGAAGAGAAAAAATGATTCTCAACAAGCTGCAACAGAAAGTGAAATTAGAGAAAATAATATAGCTATATTAAATGCCCAAGAAGAAATTGAGGTATCGCAAGAAAAAATAGAAAATGCTAAAGTGTTAATTGCAGAAACAGATGAAAAAATTGCTGAGTTGCATGATCAAACAGAAAAATTAATGGCATATTTTCAACTTATGCAAGGTGAAAATGTTTATTTAGAATTTATTACGGAATCTAGCAGCATGACAGATTTGGTAATGCGTAGTGATGCCATTAATCAAATTGTTGATTATAATCAAAAAAAATTAGTTGAATTAAAAGATTTAATTGAAGAAAATGAACAATTACAAGTTGATTTAATTAAGTATGAAGAAGAACTAGAAGTTAAAATTGCTGATTATGAAGAAAAAATTAGTTCTTTAGAATATGATTTATCTAGTCTCGGAGAAGTCGGTATGGATATTGAAGATGAGATTAGATCAAAGGAAGAATTAATTGAAGCATATGAAAATATGGGGTGTGAAGAAGATCAAGACTTAGATGTTTGTGCGAGTATTAATGGTAGTGCAATTTGGTATAAGCCGTTGAATAAAGGAAGAATTAGTAGTATATTTGGTGTTAGAACTGACCCTTTTACTGGTAAAAAGAAAGTGCATAAAGCTGTTGATATTGCCGGCAATAGCGAAGGAACAAGTGTTTATTCTGTTGGTAATGGTATAGTAGTGGCTACAGTTGATGCAAAGGCTAAGTATAATCGTGGTGAAGGTAAAACTTGTGGAGGTAATCAAGTATATATTCAAGTTTTAATTGGGGGAGAAAAATATACTGTTCAATATGCTCATTTATTAACGGTAGATGTTAAAGTTGGGGATGTTGTAAACGTTAATACTGTTATTGGTAAACAAGGTGGAGGAAGCCAAACAAGCCGTTGGGAATCATGTTCTACTGGTTCACACTTGCATTTTGGGGTTGTTGAAGGATATGTTAAAACAAAATATATGGCAACATATTTTAATAATAATGCTATTGTTCCACCTGGTTTTCCAAATAAAGGTGCATGGTTTTATTCAAGAACCCAATGGTTTGCGTGAGTTTAGAGTTCTTTAGTTTTGTGTAAGAATTAAAGGAGTGAAGCAATGAAAAAATTAAGTGAATATTTTATTAGATACATGTTTGTATTTATGATATTTGCAATGTATGTTTTGTACCCTATGAGTGTCAGTGCTGCAAGTAATAGTGATACTTTAGCAGGAATGCGGGCAGAACTAGAAGCTTTATATAAAGAAAAGGCTGATGCGGAACATCAACAAGAAATATCGGAAGTCGAAAAGGCTCAAAAGAACCAACAAATAAGTGAAGCATATGCCAAGATAGAAGAAACCCAAATAAAGGTCGATGAGGCTAAGAAAAGTATTGAAGATTCTAATGAGAAAATTGCTGAATTAGATAAGCAAACTAAGGATTTGATGAGTTATTATCAAATATTACAAGGAGATAATTCATACTTAGAATTTATAACTGATTCAAGTAGTATGACAGAGCTCATAATGCGTAGTGATGCTATTGAAATGCTTTCAAATTATAATCAAGAAAAATTAGTAGAGTTGGAAAATTTAATTGAAGAAAATGAACAAAAACAAGTTGAGTTATTAGAATATGAAGAAGAATTAAATAATAATATTGCTGATTACCAAAGACAACTTGAAGAAATTGATGCTAGCATTATTCAGTTTTCAGATATTTCTATGGATTTAGATGGGGAAATTGATTTGTTAGAAAATACTATTCAAATTTATGAAGATATGGGATGCACAGAAACAGAAACAATTGATGCTTGTTATGCTCGTTTAAGTAGCCAAGATTATGATTGGTATATTAACAATTATGGCTGGTTAAAACCTGTAACTCAAGGAAGAATTTCAAGTAATTTTGGATGGCGTAGTGTTCCTGATCAAAGCGAGTACCATAGTGGTATAGATATTGCAGTAAGTGAAGGAACAGAAGTTTATCCAGCAGCTGCCGGACAAGTAATAAAAATGGTTTATGAAGATGACTGTGGCGGAAATCAAATATATATTCAAGCATTGATTAATGGAGAAGTTTATACATTACAATATGCCCATTTGCTTGAAATGTATGTAAGTGTAGGTGATATTGTTAACGTAAATGATGTTATTGCTTTATCTGGTGGTTATTCAACAGCATCTAGATATGGCGGATATGATACATGTACAACAGGTGCTCATTTACATTTTGGAGTATCAGTTGGAGCATATACTAGTTGGTCTAGTTATACTGCAAATTTGATTGAACCTCCAGGATTTCCAAATAAAGGATCATGGTTTTATTCAAGAACTCAATGGTTTGATTAATCTGATTTTTATCAGATTTTTTTCTTTGTTGGAATTTGTCGAATTTAATGTTATAATCATAATATAATAAAATAGAGAGGTGACTTATGAAAAGTGATTTTTTTGCTACAGATGATGTAGGTAATGAAAATAATACTCCAAATGCAAACAATGCAGAAAATGGAGGAGTAATTATTAATTTGGGAAGTACAACTAATGCAGTAGAGAGTTCTACTAGTAATGTTGATACGCAAAATACGTATTATGGAACTAGTATTAATACTACGCCGGTGCAAAATGAAAATGTTAGTAATGTTGATTCAAGTAATACTGTAAATAATTTTAGTGTTGGTAATAATCCAAGTAATGATACATCTGTTGCAAATAGTATTAATATGGGTACTCCGACAAATACAGAAGATAATTTTAATGCGGGTAGTGTTTTAAATAATGCTAATATTAATCAAGGTGCAAGTAGTACTTTAAATAATAACGAAAAACCTAAAAGAAACAAGAAAATATTTATTATAATTGGAATAATTGTGGGAGTTATAATTCTTGCTATTATTGGGGTATTTGTTTATGTAAAATTTAAATTTACTGCTCCAAATTATATTGATGAGAAAGTAGAAGAATTTTCCACATTTATTGATGAGATGTTTGCAAATAATAATTTGGCTTCTTCCGGAGATAATGTATCAAGTGGAAGTCTTAAAATAAATTCAAATATGGATGAATTATCGATGCTTAATGATCTAACACTAGATTTTGATTTTGGATATTCTTCTGTTAGAGAAGTAATGGATTTAAATATTAATTTATTAAAGAGTGATAATTCTATACTTGATGCTCAAATGTATGTTGATAGTGCAAATATGTATTTAAATAGTGAAGATTTATATGATTCTATATTATATATGCCTTTAGATGAAAATCCATTTGTTAATATAAATGCTGAAGATACTATTGATATTAATGCATTGCAAAATACTTTAAAGAATTTTGTTTCATATCTAGGTATTGCTTTAGAAGAAGCAGAAGTTACTAGTGAAATTAAAGGACTTACTGCCATATATACATATCAAATAAATGATAGTAATAAGGAAGCATTTGCCAATAGATTAGAAGAATTAATTGAAAATGATACTGATATGGTAGATACTTTAAATATGTTAGGTATAAGTGATACTACGATAGATGCATCAGCAATAGATGATATATTTTTAGAAATAATAGTTAAAATACCTAGCGGGGATATCGAAAGATTTACTTTTGTTACAACAGATTTAGAAATAGTATTAGATAGTGTAGAAAAAGATGTATATGAATTAAAAGTAAATGATGAAGTAATTGATGTAAATGTTAATGGGGATGATGTAACACTTAATTATGAAAATGATAATGGAATTTTGAATGTAACTTATAATTTAGTTGATTATACACTTAGTGGTAATTTGAGTACAAATGGTTATGAATATAAGTTTGATATTACTAATACAGATGATAATGGAAAAAATATTGTATTTGATTTTAAATCAGAATCAGATGGCATAAGTTTAGTGTTAGATTTGACTACAACTAAGATAAGTGATACAGAATCTAATTTAGTTGGTTCTGTGGAAATTAATTCTAATGATATAAATTTAGCATTAGATATTGAAATGAATAATAAAACTGGTAGTGATTTAGTAGAAGAACAAACATTTAACAATGCTGTAAATGTTGATACTTTAACAACTGCAGATCAAAATGAAATAGAAAATAATTTAATGATTGTTCTTGATGAAATAGTACCTGGGGTTATGGATAATGCTAGAATGCAACAATTTTTGTTAACAGCTCAAATTAATGCTAGTACAGCTTCAGTTGCTACTTATCCTGGTTCTTGCATAACACTTGAACAATTAGGAAGTGATGGATCCGTTTGGGGTAAAGTTGAAGTTGATTCAACTGGTGGATATACAATCTCTATTACTGATGGAACGTATATGATATTAAATAAATATGTTTCTTATGGTAGTGAATTAGCAGAAAGTGATGTTGAATTGTACGATCAATCTAGATTTACAGAACAATATTATACTTGTTTGGTATTATGAAAATAGAAAGATTAATTGTTGGACCTTTAGAAGAAAATTGTTATATAGTAACAATAGATAATAAGTCTATTATTATTGATCCAGGGGATGAAACTGAAAAAATAATTAATGCATGTAAAAATAAAAAAATAGTTGGAGTATTAATTACTCATCACCATTTTGATCATGTTGGGGCACTAAAGGCAGTTGAAGATTATTTTAAGATAAAAGAAGGAAATTGCCCTAATATCGGTTTTGATGTAATAGGTGTACCAGGACATAGCAATGACTCAGTTATATATTATTTTAAAGATGAAAAGGTTATGTTTGTGGGTGATTTCATATTCTTAAATAGTATTGGGAGAACTGATTTGCCAACTGGTAGTGATAAAGATATGCAAAGAAGTTTAGAATTAATAAGTAAATATCCTGATGATATAGTACTTTATCCAGGGCACGGAGATGCAACTAATTTAGGATATGAAAAAAATAATTTTAAATATTATTATTAAAGTTATCGATCACTTTTGATACTTAATTGTTCAAAAGAGGTCGATAACTTGCTTTTTTGAAAAAAACACTGTTAATAATAACAGTATTTCTAATATGTTTTATCAGAATAAGCGTGAGAATAAATTATAGGTTCCATAAATTCAACATAATTTAGATAAATAATTCTAATTAAATACCATAAATTATTCATTGGGTCTCTGATAATTAAATGATCTTTGCCCGCTTCTTCAATTATTCCTTCATATACTTTATTTTGCCAAGCGCTACTATCAGGGTAAGAAACATAGGCTTTTATTTTTTGCCCTTTATTAAGTCTTAATATGTTTTCAATATAACTTTGTTCTCTAGGTATTGCTCCAGTATTAGGGTCATTTACAGAGATATTTCCTGGTGGTGTTGTGTAGTTATTACTTGGAAATGTTGGATTTTGATAAAATTGTCCATTCATTAAAATAATCACCTCAAAACAATATATGCTTTTAGTGATTAATAATTGCTAAAAATTTTAAGATGTTTTATAATTATTACAATAGGTGGTTATATGCTAGATAATATTGATACTAAAAAAACAATTTTTGATGGTGTTTCATTAGTTTTGGGGATATTTTTATATGCTTTATGTTTTAATATGTTTTTAATACCCAATGATTTAGTAGTATCAGGTTTTAGTGGTGTTGCTATAGTTGTGCAAAGATTATTTGGTTGGTCAGCATCAGCATTTATTTATATAACCAATGGTATATTATTGGTGGTTAGTCTTATATTTTTAGGCTGGAAGATAACCAAACGTAATATAGTAGGGTCGGTTATGTACCCTGTTATGATTACAGTTTCAGAGCCAATTGCAAAATTTTTAAATAGTTATATTATTGGTGATGATTTTTATTTAATACTATTATTTGCAATTATTATGTATGGTGTTAGTAGTGGACTTATATATCGAACTGGGTTTTCTACTGGGGGATCTGATATAATAATGCAGATATTAAATAAGTATTTAAAAATTAGTGAATCAAAATCAATGATTGTTGCAAACAGTTTAATTATTTTGGCAAGCATGTTAGTTTTTGGTTTTACTAAAGGTGTTTATTCCTTTATAATCCTTATTTGTTCTACATACTTCATTGATAAATTAATGTTTGGTTTATCTGATAGTAAAGTATTTTATATTTATACAAAAAAGGTAAGAAAAATAAAGAAAATAATATTAAATGATTTTCAAACAGGATTTACTAGTATTCCAAGTCGAGGAGGATACTCTAAAAGAAGAGGGTTTATGATTATGTGTGTTATTTCAAATAGAGATTATTACTTATTTAAACAAAAGATATTAGAGATAGATCCTCAAGCATTTATAATTATCAATAGTTGTTATGAAGTTAACGGTGGAGTAAAAAGAAAGACATTACCATTTTTATAAATTCAAGTACTTAGTTACTTGTTTTTTGTTTTTTTCTATTATAGATTTGGGGTAAGCTTTTCTTTCATCAGTTAATTCTAATAAATAATCAGTTGATGTATTGTAATATTTGGCTAGTTTTATTAATAACTCAATTGGGAGTTGTCTTTTCCCTATTTCATAAAAACTATATGCAACTTGGGATACATTTAAAATCTTGGCAATATCTGATTGGGTCAAATCTTTATCTTCTCTTATTTCTCTAATTCTCATTTAGAATCACCTAGACATTATTTTAAAATAAAACAATTTGGTGTATTGATTTTTAAAACATATTGTTTTAAAATGTATATAATAATATGTTTTAGAATGGAGAGTATATTTTTATGAGTAAGAAGATAATTGTATTTAGTGTATTAGTTTTGATTACTGTTTTATCTTTTTTAGTGTTAAATTTTAGAGGAGATAATAAAATTATTTACACTGATAAAAAAAGTAACCAAATAATAAATACTAATGCACTAACAATGATGTATGAAACAGAAGCAGATAGTGGAGAATATCAAGTAACTAGTGATACCACGTGGCCACAGGATGGTTATATCTTCAATGAAACTTTGTCGAGATGTGAAAATGGTGGAACACTAACTTGGAATAGTGAAACTAATAAAGTTGTTATGCAAACAAATAGTAGTGATAAGTGACATTCTAAGATTTGTCAAGAGTAAATTTTTATGGTATTATATACATGTCAAAAAGACACAAAATTTAACTTTTT
>CALVKN010000004.1 GCA_944332715.1 uncultured Bacilli bacterium
AATTTAATATTTTCATAAAATACATCCACCTCGTTGGATAACTAAATTATAGCATTATCAAGTATGGATGTCAAAAGATATGTAGCATTTACCTAAAATTGGTTTTTAGCCTTTTTATTCATAAATTTAATAAATAACATAAATTATATATATCTTTATCACTTATTTTAGAAACGTTATGTTACTTTTTTAAAATAAACTCATATTCATTAACAACATTTTCCAAAATAATATTTTCTAATTTTACTAATAAGTTTTTAAAAAATTTATCAAAGGAAATTACTTCATTAAATAACCTACCATTATAATTTATACCATTGCATCAACATCAAGCATTTCTAAATTCATTGCATCACTCCGCTTATCATAAGTTTACTATAAATCAACAAGCCGTAGCATCTCCAGAACAATCATATCCATAGTTATTTCCAATTAGAGTATCTGCTACCATACCACATAAATACCTTGTTACAGCAACTATTTCTCTTCCACCGCACAAAATAATACGATATCCTCCAGTATTATAATCACTACTAACCCATTCTCTCCAAGTCATCCCGTCTTCTGCATAATATATTTCATCTTCGATTGTAAAACTAATTAATCCTTTACTTGTCACAGAATTAACATTATAAAAATTTGATTTTCTTCCATTACTATCAGTTACAAACACACTTATGTCATAACTAGTTTCTGCTTCTAAATTTTCAAAAGTATAAATATTGTTGGGACTCGAAATATATTCTCCACCATTTATTGAATAATGATAACTTACAATACTACCATCTCCGCCACTTGCAGTTACATTAACGGTAATACTATCCGAAGTAACTTCTGTTGCTTCAACATTATTTACATATGGCATATTATACTTATCAAAATAGACATAACACTTATCTGAAGTATTTGCTTGTAGTAACACTTTTTTTGCATCATTATCCCAAATAAGTTTGCTTGCATTTTCACATTTTGATAAAGTTTCGTTAAAAATATATTCATCTCCTGGCCAAGAATTATCATTAGATATCTGATATTCGCCACTGCCTACTTCAGTTTCATACATCATTGTTAGTGCATTTGTTTTAATAATGTAATCATTTATAGAATTTTCAAAAATAGTTCTCTCACTATCACCAAAATTTATAACCATAAAAGAAATTAAAAAGCATAATATCAAAGGAATAATAAAAATTATTTTTCTCAATTATAACCACATCCTTATTACGATTATAAATAACGTATAGCAAACTTAACATACCACATAGTTGATATGTTATAAATTAGTAAGACTTCATACAATGTTGATAAGTTATAAAGGTGTGTAGTATTATGAAGTATCAAAAAAAAGCAAGAAAAATTTTAGCAAACAATATAAAATATTATAGACTTAAAAAAGGGTTATCTCAAGAAGAACTTGCAGAACTTCTTGAAACAACTCCAGTATATTTATCATCTTTAGAAAATGCTAAAAGAAATATAAGATTAGATTATATAGAACATATTGCTAATATTTTAGAATTAAATATAAAAGAATTATTTATAGAAAGAGAAAATGTAGAAAAGAAAAAAAGGCCAAGAAGAAAAAAGATAAAATAAAAAAACTCAATTCATCCGATACTTAAGGGAAAATTGAACTTTTTTACTTTCCTAATTATTTTTTTCTTTTAAAAACCTTTTTAAAAGAAAAGTCATAAAATACGGAAATGTATAAAACTTGCCATTAAATCCAATATTTTTATTACATAACTTTATTCCATATTTAATATTTTTATATTTTTTTTCATCTATCAATTTATTTAAAGAATATGTTGCATTATCTGATGCTTTAACCTCAACTGGTATTATACTTTGTTCATCTCTTAAAATAAAATCCATTTCAATTTTATTTTGTTCATCTCTGTAAAAATAGAGTTCAAATCCTGCCTTAGTTAACATTTCAGCAACTATATTTTCATATAAGGCACCTTTATATGTTCCAAAATTTTGGTTATTACGCAAATCATTTTGTGATTCTTCATCTAACGATCCAATTAATAATCCCGTATCACCAAAATATAATCTATAATTATCAGGATTATAATTTACTTTGAGTGGTAATTCAAGATGATCCAAAGAATAACTAACATTAACAATACCTGCTTTATCAAGCCAATCAACAACACCTATATATTCTCTATTTCTAGCACCATCTTTAAGTTTAGTAATTTGAAATTTTTTATTATCATTACCAAGAAACACCTTGATTTTTTTATAAGCCACTAGTATTTTTGATTTATCCAAACCACCTGCATACTTTGTAATATCTTCTTCATAATCCAACAATAATGATTTTTGTTTAGCTAACACACCACTAAAATTTTTATTATCAATAAACATACTCACTACTTCAGGCATACCACCAGTTATCATATAATCGTTAAAATTACTCATCATAACATTATACTGTGTATTAGTTAGTGGCTTTATTTCCTTCATACAAGTGTATAAATCTTCTATTTGTTCATCTTTATATCCTTTAGCCCAAAGAAATTCTTCAAAGTCTAAAGACCTCATTGTATAATCTTCTTTATAACCAACACTATTAGAATGTATTTCCTGATAATTAATTCCCATAAGTGAACCGGAACAAATAACATCAAATCTACCATCTATACAAAAAAACTTAAGAGAAGTTGTAACATCAGGAAACTCTTGCATTTCATCGAAAAAAATTAGTGTATCATTAGGTATAAATTCAAAATTACCATTATGTAGACTTATATTTTTAATTATATTATCAACAGTATATCCATCATTAAAAATTGTTTTATATTCCGACATAGACACAAAATTAATTTCAATAAAAGATTTATAATTTTCTTTACCAAACTTTTCAATAGAAGTGGTTTTACCTGTTTGCCTAGCTCCTTTAATAATTAATGGTTTTCTTGTTTTTAAGTTCTTCCAATCAAGCAAAAATTTATCTATTTTTCTTTTTAATTCAGCCATTCTTATCACTCTCCAAGCAAATTATATCACATTTTTAGAAAGAAAATCAATATTAAAAATCACATTTTTAGAAAGAATTCGGGCGCAGAAAATCACATTTTTAGAAAACAAATCAATTGCAATTCGGTTATTTGTAGATTAAAGCAAGTTTAAGTCTTTGACAAATAAGTTAAAAAAAGTCTTAATTTATCCTAGAATACAGGAAAATCAAGACTTATAAAATACTTTAATTAAATAATTTTAGTATACAATTTTTTCACATTATCTGTAGTAATTTTGGTTACATCATCTAATGTTAAATCATATATCTCACTAATAAACTTAGCAATATCTAAAATATGACTAGGATTATTTTGTTTACCTCTAAATGGGACTGGTGTTAAATATGGTGAGTCTGTTTCTAATACAATATTTTCTATTGCTATTTCTTTTAAAGTATCCTTTAAATTACAATTTTTAAATGTAACTACACCATTAATACCAAGTAAATAACCCATTTTAATATACATTTTGGCATTTTCTAAACTACCTGAAAAAGAATGGATTACACCCTTTACTTTATATTTCTTTAAGGTATTTATCGTATCTTCCGTTGCATCTCTTGAATGAATTATCACTGGCATATCATATTTTTCCGCTAACTCAAGTTGTAACTCTAATAATTTTATTTGTTCAGCCTTATTCTCTTTAGAATAGTGATAATCTAAACCAATTTCCCCAATAGCAACTATTTTTGGATTGCTTATATTATCTTCAATAAATTTGATATCATCTAAATTATAATTTTCAACATTCTCTGGATGGATTCCCAAAGCCCCATAAACACTAGGATATTTTTCTACCGATTCCAATACTTCAACATTGCTTTTAGCATCGCACCCATTATTTATATAATACACTACATTATTTTCTTTAGATAATTTTATGATACTATCAATATCTTCGTAATATTCTTTATATAAATGGCAATGCGTATCAATAAGCATTATTTTACCTCAATTCTATCAAATAGATGAATCGGAGCATTTAAAGTTATTGGACTTTCTAAATTACCAAAATCTTTTGTACTATATTCTCGTTTTTTAGTATTTAATTGATCAAATATTTTATTGCTTGTATCAGGTAAATAGGGACTTAAGAATATAGCACAAATTCTAATAGATTCAAGTAAATTATATAATACCGTTTCTAATCTATCTTTCTTAGATTCATCTTTAGCAAGTACCCAAGGAGTTGTATCATCGATATATTTATTACACTTTCTTAACACTTCAATTATTTCTTCGATAGCTTCTCCGACATGTAAATCATCCATTTTTTCTGTCACCTTACTATCTAAGTTATTTACAGCATCAATTAAGCTTTTATCTAATTCCTCTGTAACTCCCTTATTAGTAATAGTTCCGTCAAAGTATTTATGGGCCATACTAACTGTTCTATTTACTAAATTACCTAATATGTTTACTAAATCAGCATTAATTCTTTCAATTAATAAATCTCTTGAAAATACACCATCTGATGCATAAGGTATTTCATGTAGAAAATAATATCTTACAGCATCTACTCCAAATTCATTAACTAAATCATCAGCATAAACAACATTACCTTTTGATTTACTCATCTTGCCATCAGCCATAATAAGCCAAGGATGACCAAAAACTTGTTTTGGAAGTGGTAAATCAAGACTCATTAAGAAGCATGGCCAATAAATGGTATGAAAACGAATTATATCTTTGCCAATCAAATGTAAATCTGCTGGCCATAACTTTTTAAATTCATCTGATTGTTTATCCACTTCATAACCAATATTCGTAATATAATTTGTTAAGGCATCTAACCAAACATATATTACATGATTAGTATCAATTGTAACTGGAATTCCCCAGTCAAATGAAGAACGAGATACACATAAATCCTGTAATCCAGGTTTAATGAAGTTATTAATCATTTCATTTTTTCTTGCTTCTGGTTTAATAAATTCTGGATGTTCTTCAATATATCTTTCTAGTCTATCTTGATATTTAGATAATTTAAAGAAGTATGCTTCTTCACTTTTTTCTTCGACATCTCTACCACAATCTGGGCACTTACCATCAATTAATTGCGATTCTGTCCAAAATGATTCACAAGGAGTACAATAAAGACCTTTATACTCTCCCTTATAAATATCTCCTTTTTCATACATTTTATTAAATATATCTTGAACTCTTCTTTCGTGTTCTTTATCAGTAGTTCTAACAAATCTATCATAACTAGTATTCATGATATCCCAAATTCTTTTTATTTCTGTTGCTTTTTCATCAACAAACACTTGTGGTGTAACTCCCGCTTCTCTAGCCTTTTGTTCTATCTTTTCCCCATGTTCATCCGTACCTGTTTGAAAGTACACATCATACCCTTTTAATCTTTTAAATCTAGCAATTGCATCCGCTAAAACAATCTCATAAGTATTTCCAATATGAGGTTTACCTGAAGTATAAGCAATTGCAGTTGATATATAATATTTTTCCATTATTTTTCCTTCTTTCTTTTATTTGTACTACCAAATCCAAATTCTCTTTTGTTGGTTGTACCATTATCATCATCACAAACTAAATATTTCATAAAAATTCCTTGGGCATAACCTTCACCCTTTTGAACCACATAATCCTTATCTCCTTCGTTTTGCAAAGATATAAACATATGTCCTTCATTCTTCGAATTATTATAGTAATCAGCATCAATTACTATCACTTGATTAGTAATCCGGACATTGTATTTATATCCCATGCTACCACGATCAACAATTAACAAAACTTCATCTGGTTCAAATGTAGCTTTATATCCTGTTGGAATTTTCTTTATTTCTCCCGGTTTTATCGTAAAACCTTCAATTGCAAAAAAATCATATCCAGCGCTATGGCTGGTCATTCGTTTTGGTAAATCATATTCTTCATAAAATTTTTTATCATAATATTTACTAAATTCATCAATACTAACTTTTTGAAAATTTCGCATTAAATCACCCCAAAATAAAAATCATAAACTAAGGACGAGTTTTAACCCGCGGTACCACCTTAATTCATGATTTACATGCTCTTCATTTGATAACGGCTATGACCGAGTTTTTGCTCCAGAAATCATACTCAATACCACCACTTGTTCTTTTCCACCACCCAAGAACTCTCTAAAAAGTAGTAAATATTTACCCTTTCCTTCATCGCTAAACTAGCCTTAGTTTACCATAATTTAATTTTTTTATCAATATATATTTATCTTATCAGATAATATTTTAGCCATTAATCTCGCCAAATTAACATAATCTTTATCATCATTTGTATGAATTATTATTAATCCCAAAGAATCAATAGATGCAATAATTGGTACTATACCAAACTTACCATTCAAACTTACATCATCAAAATTAATTGTTGTATTACTTACTAATTCTTCTCTATTATCAATTAAATAAATTAGATCTTTATTTAAGTTTTTACCCACTATATTTTTATCATTAGTTGCGACAATTACTTTTTCTCTATCTGTTATAATTACATCTACTTTAAATATGGAACTAATTAATTCACTTAATTTCATTCCTATATCTTCATACTTTTCCAGTTCTGAATGTTTTTTTAATATAATAGCATCTTCATTAGTAAATATTTCTAAACTTTCACCATCTCTAATACCTAAGTTTCTTCTTATTTCTTTAGGTATAACAACTCTTCCTAATTCATCTATCTTTCTTGTAATTCCAGTTGACTTCAAAAATTTCACTCCACTTCTAATATCTAGTGTGGGTGATAATTTTAAATTTATACTATAATATATTCTCTAAAAGTGTTACTAAATAAAATATAAAATGTTTATCTAAATTATTAATATATAATGTAATTATTATCTTTTTATTTATATATTTTATATTAAAATATTTTGTTAAAGACATTGCTTCAATTAATAACTTATCGCCCTTAATACTACTTGATACTTCCTCCGGTAATGTTACTTCAACATATCTATCAGTTTGTACTACATTAGTAATATTATATTTTTGAGCAATCTTTTCAAACCATTCTTCATACATATATACAAGCATATCTTCAGTTACTTTACCAAATCTATCTTCAAGTTCATCTTTTATTTCCAGTAACTTATCATATGAATCAATTTCATTAATCTTTTGATGGATTTCAATTTTTATATCTTCATCCGATACATATTCATCACTAATGTGTGTTGTTACATTAATTAGGCTTGTTGCATCACTATCTTCTTCAATAACTTCTTCCCCTTGTTGGCGTTTTATTTCATCTTCGATCATTTTCATATATAAAGATATACCTACAGAATCAACAAAACCAGCTTGCGATGCTCCGAAAATATCACCAGCACCACGAATACTTAAATCCCTCATAGCAATACGATATCCACTACCAAGTTCTGTAAATTCTTTGATAGTATTAAGCCTTTTTATGGCAATTTCATTAAGCATTTTATTTTTTTCATACATAAGGTAAGCATAAGCAATTTTATCACTTCTACCAACTCTTCCTCTAATTTGATATAACTGACTAAGTCCAAAATTTTCCGCATCGTGAATAATTAACGTATTAACATTTGGTATATCAATACCACTTTCAATGATAGTTGTACAAATTAAAATATCATATTTGTAATCAATAAAATCACTCATTATATCATCAAGTTCATTTTTATCCATTTTTCCGTGCGCATAAGTAATTCTAGCATCAGGTACTAATTCTTTAATGTGAGCTGCATACTTACTAATAGATTCAACACGGTTATAAAGCATAAATACTTGACCACTACGTGATAATTCCTTATAAATTGCATCTTTAATAAGTAAATCATCTTCAACAACGACATAAGTTTGAACAGGATATCTATTTACTGGTGGGGTATCAATAACTGATAAATCCCGAAGTCCCGATAAAGCCATTTTTAAAGTCCGCGGAATTGGTGTTGCGCTTAAAGTTAAAACATTTACATCATTTTTAAGTTCTTTTATCTTTTCTTTATGTGTTACACCAAATCTTTGTTCTTCGTCAATTACAAGTAACCCTAAATCTTTTGCTTTAACATCATCACTTAAAATACGATGTGTACCAAATAATATATCAATCTTCCTATTTTTAAAGTCATCAATAATTCTGTGAGCATCTTTCGCACTTACATGTCTATTTAAAAGAGCTATCTCTATCGGCCAATCTTTAAACCTTTCTTTTGCTACATTAAATTGTTGTTTAGAAAGAATAGTTGTTGGACACAAATACATTACTTGATGATTATTTAAAACTGTCTTAAATATTGCTCTCATAGCAACTTCTGTTTTTCCAAAACCAACATCCCCGCAAAGCAAACGATCCATAGGAATATTACTTTTTAAATCGACATTTATATCTCTAATACTTTTTTCTTGGTCTTTAGTTAAAGTATATTTAAAACTTTGCGCAAATACTTCTTCTTCTGGATAATCTTTATAAGGTATCTTTTTTAACTCTAACCTCTTCTTATACAAACTAATTAAATTTGCTGAAATATCCTTAATCTTACTAGAAATATATTTTTTAGTCTTTTCCCAATTTGGACTACCCAACTTATTTAATTTAGGTACACTACCATCTTTACCAGTATACTTATAAATTGTATTTATCTTTTCAACAGGTACATATATTTTATCAGTCCCCGCATAAGATATTGTTAGATAATCTTTTTTACTTCCTCGCACTGTTAATGTAGTTAAACCTTGATAAATACCAATACCATGGGCAATATGTACTACATAATCTCCTTTTTCTAATTGATTAAAGTCTTTAATCTTCTTACCAATATGAAAATTATTTTTATATTTATTAGTTTGATGATTTACTTTTTCAATATCATTTTCACTAATTATTACATATTTATCTAAAATAAAACCATTTCCAATACTTTTTAATACAATATTAGCATCAGGAATATATGACTTTAATATATCTGCTTGCCTAGCATTTGATAAATAAAAATATATTTCTTTTCCTTGAGTCTTCCATAATTTATAATCTTTAACTAATCTTTCAAAATCCTGATTATAATTTTCTATAGACTTAGCTCCTAGATTATATTTACCACTATTAAATAAATTAACATATATTCTATCAAAATCGGGAATATCTTCAAGTTCATACATTAATTTATCTTGAATATCATTTTCTGTTTTATATTCTAGTATATCTTCTAGCAGTTTTTTATAAGATGCATCAATTTGACTCTTATCAACATAAATTACTAATGAATTATTAGCATAATCAAATAAAGAATTATGGTTATTCGTACTAATTTCCTCGATTGCTTTAATATTGATATTTAATAGTTTTCCCATCGAAAGTTGCGTATTTTCATCAAAATATTTTATACTTTCAATTACATTTCCATCAAATTCTATTCTTATAGGGTGTACCTCATCTATCGGATAAACATCAACAATAAAGCCACGAACAGCAACTTCCCCACTCATTGTAACTAGGGATTCTGTGTGATACCCTAAATCTGTTAATTTAGAAACTAAATCATCTCTTCTAACATTTTCATTTTCGTGGATATCTAATGAGTTATTAACATTTTTTTCTGATAAAAATTTTAAATATCCCATTAAATTGGTAACAATAATACTTTTTTTATTTGTCTTTAATTTATCTAAAGTTTCAAGTCTCTTATATTTAAGTTCTGGAGATGCTGCAATAATCATCGAAGATAAAAAATCATCCATTGGAAAAAGCAAAGTATTTTCATTCATATTACTTAGTATATTATATATTTTATTTGCTTCATATAAAGATGAAGTTAAAACAATTAAATTTCTATCATACTTTTCATATAATTTTAACAAATAAAAAACGTTTAACTGTTCGGTTAAACCAGATATTTCCGTACCTATTTCATATTTAAAATAATTATCCAAAAAATCCATAATTACCCTCTATTTCTAGTATTGTAAATATTCATAGTTTTATCAGGACCATTTTTTATAAATGAATCAATTATATTTTTATAGGTATCTAAATTACTTTCAAATAATTCCATTTCAGTCTTTGATAATTTACCTAACACAAAATCTATCGTATCATGGCGATATTTACTATTAATACCTATTTTAAGACGCAAAAATGCCTGACTATTTAAGCAAGCTATAATTGATTTTATACCATTGTGTCCCCCACTACTACTATTTATCTTTAACTTATATTTTCCAACTTCTTCATCCAAGTCATCATGAATTACTAAAATATCTTTTATATCAATATCAAAGTACTTCATAAATGCTGCAACAGCTTGCCCTGAATTATTAACATAAGTTAAAGGCTTTAAAAAATAAACAGTTTCACCATCTATTATTTTTTTGGTATATAATGCATTAAACTTCTCTTGATAACTTACGTTACCTAAATAAGCATCGATTACCATAAAACCTATATTATGTCTTGTTTTTTCGTACTCTCTACCAGGATTTCCAATACCAACTATTAATTTCATATTCATCACTCACTCAAAAATATGTTGATAAGTGCTACACTTACTAACATCAATTATTTTTCTAAACTTTATCCCTAAATTGCTTAATTTTACACATTTTACTAACACTAATGAAGGTATCATAGTCTTATTTGTTACTATTAAAGCAATTTCTTTTACATTAATCTTATATTTATTAGCTAAAATTATAATCTCATCCAACCTTTCAGGTCGATGAACCATATATAATGTCCCATTACTTTTTAAATATTTATAACTTAATTTAAAAATATTTTCTAAATCTATTTTTACTTCATGTCTAGCAATACTTTTATAATCACTGATATTTATTAAACTACTATTTTTCTTAAAATATGGAGGATTACATGTGATTATATCAAAATACTCTTCTTGATAATAATTTCCTATATTATTTATATCATCATTAATTATTCTAATTTGACTTTCTAATTTATTTTCTTGAACCGACATTTTAGCTAGATTTGCTATATCTTCTTGTATTTCAAAGCCCACAATTTCACTATTAGTTTTAAGAGATATAACCAAAGGAATTGGAGCATTACCTGTACACATATCAAGAATCTTTTTGTTATTAGATAACTTAACATATTCCGCAAGTAATAACGAATCTAATGAGAATTTAAAACCATCTTCTAATTGCCAAATATATCTCATTTTATAATCGAATAAATCATTTTTTACTATCTTCATCAATATAATAATCCTCTTTATTACCATCAATCATAACTTGGCATTTACGATTTAATATATCAAGACTAACAACTTCTCCCTCGCCACTTGGTGTTTTAATAACATCACCAACTTTTGGCATACCCCGTGATGCTTCCAAATAATTAGCATCTTCATAAGCAAGACAGCAAAGAAGTCTACCACAAACGCCATTAATTTTACTAGGATTTAAGGCTAGATTTTGATCTTTCGCCATATTTATTGAAATGGTATCCATATGTTGTAAAAATCTAACACAACATAATTGTTCACCACAAATACCAACTCCACCAACTTCTCTTGCTTTATCGCGAGCACCTATCTGACGAAGTTCAATTCTTGTGTGATATATACTAGCAAGTTTTTTGGCAAGTTCTCTAAAATCTACTCTATCATCTGCTGTAAAATTAAATAACAATTGGGTTCTTTCCAAAGTAAATTGAGCATTAATAACCTTCATTTTCAAGCCCAACTCATCGACAAATTTAATGCATTTCTTTAAAGCTTGATCGGCATCTTTCAAATTTTTCATATAATTTTGTGTATCTTCTTCAGTTGCCAATCTAATAATTCCCTTTAAAGACTCATCTGTTTCTTTTTTATCTAACACTTGAACAATCTTAGCATATTGTAAACCTTTTTCAGTATCTACAATTACATATTCTCCAATTTTATAAGTGTCTTCTCCCTTAAAAAAGTAAGTTTTTGTTCCATCTTTAAATACTACACCATATACTTTATCCATTAATATCACTCAATTCTATAACAAATTTATCAAGTAGCAATTCCAAATTAACGTTACTAGTTATATCATCTAAAAATGTTGTTACTAACTTTATTCTTTCTAACAATCCCTGATTACTTATATTACTTAAAAACTTAACATTTTCAAATAATTGATGTTTATTATTTAAATTTAGAGAGTTTTTAAAAAATTCTTCATATATAATTAATATAATTTGAAATAATTTTTTTACATCTTCTCTTTCGGTAATTTGGCTAATTACTACTTCTTTATTATACATTATTGAATTACTTTTTTCCACTTCTATTTTTTCTAAATACTTTGTAGCAATACTCAATAAGTTTTTATTTTGTTCATCAAATAAGGAATCAATATTTAATTCATGTATATCATACATTGCTTTTATTATTTCACAACGACTTCTTATCGTAGGTAACACATTATTTAAATTACTTGTTATAAAAAATCCTATTATTCTATCTTCTGGTTCTTCTAAAAACTTAAGCATTGTATTAGCAGAGGCCCCATTCATCGCTTCCGCTCTTTTAATAATATATATATTATCTTTAGTATATATTGGAACAGTACTAAATTTTCTTTTTAAATCCGTTATTTGTTCTTTTTTTATTGTACTTCCATCAGGTTCAATTATTAGAAGTGATGGCAAAAAGTCTTGATCAACTAAATTACAAATATTGCATTTTGTACATCTATCAGTATATTCACCAGTACAAAATATTTGTTTAGAAACCTCCTTTAAGTCATTTAAACAAGCATCCACATTATTTGTCTCCACTAAATAAACATGAGAAATTTTATTCTCATGATAATATTTTACTAACCTTTGAAATACTTCTAATGCCATTAATCCTCCCTACAATAATACAAAATAAATTGCAATCAAAGCTAGTAACCCACACATACCAAGTGATGCCACAACACTTACTGTAATAAAGTTGATAGGAATAAAAATTTTTAAACCAGATGCTACTAAATTAAAGGCATAAACTAAACAAATTGCAAATATTATTTTTTTTATAACAGTAATTATTATATCTTTCATATGTGCTCCTTAACAAAACATATGAAAAAATACTCATTTTTATTCAGATATTTTCTTACGGTCTTCAAGAGCTTTATCAAGCGTAATAATATCCAAATAATCAATTTCTGCCCCCATTGGAATACCATAAGAAAGTCTAGAAATCATTACATCTTTTTTTTCAAATATCTTCTTAATATAAAGGGTTGTTGTTTCTCCTTCTACTGTTGATTTTAAAGCAAGTATTAACTCTGGCTTTTTCAACTTTTCAACCCTTTTTACTAAAGATGCTAAATTTATATTATCTGGCCCAATATTATCTGCTGGTGAAATTAGACCATTCAAAACATGATAAACGCCATGATAATTTCCTACTTTTTCAAATGAAAAAACACTTTTATAATCTTCTATCACACAAATCATATTGTGATCTCTTGCTTCATCAGCACAAATACTACAAATTTCTCCTTCTGCTAAATGACCACATATACTACATTTTTTTATTTTTTCTTTAACATCCTTTAAAGATTCTGAAAATCCATCAACATCTTCTTCTTTAAAATTGAGGGTTGCTAAAGCCATTCTTTCAGCATTTTTTTCTCCAATTCCTGGCAATTTTTTATAATAATTGATTAATTTCTCCAATGATGCAGGATAAATCATATTACATCAATCCACTCATTGAAGCATATTGACCTAATTTACTTTCAGTTTCTTTATCAATTTTACTAAAAGCATCTTTAATTGCAATCATAATCATATCTTCTAACATTTCTTTATCATCTTCATCAATCACACCTTCTTTAGTGATTTTAAAAGATAATATTTCTCTTTTACCATTAAAAGTAATGTTTACCCATTCTGACTTTCCTTCAAAAGTAGAATTATCAATTTCTTCCTTTTTCTTTGTAATTTCTCTTTGCATTCTTTGTGCTTGTTGCATTATTTGTTGCATATTCATACATATCTCTCCTTTTCTTATTCTATTTCTATTTTATCTATATCAAATAAATCAGCAGCAATAGCAGTTATATCATCAGATTTTTCTTCATTTTTCTCTGAAGTATCCTCTATTTCTTCTGAAATATATGTATATTTATAATGATTTTTTAAATTGTCTATATACTTTTGTTTTTCTTTGTTCCATTTACTTTCATTTATAAAAACTAAAGTATATGGTACACCATTAAATTTATCAAACAGCCTTTTTATTTCAGATATATTAGCATTAAGTTCAATTTCTTGATGATTAATTGTTGTAACTAGTATTGCATATTTATCTGAAGCTGTCACTATCATTGTATCACTAATTAAACCTCTTATTAAAGCAGATTCAACCGTTTGGATAAATTCTTGCCACTTTTCTTGTAAATCTTTTAGATATTTTTTTGAAGCATTAACAAAACAATTATTAATTTGAATATCTATTAATTCGTTATTTATTAATATTTTATCAACATCATCTTTTAAAGTCACTTCACTTGTTTCTATTTTTACTTCACTAGATTTATCACTAAAGTTATTATCTTCTCTTACTTCTACTTTAGTTATAGTTTTTTCAACATTTTTTTCCAACTTTTCTTCCACATTTTCCTTTTTCAAAGTGTTTTTTGTAATATCCATATAACCTAGTAAAGTAATTTTTATTAAAATATAAGGGTCAACATTAATATTTATTTTGTTAATAAGGGCATTTAAATCAAGAATTATATTTTTACATACATCATAATCAATATTTATTTTGCTATTTTCCTTTACTATCGAAACAGCAATATCACTTAATGCATAAATTATTTTTTTTATTACAACTTTATAATTAAGGCTATTTTCTTGGAAATTTTGCATTATTTTTTCAAAATTTTCTATGTCATTATTAGCAATAGTTTCAATTAAATCTAATATTTTTTGATTAGAAATACTTCCAATTTCTCTAACTACTAAATCAGCAGTTATTTTTTCTTCATTTTTAGATAATTGGTCTAAAATACTTAAAGCATCTCTAAGTCCACCATCAGCTAAGTTGGCTATTTCTTGTAATCCTTCTTCATCATATTCTATTTTTTCCGAATCACACACATATTTTAATTGTTTTAGTAAATCTGCATCACTAATTCTTTTAAAATCAAAGCGTTGACATCTAGAAAGAATAGTTATTGGAACACTTTCAATATTAGTTGTTGCTAAAATGAATACTACGTGTTCTGGAGGTTCTTCAAGAGTTAAAAGCAATGCATTAAAAGCACTTTGACTAAGCATATGAACTTCATCAATAATATAAACCTTATACTTTAAAGATGTTGGCATAATTTTTATATTATTAATAAGTTCTCTTATTTCATCTACACCGTTATTTGAAGCCGCATCGATTTCAATTATATCTGGGTTACCATTAAAAGATAGACAATTAGCACATTGTCCACAAGCCATACCATCTTTATTATCTAAACAGTTGATAGATTTTGCTAAAATACGAGCAGTGGAAGTCTTCCCAGTCCCTCTTGGCCCCGAAAAAAGATATGCATGAGCAATTTTTTGTTCTTTTATTGAATTTTTTAGTATTTCAACAACATGATTTTGCCCAATTAACCCTTCAAAACTATCAGGTCGATATTTTCTATATAATACTTTATAATTCATTGAAAACCCTCCGTAAAAATTATATCATATTTATTTGTTTTTTTCTCGCAATTTCTTAAAAAAATCTTTTAAAATTTTTAAATATTGCTCCCTAGCAACTTCATCATCAAAATTATGAATAGAAGTCTTACTATATTCAAATTTTTCTTCAGGTTTATCGAGCAAATAATAAACAAAATCTATTCTAGATTCTCTTATTACATTCATACACATCGAACATGGTTTTAAAGTTACGTACATAATAGAACCTTGTAAATTCCAATTATTTAGTCTTTTACTAGCATCCTTAATTGCATTTATTTCAGCATGTCCCATTATATCTTGATTTTTTTCTCTAGTATTAAATCCTTCTCCTATTATTTTGTTATCTTTAACAATAATAGCTCCAATAGGAACATCACCACTATCTAATGATTTTGTTGATAATTCAATAATTTTTCTTAAATAATGATCCATAATTGCCTCCAAATAAAAAGTGCACACAACTAGAGGCTGATGTGGCTGCTATCTTCCGATTCTGACCAGGTTACAGCATAATTGTTGCACGAATAAATAATAGCAAATAAAAAGGTATATGTCAAACAAAATTAAACATCAAAAATATTTCCCAGGAAATAATTTATATCAAACCATTATTTTTTTTATTGAAATAAATAATTAATAAATATTAAATATTTTTATTACTATAAATACTGTATAAAACCAATATAAATTGAAAATCAATATTTTTAGTAATAAATGATTAAACAAATATAAACAAATCCTATTTTTCATCCTAAAATATTTCCCGGGAAATATTTTTTGGGGGAGAATAATTATTGTTGATAACTTGAATGCTATAATTTTAATTTTAAAAATACCTCTTAATTTTAGGCATATATTAGGCAAATTTTTAAATTGATAATTTTTAATACAATGAATATCATATTAAAAAACCATACATTTTTTAATTATTTCCTGGGAAATAACAGTCAAACAACTAAATTTAAATTTTAAAATGGAAAAATGCAAAATTTTGCAATTATATAACATATTTTTGAAATTTGAAGGCAAATTTTTTAAAAAAACAAAAGCGTACATTTGTTCGTTATATTATTACAAATACACTACTAACAATGTTTCACGTGAAACATTGTTTATATATCATTAATAATCAAAATCATGAATAACAAAAAATGATTAACAATTGATCAATTATAATAATTAACAAGTTATCAACTATAATGTTTCACGTGAAACATTAGTACTATTTACCTTTTATTAAATTAAATAATTAACGAATCATCAATTAATTTTAAACATTATTCTAACTAATAAAATATTAACATTACAATTTATTAAACATTTACCAACAGTGATGTTTCACGTGAAACATCACAAATATTTGAAAGTAGAAAAAACACAATCAAAATAAACTGTTTATTAATTTTAATAATTAATAATGCGAATTAATCACATTTTATCAACATCAATGTTTCACGTGAAACATTGATTTACATAAAATATAACATTTTACAAAATATATAAATATTAAAAAACTTAAAATTACATTATTAACAACTTATTAACATTATGTTTCACGTGAAACATAATGAACATAAAAAATATAAATTTAGTTTATAATATTATCAAGAACTAACAATTAATTTAAAATATAAATAATAATGCCTATAATAAAGTTATCAACAGTAATGTTTCACGTGAAACATTACTCAAAAATCAAAAATTACTAGTATTTTTATCAAAATTATGTATAGAATTGCAAAATTTTAATAAATTGCTGATTAAATTTTAAAATTGATTATATAAAGATAAATAACAATGAAATATCTAATAAATAAAAATTAATTATAAACAAATAAAATAGACAATGTTTCACGTGAAACATTGTCTTAACAATTAATATTTATTCTTGAGTTGTATCTAAAGTTTCATTATTATCAATTTGAATATCTTCATCAGTATCATTTGCTTCTTTATCTACTAAACTAATAGTTGAAACCTTTTGATTATCCCTTAAATGAATTAATCTCAATCCTTGTGTTACTCTACCTAAAACTGATATCTGATCAATTGGCATTCTCATAGTCATTCCAGAATCTGTCATAATAACTAATTCTTTATCTGGCTTAACAATTTTAACCGCTACCAAACTACCGTTCTTTTCTGTAATGTTAAGAGCTTTAACACCTTTACTACCTCGTTTAGTTTGTCTAAATTCACGAACATATGTTTGTTTGCCGTAACCCTTTTCTGTAACTAACAATATAAGATCATCTTCATTAACTATTTCACAGCAAATACAGTTACCATCTTCAAGATTTATACCTCTAACACCACTTGCTGTTCTACCCATAACACGAATTTCATCTTCCATAAATTTAACCATTCGTCCAGCAGAACTACCAAGTAGAACTAAATTATCTCCATTAGTCATCTTAACATCAATTAATTCATCATCATCACGTAAAGTAATACAAATCTTACCACTATTACGTATATTTAAAAATTCTGTTAATAATGTTTTCTTTACTATACCATTTTTAGTTGCAAATAATAAGTATTTACCGGTATTGTCATCATTAATGTTGATAACTGCATTAACCTTTTCATCCTTTTCTACTTGTAATAGGTTAACTATAGGAAGCCCCTTAGATTGACGACTGTATTCTGGAATTTCATATCCTTTTAATCTATATACTTTTCCTTTATTTGTAAAGAACAATATATAATCATGTGTTGATAAGTTAATCATATGTTCAACGAAATCTTCATCATTTGTAGCCATTCCTTTTATTCCAACACCACCGCGATTTTGTGATTTGAAAGTATCTGAAGTAGTTCTCTTAATATAACCATTATGTGTTAATACTACTAAAACATTTTCTTCAGGAATTAAAGATTCATCTTCAATAAAGTCAACAGCAGTCATATCAATCGTAGTACGACGTTCATCACCATATTTAGACTTAATTTCTAACATTTCTTCTTTAATTATTGCTAACACCTTGTTATTATCCGCTAAAATGCCACGTAAGCGATCAATTTCGATATGTAATGCATTTAATTCTTCTTCAATCTTTTCGCGTTCTAGACCTGTTAAACGACGTAATTTTAACTCAAGTATATTATCAGTTTGAATTTCTGAAAATCCAAATCTAGACATCAATTTTTCTTTAGCTTCTCCATCAGCCTTAGATTCCTTAATAATCTTTATAACTTCATCGATATTATCTAAAGCAATTTTATATCCTTCTAAGATATGTACTCTTTTTTCTGCCTTATCAAGTTCAAATTGAGTTCTTCTAATAATAACTTCTCTTTGAAAATCAATATATTTAGAAATAATATCTTTCAAACCTAAAGTCCTTGGAGTACCACTATCTAACATAAGTAGATTTATTCCAAAAGTTGTTTGTAATTGTGTATGTTTATACAAATTATTTAAAACAACACTACCATTTGCTTCTTTTTTAAGAGTTATTACTATTTTTATACCATTTTCTAGGTTTGTTTCTTCATGATAATCAGCAATACCTTCAAGTATTTTATCCCTAACTAATTCTCCAATTCTTTTCTTTAATTCCAATGTATTAATTCCATAAGGAATTTCAGTAATAACTATTTTATGTTTATTACCTTCTTCTTCTATTTCAGCTTTAGCCCTGATAGTAATTGTTCCTTTACCAGTTTCATAAGCCTTCTTTATTCCTGAATTTCCTAAAATGATTGCTCCAGTTGGAAAATCTGGCCCCTTAACATATTGCATTAATCCATCAGTATCGATATCCGGATTATCGATATAAGCAACACATCCATCAATTACTTCTCCTAAGTTATGTGGAGGAATATTTGTTGCCATACCTACAGCTATCCCCATAGTTCCATTTACTAAAATATTAGGAAATCTACTAGGTAAAACTTCGGGTTCTTCTAGTGATTCATCAAAATTTGGTAAGAAATTTACCGTATTTTTGTTGATATCTCTAAGCAATTCCAATGAAATCTTGGAAAGTCTTGATTCTGTATAACGATAAGCAGCAGCTCCATCACCATCCATGTTACCAAAATTTCCATGTCCATCGATTAATACATAACGATAACTAAAATCTTGGGCCATCCTTACTAAAGCATCATAAATTGAAGAGTCCCCATGAGGGTGATATTTTCCCATTACATCCCCAACAACTCTCGCACATTTCTTATATTGTGCTGTTGGTAAATATCCAGATTCAAACATCGAATAAAGAATTCTTCGATGAACAGGTTTAAGTCCATCACGTAAATCAGGTATAGCTCTGGCAACTATTACACTCATGGAATAATCAAGAAACGATTTTTCTATTTCATCAACTATATTATTTTGTATAATTTTATACATTTTAACCTCCCTATAAATCTAGTGTTGCCAAACCAGCTTTTTGCTCAATAAATTCTCTTCTTGGTTCAACTTCTTCACCCATTAATTTTTCAAATGCAGCATCAGCAGCTTTAATATCATCCACAGTTATTTGGCGAAGTGTTCGAGTTTCCTTAGACATAGTTGTATCTCTAAGTTCATCCGGATCCATTTCTCCAAGCCCTTTATTACGAGCAATTTCCGGTTTTACATTTGCTGGCAAACTTGCTAAATATTCGTTCTTTTCATCATCATCGATTACATATTTTATTGTTTTTCCATGAGTAATCTTATAAAGTGGTGGAATAGCTGCATAAACATGTCCTGCTTCAACAATTGGTCTAAAGAATCGATAGAAAAGTGTTAATAATAATACTCTAATGTGAGCTCCATCGACATCGGCATCGGTCATGATAATGATTTTATCATATCGTAGCTTAGATAAATCAAATTCATCACCAATTCCTGTACCGAAAGCTGTAATTATAGTCTTTATTTCTTCATTACTTAATGCTCTATCAAGTCTTGCTTTTTCAACGTTTAAAATCTTACCACGTAAAGGAAGTATCGCTTGAGTCATATAGTCACGTCCGCTTTTAGCAGATCCACCAGCTGAATCCCCTTCGACTAGGAATATTTCTGATTCACTTGGATCTTTACTCTTACAATCTGTAAGTTTTCCATAAAACGCTGTAATTTCTAAATCTCCCTTACGTCTTACAAGTTCTCTTGCCTTTTTAGCGGCAATTCTAGCCCTAGATGCCGCCATAGCTTTTTCAATAATTGTTCTAGCAACATTAGGATTTTCCATCAAATAACGTTCAAAACCACTACCAAACACATCACTAGCAATCTTTTTAACTTCACTATTTCCTAGTTTTGTCTTAGTTTGTCCTTCAAATTGGGGATCTGGATGTTTACAAGAAATAATCATTGTTAAACCTTCTCTTACATCATCACCAGTTAAAGAATCATCTTTATCTTTAAATAATTTTTGATTTTTACCATAGTTGTTAATAACTCTTGTTAAAGCCAGTTTAACACCATCTTCATGGGTTCCACCTTCATAAGTATTAATATTATTTGTAAATGAATAAATATTTGAATTATAACCGTCGTTATATTGAAATGCTACTTCAAACATTATTCCATCTTCTTCACCACTTAAATAAATAACATCATCATGTAATAGATTCTTATTTTTATTAAGCATTTGTACATATTCAATAATACCACCATTATAAAGGAAAGTATCATGTTTATCATCTTCTCTTAAATCATACAAATTAATTCTAAGCCCTTTATTTAAGAAAGCAATTTCTTGCAATCTTTTATATAAAGTATCATAATCATAATGCGTAGTTTCCTTGAATATTTCATCATCAGGTTCAAATCTTATTGTGCTACCAGTTCTATTTATATCACACGTATCAATTACTTTTAAAGGTTCTACCGGATGTCCACCATTTTCAAAACGTTGATAATATACATTTCCATCCCGATAAATCTTAACTTCTAACCATTTTGATAACGCGTTAACAACTGAAGCCCCAACACCATGAAGTCCTCCACTTACCTTATAACCTTCTCCACCAAATTTACCTCCAGCATGAAGTACTGTAAATATTGTTTCAACTGTTGATAATCCAGTCTTTTCATTTATTCCTGTTGGAATACCACGTCCATCATCACGAACCTCGATAACATCACCTTTATCTATAATTACTTCTATATCATCGCAAAATCCTGCTAATGCTTCATCTACAGCATTATCAACAATTTCCCAAACTAAGTGATGAAGTCCTCGCTCACCAGTTGAACCAATGTACATACCAGGTCTTTTCCTAACGGCTTCTAATCCTTCAAGAACCTGTATATCTGAATCAGTATAATGTGTTTCTTTCATTTTTATTTTTCCTCCTTAACAGTTCCATTATCTACCTTAAATTTCTTTGCATCCTTTATTACTCTTTTATCAATTTTATTAATCTCTGTTGTTGTAATAAATGTCTGTACTTCATTATTTAATAACTTTAATATATTAGTTATTTTTTCTTTATCTAACTCACTAAATAAATCATCTAAAATAAGTATAGGATAATATTTTTTTAAGTCCTTAATTACATTAATTTCCGCTAATTTGAATGATATAATGGCATTTTTTCTCTGCCCTTCACTTCCCCATTCTTTCAAATTATTATTATCAATTACAAATGCAATATCATCATGATGTACACCAATTAAAGTCTTACCTATCTCCATTTCTTTTTGATAGTTTTTTTGATAATTTTTTAATAACTCAGCTCCTGTTTTATTTTTATAGCTAGATACATATTTAATTTTTAATTCGCCACTTTTAAAAATACTTGCATAAATATCCGTAATATATTTATTTATATTTTCTATAAATTCTTTCCTATATTTAGCAATCAAACAGCCATATTCAATTAACTTCTTAGTAAGAATATCTAAATAATTAGTATCATTATTACCATTAACATACATACTTCTTAAATAAAAATTACGTTGTTTTAATATTTTATTATAATTTGCTAAAACAATCAAATATTCCTTATAAAGTTGGCTAATCTCAATATTAAGTAATTTTCTTCGCTCAACTGGAGCATCATCAATTAATCTTGTATCTACGGGATTAAATAAAATTATATTGATCCTCGACACATAATCACTTATTTTTTCAACTTTGTTATTATCAATTTCTACAGATTTGCCATCATTACTTATTTCTACTGTGTACTCTGATAAATCCCCATTTTTTCTAATACTCCCCCTTACTTTAGTCTTCATATTTCCTTTTCTTATCAAGAATTTATCATTACTTATTCTAAATGACTTAGTTAAAGAAAGTAAATAAATTGCTTCAATTAAATTAGTTTTACCTGATCCATTTTTACCATAAAAGATATTTATAAAGTTATCAAACTCAATATTTAACTTTTCATAGTTTCTAAAATTAACCAAGTTTATTGACTCAATTTTCACGATTTACCCCCTTTAACGGTTAGTATTTAAAACTTAAGGCACTTTGGTATACCTATACACATATTAATTATATCACAAAAAAAAGGCATTTAAAAGCAAAATCAGCATTTTAAATACCCAAAACCTTAAAATAACTTAATCATCTTTGTAAACTTTTAACTTTATTTACATTTATCCAATATCTTCTTAATAATTCACCATTATATTTTACAGTATTTTCATATTTTCCCATACATTTTTCAATAGTTCTAGCACTAGCTTTATTTTCTTCATCACAAGTTATCAACACATTTTTAATACCTAATTCAAAACATTTATCTAAAGCCATTAATAATTGCTTAGTGCCATACCCTTTACCACGTTCACTAGGTCTTATCGTTTGACCAATATGTCCACCATACTTAAATAAAGTATCACTTAGCGTATGTCTAATATTGCATACACCTACTACTTTATTATCACTACGGCGTACACAAAAATAAGTTGATGCCGGGACATAATTTTCTGGTAAATTAATTCCTTTTTCCTCATCTTTCTTTTCTTGAATCCATTCTTCAAAAGGAATAACTTCTTCCGTTCTAAATATTCCCGCATATTGCCAAGGCTTACCCTTATCAGCGATACTTACTTCTTTTAAAAAATCTAACATATCTTCTTTATAATCCATAGTTGGTAATACTAATTCTAATTCTTCCATCAAATCATTCCTTATATAAGATTATATCCCAAAAACTACTAAAAATAAAGAATTATCCCCTATTCATAAATATTACCAACATTCTACTACACTTCATAATTTGATTATTTAGTATTGTATAAGAAATCATAAATTTCTTAATCTCTCCATTTGTAAACAAAATACTTACAAAATCTCCATCTTTACTATAACTTCTTATACTATTAAAATTAAACCAAATTACTTCGCCATTCTTCTTACCATTCAAAGGAAAAAACAATAAATTATTTCTCTCACTAACAATAATTGGTAACCTATATCTACTATTAATAAGATTTTTTGTTCCAACTAACCTTCCTTTTAATGAACTACCATAATATTTACAACTATTATCTAGTATATCCATTAAATTATCTCCAGGGATAACTAACTCTGTTGATAATTCTTTGATAACTGTCTTACATCCATCAAACATTAAATAATAAGTATCTTTATTAATTATATATTCCATAAACCCACCTCTTGGATGGCTATTTTAGCATACTTAATTTAAAAAATTTGTCGAAAAAAAAGAACAACTAAAAAATTGTTCAATTTTAATAGGTTTTTATTGGTAAAATAAGTTCAATCAACGATTCATCAGTCACTGGTTTAATTAAAATTGGCTTATCATCAGTATTTAAAAGCAAGAATATATTTTCTTCTTTTACTACCTTTAAAGCATCCATCATATATTTAGAACTAAATGAAACTTCAATCTTTTCTTTATTATTACAATCGATATGTAGCTTTTCTTCGGCATTTCCAAGTTCATTACTTGTTGATGTAATAATCATTTCTTTATCTTCAATATGCATCTTTATAATATTTTTTTCTTTATTTTGAGCAAGTAATGCTGCTCTATCTACTGCATCATAAAATTCTTTTAAATTTAAATTGATCATATATGCAAAATCATTTGGTATAAAGTGGCTAGTTTCTGGATAAGTTCCACTAAGTAAGTTACTTTGAACATAAATATTTTTATAAATAAATAATATTTTGTTAGTAAATACGTGGATTTCCACATTATCATCATCACTTATGATTTTTTCTAGTTCTGTAATACTTCTTCCAGGAATAACTATATTAATTAACTTATTAACTGGAGTTGCTAATTTAATATTTTTCTTTGATAATCTATATGAATCTGTTGCAATACATTCTAAGATATCTCCATTTATTTTTAAGTTAATTCCTGTAAGTATTGGTCTTACTTCTTGAGTTGATAGTGCATATGAAGTTTGAGCAATTATTTCTCTTAATTTTGCTGAATCAATATTTATAGCATCATCACTTTTTTCAAGATTAATATTAGGATAATCATTAGGATTATAACAATTAAGTCTATATTGGTTACTTGGTGTTGATATTTTAATCTTTAAATTATCTTCAATTTCAAAATCAATTACATCTGCAGGCATCTTTCTAATCATATCAACAAAATATTTACTTTGAATAATTATCCTACCCGTTCCTTCTAAATGTTTTATATCACTTTCTGGTATCATTACTTTAATAGTTAATTCTGAATCACTAGCTAAAAGTTCAATACCATCACTTTTAACATCAAATACTATACCATTTAATACTGGAATAGTTGTTCTTTGTGATAATGCTTTTGTTACATTATTAAGTGCATCTAATATTACTGTTTTTTCAATAGTCCATTTCATTTTTCCATCCTTCTTTCTTTATATTTAATATTATAATTATTTTATTAATAGTGTTAATAATGTTGATAACTATATTATATCATAAAAATTACCAGTTATTTCGACAAATTTTATTAAACATTTATCAACATTATTGTAACGTTTTCTTTATATCATTTAAACAATTTTGCAAGTTCTCATTTGTTTCTAACTCTTCCTTTATTTTATCTATTGCTGTTGATACTGTGGAGTGATCTCTTCCCCCAAATTCCAGGCCAATTTTTGCTAAATTCTCATCAGTTTCTTCCCTACACAAATACATTGCTATATGCCTTGGTCTTACAACACTATTCGTTCTTCGCTTACTTTTTAAGTCTTCCACCGATATTTTAAAGTAAGCAGCAACAGCATTTTGAATTGATGCAATTGAATTGTTGATAAATATGTTGGTAGTTACATAATCTTTAAGTGCTTCATTAGCAAAATCAAGAGTTATCTTATCTGGTACCATCATTGCTGAGTAAGCGAGTAATCTATTGATAGTTCCTTCGATATGTCTTACATCATTAACACAGGAATTAGCAATATATTCAATAGCATCATCAGTTAATTTTGTTTCAATACTAGTGTTTTTAACTTTAGCTTTAATTATTTCACATCTAAGGTTGAAATCTGGTGGATAAATATCCACTGGAAGCCCCCACATAAATCTACTTCTAAGCCGTTCTTCTATCTTTTTTAAGTCGTCTGGACTCTTATCACTACTAATAATTATTTGTTTATTTGCTTGATGTAAGGCATTAAAAGTGTGAAAAAACTCTTGTTGTGTCCGCTCTGCTCCAACTAAAAATTGGATATCATCAATTATTAATACATCAACATTTCGGTATTTATTCTTAAATTCGTTAGCATAGTTTATACTATTTCCTTTATCTACGCTTGCAATTCCCGTAAACTCTGTCATAAATTCATTACTAGTTGTATATAATACCTTTTTATCACTGTGTTCATGAATATAATTACCTATTGCTTGCATCAAATGTGTCTTACCAAGTCCACTTCTTCCATATATAAACAAAGGATTGTGTATTGTTCCTGGTGCCTCAGCCACCGCTCTTGCTGCAACAAATGCCAGTCTATTAGAGTTACCAACAATATAGTTATCAAAAGTAAATTTCGGATTTAAATTAGTATTCCACTCTACTTCTTTATTAACCTTTTCTTCCTCAACAACTGGTTGGGTAAAAGTTTCTACTTCATCTTCTGTAATATATTTAAAAGTATAATTAACTCCTGTTAGAGAAAAAAATGAAGCATCAATTATATCATTATAAGTTTCACTAAGCATTTGCTTATGAATCTCCATTGGAACTTTTATTGTTACTACATTGTTAACAATTGAAAGTAGTTCAAGTTTTGAAAACCAAATAGTAAAAGCATTTTGACTAACTTGACCTTGAATATCATTTAAAAATTGAGAAAAAAGTTCATCTGTCTTCAAAACCTCACCCCACTAACAACATTTCACTGATTACATTTTAAACCATTTTTTTAAAAATGAAAAGAGGAAAGTTATCAAAAATTTTTATCCCCAAAACTATCAACAAAAAAAGTTCGACAAAATCTGACATAAATCGACTTATCCATATTATCAACAAATTCAAATAAACAATATCAACATACCAACAAAATATAAACAGTCAAGTTAATAACATGTTGTTAATTGTGTTGATTATTTTTAATAGTTATCCACATTTTATCAACAATCCACAAAATATGTGGATAAGTTACATCATTTCTTGCAAATTTTTTTCTTATCATTTAAAATTTAGTAGGGGATTTATTATGAGCAAAATTGCTAATATGTTAAATATGCTTCAAATATTAAAAGATAATCAAATACACAGTATTGATGAATTATCAAAAGTATTAGAAGTATCACCAAGAATGATTCGGCGATATAAAGAAGAATTAGATCAAACTGGTATTTATATAAAATCATATACTGGTAAATATGGGGGTTATCAACTTTATGATAATAGTAACTTTTTAAAGTTAGAAACTCCTGTAAAAGAAAAGATGTATATAATAATGAAAAGGGCAATAGTCAATAAAAATAAAGTTAAAATTAAATTTTTCTCCATAAATTCAGGATTAACCGAAAGAATTATTCATCCAGCTGAATTATTTAACTATTTAGATAAATGGTATATCGCGGCATTTTGTGAATTACGCCAAGAAATAAGGTTATTTAAACTAGATGATATTAAAGATTACATTGTATTAGAAGAAAAATATAATGAAAATAATCTAAAATTATAATTGTGTCCAATATATTACCTAAATATTTGATACAATGGTTATACGGAGGAAATATGGAAAAAATAGTATTTGTAACTCATAACAAAGGAAAAATTGAAAGTGCTAAAAGAATACTTAAGGATGTTGATTTAGAAATTTTTGAATATGATTTAGATGAACCCAGAAGTGATGATATTGCTTATATATCAAAAACCAAAGTTTTAAAGGGTTTCAACTTAGTAAAAAAGCCTTGTATTTCTCTAGATTGTGGATTTTGGATAGATGAGTTAAATGGATTTCCTAAGGCATTTGTTAATTTTGCTTTAGAAACTATTGGCATTGAAGGTATACTAAAACTTATGGAAGGAATTAGCAATAGGGCATGTCGTTTTACTGAATGCTTATCTTACTATGATGGCGAATATTTACACCAATTTATGGGTTCTCACGAAGGAACTTTAGCCAAAAATTTAAGAGGAAATGATAGTAATCAAAAATGGTCAGATCTTTGGTACATATTTATTCCTGCAGGTTATACTAAAACTCTAGCAGAAATGAGTGAAGAAGAAAGAAAAAATCGTAAGAAAATTGCTTCAACTGATGCTTTTTTAGAATTTGCCAACTGGTATAATATTGAAAAAAACGCTTCAATTTTACAAAGAAAACGTTAAAAGGCACGGTTTTTCTTGACTTATCTTAGAATTTAATATTATAATAAGAGGGCTAAAGAAAAGGAGAAATTGTATTATGAAAAGAACTTACCAACCAAATAAAAGAAAACAAGCAAAAAAACATGGATTTTTTGCTAGAAAAGGTACAAAAGTATTAAATAATCGTCGCCGCAAGGGACGCAAAGTTTTGTGCAAGTAAAAACCACTTTAATGTGGTTTTTTTCCTAAGGAGAAAATTTTATGAAACGCTATGAAATGGTTAAAAAACACGAAGATTTCAATAAAATAATTAATACCGGAAAAAAAGTTTCAAATAAATACATGATTATTTTTTCTTTAGAAAAAAGTTTTCCAAAACCTAACTTTGGTATTGCTGTTGGCAAAAAGTTAGGCAACGCTGTAGAACGTAATAAAATGAAAAGAATATTTAGAAATCTCATTGATAATAACCGTTTACTATTTAAAAATTATCATAATTATATTATAATGATTAAGAAGGAAGCAAAAAATACTTCCTATCAAACACTAGATGAAGAGATGAAAAAAATTCTTAAGAAAGAGGAAAAATATGAAAAATAAATTCAAGGTATTTGCCTTAGTATGTATACTTTTACTTACTAGTGGTTGTGGTACCTCAAATTACATTCAAGATGAAGATGGTAATATAATTACCTACGAAGAAACTGGTCAAATGCTTCAAAAAGATATCTTATGTTTGCCGGAAAGTGATGGTGAACTATATAAGTTATATGAAGAAAACAAAGATCAATTAAAATATGATTTTGAAGAACTTCCAAGTTGTGAAGATTATAATCTATCATCAACAGAAAGTTCAGGATTATGGGAATTTCTATTTGTTAAACCATTAGCATTCTTAATATTAAAATTAGGAAACTTAATTGGTAACTTAGGTATATCTTTAATTTTAATAGGTTTAGCAATTAGACTTATATTATTACCATTTACAATTAAAAGTTCTAAACAAACAATTAACATGCGTAAGGCTCAGCCAGAAATAGAAAAGATTGAACGAAAATATCGTAATCGCACAGATAATGAATCTTTGATGGCTAAAAGTCAAGAAACAATGCTTATTTATAAAAAATATAAAGTAAATCCAATGGTAGGTTGCTTGATGGCTTTAATACAAATTCCATTGTTCTTTGCTTTCTTACAAGCAATATATCGTACACCATCAATTTATGAAGAAACATTATTTGGTTTTGATTTAGGTATGACACCAACTGTTGGACTATCTCAAGGTAATTACTTATATATACTATTATTAATATTAATCGCAGTATCAACATATTTTTCATTCCGTCAAACAATGACGCAAACACCGCAACAAACACCTGAAGCGGCTAAACAAATGAAAATTATGCTTTATGTAATGCTAGTAATAGTTGTTTATGCATCACTTTCTTTACCAACTGCCTTAGCATTCTACTGGATTGTAACATATGCATTCATTGCAATTCAAAATATTATTATCAATATGGTTAATAATAGATCCTTAACTAATAAACCTCGTAAGAAAAAAGATGAAAAGGGGAATAAAAAAGAAAAAATAAAGGATAAATTAGTTAAGAAAGAAGGTATGAAGTATGGAAAAAATAATTAAGAATGGAAAAGTTACTGAAGAAATATTAGATGAAATTCTAAGTGAAAATGACTTAACTAAAGATGAAATAGTTTATACATCTCATGATAAAAAAGGTAAATTATTTCAAGGAACTCTAAAAGAAGTAACAGTTTATAAAAAGACTGATATTAATGATGCTATAAAAGAATTTTTAAAAGAAATAATTGAAAATATGGGGCTTGAAGTATCTTTTGAAGTAGTTACAAAAGATGAAAGAACTACTATAAAGATGTATTCTAATAATAATCCAATAATCATTGGTAAAAATGGTCATACATTAAAATCTTTAGAAAATCTTGCCAAACAAAAGATTCAAAATGACACAGGGATATTTTATAAAATTAATTTAGATGTCTCAAATTATAAAGAAAAAATCCAAAAGAGCATTGAAAGACTTGCTAAAAATACAGCAAGAGAAGTTGCTAAAACAAAAATACCTGTAGCACTTGATAATATGACTTCATATGAAAGAAGATTAGTTCATAACATTCTTACTGATTTTAAAGGTGTAAAAACTGAAAGTGAAGGGGAAGAACCAAACAGACACGTAGTAATTAAACCAGAATAGGGAAGCAATATGCTTCTTTTTTTGATTATATCTTGACAAATCTAATGATATTTAACTATTTTTCATTAGATTTGTCAATTAACATATAATAAATTATATCAGGGTTATAGTAATAAACAATGATTTTTTTTACTTATCAAAAGTATGTGAACAAACAATTTTAGTAAATGAAAAAGGTAAATAATTATCAGTTATCTACCTTTTAAAATGATATATTTTCTTTAATTCTTCTAGTATTTCATATACAACTGGACAAATACTAGCATTATCAATAACACCATATAAACTAAATAATCTTTCACTCTTATTTGTATAAGGATAATCCCTACAAGATTCTGGTAAGCAACTATTTACTAAACAATTATTATCATCATCTAAAAACTTACATCTATTACATTTAAATGAATATTTACCACTAGTATTTATGTCTAATTCATTACTTATCAATTCTTCTTTATCTAAATTCAATTTATTACATATAGTATCTAATTCTTCCTCAGTCATAGATGTATTTAATTTCTTGCAACAATTCCTACAATCTTTACAGTTATATATTTTAAAATATTTTTCATGTAACTCTTTAAAGTGTCTATCTAATATATCAGGATCGGCATGTCCTTTTAAATAAGACCTAAATCTAAGATTTTCATCTTCTTTTCTATTAGCCATAATAGCAAGTTCATCAATATTTATCATAAATACCTCCAATTGATTAGGTATATAATAATACTATTTATATATTTAATCAATTATTTTTTTCTTTATCCTCAGATATTTCTTCAGCATTATCTAATGCATATCTACATGCTTGTAAAACAAATCCTGAAAAAGTTACATCTTTCTTTTCAATAAATTTTTCTATTTCTTCAATTAATGGAATTGGAAATCTTACACATTTATTTTCTGTTTCTTTCCTATCTTCTTTTAATATAAATGCCATAGTTTTACCTCCATTTACATAATAATATAAAACGTATTTCAAATATACATAACAATAGTTATACAAATAATATTGCAAAATATATAATATTATGTTATTTTAATATTGGTGATAATAAATGAGTGCAAGCAAATCTACAAGGAAAGTAAATATTATATTAATATTTTTAATACTGCTTTTATTAGTAATAATATTTACTTTATTAACATTTAATAATGTTAATAAAGTAGTTATAAGTAGTGAAAGTATTTCTAAAAATAATATTATTAATTCAAATACATTAACAATGATGTATGAAACAGAAGCGGATAGCGGAGAATATCAAGTTAGTAGTGATACAACCTGGCCAGAAGATGGCTATATTTTCAATTCAGAATTATCAAGTTGTGAAAATGGGAGTAAGATTACATGGGATGATGAAAAGAAGAAAGTAGTGATGCAAGCAAATACTTCTGATAAGTGTTATGTTTATTTTGATAAAAAGCCAGCTATAGAAATAATTAATGCAACAGGGCATGCTGGCGAAGTAAGTGTTGGTATAGATTCAGTCAGTATAAATTCTATAAATCCAATTAAGATATATTATGTAAAATTCATAAATTTAACAACAAATGAAGAATCTGAGGTAATTAGTTTTACTGAAATACCATATAGATATTATAGTTATTATGGTATAATTTTGCCTTGTGTTTCTCCAGATGAGAATGTTATAGCAGAATTATATGTTGAAGATATTTATGGCAATATTTCAAATGTTTATGAATTTTCTCTTAATACATCAGGAATGTGGTTGTGTCCTAAGGAGATATAATCTTTAAGATTTTTATTATTTATGCTATAATACTTCCGTTGAAAGGAAGTATTTTTATTATGGAAGATACAATTTGTGCAATATCAACATCTATGGGTATCGGTGCTATTTCTATCGTTCGTGTAACTGGACCTGATGCTATAAAAATAGTAGATAGCATATTCGATGGTAATATAACTAACAAAGAAACTCATACAATTCATTATGGTCATATTAAATATAATAATGAAGTAATTGATGAAGTTTTAATTATGTTAATGAAAGGTCCTAAGACATATACAACCGAAGATACTGTAGAAATTAATTGTCATGGTGGTAAATCTACTACAGAAAAAGTATTAGAAATATTACTATCTTGTGGATGCCGACTAGCTGAACCTGGTGAATTTACTAAAAGAGCATTCCTAAATGGTCGCATCAACCTTTTGGAAGCGGAATCAGTTAATGATTTAATTGTTGCTAAAACAGATGCTGCTAGAACATTAGCCATCAATAATGTCGACGGAATTTTAACTAAAAAGATTAGAAATATCCGTGAAAAAATAGTAAAAATACTTGCTAATATTGAAGTAAACATTGATTATCCTGAGTATCAAGATGAAGTACAAGTTACTCATGATTTAATGGATGAATATTTAACTGATATAACTAAAGAATTAAAAAGTTTAGTAGATGGCGCTAGAAATGGTCGCATTATTAAAGAAGGAATAAATATTGCGATAATTGGAAGACCTAATGTCGGAAAAAGTAGTATTTTAAATCATTTGCTTGATGAAGAAAAAGCAATTGTTACTGATATTCCTGGAACAACTCGGGATATTGTTGAAGGGTCTATTACTTTAAATGGGGTAGCCATAAACTTTATCGATACCGCCGGTATCAGAGAAACTGATGATGTTGTTGAAAAAATTGGGGTGGATCGTAGTAAACGTTCTGCAGATTCCGCTGATATCGTTTTAATGGTTTTAAATAATAATGAAAAATTAACCGAAGAAGATAAGGAATTACTGGAAAAATACGATTCCGAAAATTTAATTATTTTTGTAAATAAATCAGATTTGGAACAAAAAATAGAAATTCCGGGAAATATTTCCCGGGAAATAATTTGGGGAAATACTGTAGATATAAATGGACTAGAATCTTTAAAAAATGCTATCAAAAATAAGCTAAATTTAGATAGTATTGTAAATAAAGATATGAGTTATTTATCAAATATTCGCCAAATAGACTTAGTAAATAAGGCAAATTCTGCAATTGATAATGCTTATCAAAGTTTAAAAAATGATATGCCAATTGATATGATTGAGATTGATTTAAAGTCTGCTTGGGAATACTTAGGAGAAATAATCGGCGACTCTTATCAAGATGAACTAGTTGATAATATATTTAGTAACTTTTGTTTAGGAAAGTAGGTGAGATTATGTATGACGTAATAGTTGTTGGTGGTGGACATGCTGGAATAGAAGCAAGCCACATTGCTGCTAAAATGGGTAAGAAAACACTTTTAGTAACTGGTAATATTAAAAATATTGGTGATATGCCATGTAATCCATCAATCGGTGGAACTGCTAAAGGGATAATTGTCCGCGAAGTAGACGCGCTTGGTGGTTTAATGGGACATATCGCTGATATATCTCAAATACAAATTAAAATGCTTAATAATTCAAAAGGTCCTGCTGTTCGTTCACTTCGTGCGCAAGCAGATAAAATTACTTATCCAAAAAATATGCAAGATGCTCTAATACATACATCAAATTTAACAATTAAAGAAGCAATGATTGAAGATTTAATCATCGAAGATAATACAGTTTTAGGTGTAGTTACCGCAGATGGCGAAAAAATAAGTGGTAAAACAGTTATTTTAACAACTGGAACTTACCTAAAAGGTAACATTTTGATTGGTAGCGAAAATACTCCCGGAGGTCCTCATGGAGAAAAGAGAAGTAATCACTTATCCGATAAATTAAAAGAATATGGTTTAAAAATAATCAGGCTTAAAACTGGAACTCCGCAAAGAATAAAGAAAGACTCAATTGATTTTTCGGTTATGCAAGAAGAAAAAGGGGATAAAACACCTTGGACATTTAGTTTTGATTATGAACCATCTTACGATATAGATAAACAACAATCTTGTTATCTTTTATATACAAATGAAAATACACACAAAATTATTCGTGATAATCTAGAAAAATCCGCTATGTATGGTGGTTATGCTACTGGAGTAGGACCTAGATATTGTCCATCAATTGAAGATAAAATAGTAAGATTTGCTGACAAAGAAAGACATCAATTATTCTTAGAACCAGAATCTCTATATTATGATGATTGGTACTTACAAGGATTTTCAACAAGCATGCCAAAAGATGTTCAAGAACAAATGGTTCATAGTCTTAAAGGCTTAGAAAATGCCGTCATAACTAAATATGCGTATGCTATTGAATATGATGCCATTGATCCCTTACAAATTAAGCCATCTTTGGAAAATAAAGTTATCCAAAACTTATTCACAGCAGGCCAAATAAATGGTACCTCCGGCTATGAAGAAGCAGCAGGTCAAGGTATTATTGCTGGAATAAATGCAGCATTAAAATTAGATAATAAAGAACCATTAATTCTAAAAAGAAGTGATGCCTACATTGGAGTATTAATTGATGACTTAGTAACTAAAGGAACAATTGAGCCATATCGTATGCTTACATCTCGTGCAGAATTTCGCCTTATCTTAAGACATGATAATGCCGATTTAAGATTACGCGATTATGCATATAATATTGGAACAATTTCCGAAGAACAATACAATCGTCTTCAAAATAAGAAACAAAAAATTGCTGAATTAACTAAGTATTTAAAAGAAAATCATATTTCAATGACAGAAGAAAATAAAAATATATTTATAGAAAATAATATTCCAATTCCTACAAGTAATTTATCTTTTTATGAACTTTTAAAAAGACCAGAAATAAGACTTTCTTTCATAGAAAACTTTATTAAACTGGATTTTAGTAATGAAGTAAAAGAACAAGTAGAAATATCAACTAAATATGAAGGATATATCAAAAAAACTTATAAAGAAGTTGAAAAACTTGTAAAATTAGAAGAAAAAGAAATACCTGATGATATTGATTACTCGCTGGTGTCTAATTTAGCTAGTGAAGCAAGACAAAAACTAGCCAAAGTAAGACCAAAAACAATTGCTCAAGCATCACGCATCAGTGGTGTAAATCCTGTAGATATATCCGTGTTATCAGTATATTTAAAGAAGGAATATAACAAATGAATATAGAAGAATTTATTAGTGAAGTAAAAAAATTAGGAATAGATGTAACTGAAGAACAGCTTGAAAAGTTAGAAATATATTGCACCTTTTTACTAGAATATAACTCACACACTAACTTAACTGCCATAAAAAATAGAGAAGAAATCTATTTAAAACACTTTTATGATTCTCTAACTTTAGTAAAATCTATTGACTTAAATAAGGAATCAACTTTACTTGATATTGGCTCCGGCGCCGGTTTTCCAGGAATGGTTATTAAAATATTTTTCCCTAATTTGCAAGTATATTTAGTTGATTCCAATAATAAAAAAACAAAATTTTTAATGGAATTAAAAGAAAAATTAAATTTTGATAACTTGGAAGTTATCAACAATAGAATTGAAAATATAACTCCTAGATTTATCAATAAAATTGATATTGTTACAGCAAGAGCAGTTACCAACTTACCAGTTTTACTTGAACTAGCACTACCTTTAGTAAAACCTAATAAATATTTTATTGCTATGAAAGGTAATGCTACCGAAGAACTTGAAAATAGTAAGTATGCTATAAGTTATCTTGAAAGTAAATTAGATAACGTAATTGACTTTGAATTGCCTAATGATACTGGAAAAAGAACACTTATAAGTATCAAAAAAGAAAAACTAAGTGATATAAATAAATTGCGTTCTTATGAAAAAATTATTAAAAAACCGTTGCAAAAAAAGTCTATATAAGATAAAATTATAAGAGAATAAGGGTTGATTAATGTGAATAATACACAAACTGAAGAAAAAATATTACAAGTTCCTATTGAAGATATAATACCCAATCGTTTTCAACCACGATTGGCTTTTGATGATGATTCATTGCGTGATCTTGCTGATTCCATTAAACAACATGGTATTATTCAACCCCTAGTCTTAAGAAGAAAAAATGATAAATATGAAATTATTGCTGGAGAACGTAGATATAAAGCAGCTCGTATGGCGGGGTTAGTATCTGTGCCTGCAATTATTTCTAATTTAAGTGATCAAGCAAGTGCTGAAGTAGCAATTGTTGAAAATGTTCAAAGAAAAGACCTAACTGCTATTGAAGAAGCAAAATCTTATCAAGCACTTTTAGATAAAGGTTATATGACTCAAGAAGAACTTGCTAAGAAAATGGGATTATCTCAATCAGCAATTTCTAACAAACTTCGTTTACTTACTTTAGATGAATCTGTTCAACAAGCAGTAATAAAAGAGCAAATATCAGAACGTCATGCAAGATCTTTATTAAAAGTAAAAGATCATGAAATGCAAAAAGTTTTATTAAATAAAATAATTACCGAAAGATTAACTGTAAAACAACTAGAAGATGAAATAAAAAAGGTAGTGGTTGATACTCCAGCATCAGATACTCCGGTTGCTCAAGACCAACCTACACCTAATATTAGTGCTAATATATCAACTCCTCAAGTAGAAACCCCAAAACCTATGAATAGTTTGGAATCTATTGAACAAAGCACAGCGAATGCTATCAATGCTATTAATAGCCTTATGAATATGTCTTCACCAAAAGAAAATACACCAGAAGCATTAGAACCAACTAAAACAGATGCTCCAACTCAAAATACAAGCAATACTAATGTTGTTGATACTGATGACATACCAATAATAAAAAGTACTCCAAATATTGAAAATATAGTTAATAATGCAGTTGACATTGCTTTACTAAATAATTCAGGTACTCAAACTGTGGCACCTACAATTCAGGCAAATCAACCTAATCCAAATGTAGATATTAAGGCGCCTGTAACACCATTTTCTCAAGAACCAGAAAAGATGCCTAGTAAATTTTTCAACTACCTAGAAAGCCAAGCGGCTAATCTTGATTTAGATGAAAAACCTACAACTTTTGAATTACCACCAGCTGAAGAACCTCCAAAACCAGTAGATTTAATAAATCAAACTGATAATATTGAAATGCTTGATGACTTCGTAGTTCCTACAACACCTAGTGATAATGGTAAGATAATGAATAATGATTACCTAGACCAAGTTATCAAAACAGTCAGAGGACTTAACTTTGATAGTGATAAGGTTGTAATTGAAGAAATGAATTTACCAACAGAATATCAAATAACTATCAAGATAAAAAAAGACAAAATATAAAATGCTGAAATTCTACTCAGCATTTTTTTCTTCTTCACTACTTACATAAACTTCACTACTAATTCCTGGTTCAGATCCCTTTACATAATAATATAAAGCTGCTTTTGAAGTATCATTTGTTACTTCACCAGTAATAGCATCAAGGGGTATTGCTACAACATTTTTAGGGGTTTCATACCAATCGGTATCAATATTCTCTAAATAATTTTCTATCATAGCAGCCCATGCATTTTTTGAAGCATTTCGCACACTTGAACTAATTGTTTTGTTATCATCATAACCAATCCAAGTCATAACTAATGCATCCTTATTATATCCAACAATCCAAAAATCTGTATTAGTTGACCCTGTCTTAATTGCATATTTATTTGTAAGTTTTGATGCAATAGTTAATGCTGTTGGAGTTGTATAATCAACAAACGCAGCATTACTAGTTGTATTCATCATTTCATTTAAAATATAGGTATAGTTAGGATTTAATACTAACTTTTTTTTATCTTCATGTTCATATAAAACATTCCCTTCCATATCTTCAATTCTTTCAATAAAATATAAATCTTTCTTATAGCCTCCCGATGCAAAAGTTGTATAACCTGTAGTAAAATCAAGTAAGTTTATTTCACTTGTTCCCAAAGGAAGTGATGCAACTTCTGCTAAATCTGCTATAATACCTGTTCTGTGTGCTACTTCAATCATCGTATCAACTCCTAAAAATAGGTTAGTTTTAACGGCATAAATATTATCAGATAAGGCTAGGGCAGTTGCCATTGTTATATTTTTATCAGCATATAGATCACTAGCATTCTGCGGACTATAAGTTTTTCCATTAGATAAATTAAATGTCGTAGGTTCACTAGAAAAAGTCGAAGACATAGTCATGTTATTTTCTAAAGCAGCGTAATAAAGAAATGGCTTCATAGTAGATCCAACTTGTCTTTTACTTTCTAAGGCTCTATTATACTGACTAGTTGCATAATTCATACCTCCCGTTAATGCTTTAACAGCACCAGTATTAGGGTCAACTATAATACTTGCTACTTGTAATTCTTCATCTTTATTTTCGGCAAGAATACTTTCTTCCATATTACTTTGCGCATCCATATCTAATGTGGTATATATTTTAAGTCCTCCCGCATCAATTAAGGATTCAGGAATTCCACTAATATTAGCTAGTTCTTCTAAAACTGCATCTTGATAATACATAAGCATTTGTAAGTTATTAGTTTTATTTTGACCATATATCTCAATTTGTTCTTGAAATAATGAATTATAAGTTGCCTCATCGATATAACCATTATTAAGCATCGCCGAAGCAACAATCCACGCTCTATTTATACATGCCTCATAATCGGACACCGGATTATATGCCGCTGGATTTTTCGAAATACCTGCAAGCATTATTGCTTCTTCTAGTGTTAACTCACTTGGTTTTTTATTAAAGTAATATGCTGCTGCATTAACAATACCCATATTTCCTTGCCCATAATTTATGGTATTTAAGTATCCTTCTAATATTTCATCTTTATCATAATGTACTTCAAGTTCTAGTGTTAAAAAAGCTTCTTCAATTTTTCGCTCCCAAGTCTGATCAAAATCTAAATATAAGTTCTTAATATATTGTTGCGAAATAGTTGATGCTCCTTGCACAATTTCTCCACTTTTAATATTTAAATACATCGCTTTAATTATTCTTAAATAATCAAATCCCTGATGATTATAAAAGTTTTTGTCTTCAACAGCGACTGTTGCATTAATTAAATACTCACTAATATCTTCAATATTTGCCCACTCATTATTTCTTGATCCTTGATAGATAAGTTCATTGTTATTATCATACAAATAAAGGCTTCCACTAGTCTTTAAATCGAGTTTCGGACTAAGATAAGCATAGGTATAAAACCCAATAATTATCACGATAAAAGATATAAATCCAAGAATCATTAACTTAAATAAAAACCTAACTTTCTTCAATTTATATCACCTGTAGTTTATTATGTTAAAAAAAATGTAAAATATAAGTGCAAAATTCTATATATTATGCTATAATTATCAAGAAAAAAAACGAGGTGGAAAAATTGCAACAAAAAATCGACTGGAAACTTACTAGTAATACTTCAGTTTTAATCGACTTAAAAGATGTTTATTGTAATTATGCTAAAGATAAATATATTGAATTTATCGAAAGTGATATAACTAATACAATAGATTTAGAAAGATTGAGGTATAAACGTATATCTAGCGAATATACTATGGAAATAGATTTTATAAATAGTATTTGTTCATTTACTTTTCCAACTAAAGAAAGTTGTGACTTTGATATCACAACAGAATTTATTAAAAATGATAATGAAATTAAATTAAAATATAAAATAGATGATGATGAAAAAATAATAACGATAATTATGAAAGAGGAATAAGATGAAAGAATTAATAATTGATGCTTTAAAATTAACTCTAGCAAAACTTGATATCACTTATCACGATGATATCGAAATAACTAGACCTAAGCAAAAAGAAAATGGTGATTATTCAAGTAATATTGCTATGAAACTTACCAAAGTTTTGCATGATAATCCTATGAATATTGCCCAAAAAATAGTTGATAACTTTGAATTTTCTCAAGTAACGAAAGTTGAAATTAAAAATCCGGGATTTATTAACTTTTTTGTAGCTAAAGATTACTTATTTGATAATCTAAAAAAAGTTTTAACTGAAAAAGAAAATTATGGCCGTAGCAATATAGGTAGTGGCCAAAAAATAAATATTGAATTTGTTAGTGCTAACCCAACAGGAATACTTCACCTAGGTAATGCTCGTGGTGGTGCTTATGGGGATTCACTTGCACGTATAATGCGTTTCTGTGGATTTGATGTAACAGAAGAATATTACATAAATGATGCTGGAAATCAAATTAATAATCTTGGAGAATCTATAAAAGCTCGCTACTATGAAATTTGTGGTGAAAATTATCCGATGCCTGAAAATGGTTACTTTGGTAACGAAATAAAAGTAATTGCTAAAGAAATTTATGATGAACACCAAAATACTTATTTAAATAAAGATATTGAATATTTTAAAGAGTTAGGTACTAAAAAATTACTTGACCGAATTATAGCAGACTTAAAAGAATATGGTATTAATTATGATGTATTTACTAGTGAAAAAGCCATTAGCAAAAAATATAATTTAAAAGATATAATTAACAAGTTAACTGAAAATGGCTATACTTATGAACATGATGGAGCAACTTGGTTTAAATGTAGTAGCATTTATGATGATAAAGATCATGTTTTAATTAAAGAAGATGGCTCTCTTACTTATTTAGTTCCCGATATTGCTTATCACTATGATAAATACAGTCGTGGTTATGATAAGATGATTGATATATTTGGAACCGATCACCATGGTTATGTTGCAAGACTAAAAAGTAGTGTTAAAGCTCTAGGTAATGACCCAGAAAAACTAGAGGTTAAACTCTTACAATTAGTTCGGCTTGTATCTAACGGCGAAGTTGTTAAAATGAGCAAACGTACTGGTAAATCAGTTACATTAAAAGAATTAATTGATGAAGTTGGTGTTAATGCAGCTCGTTATTATTTTTCAAGATATAGTCTAGATACGCAAATGGATTTTGATCTTGATCTAGCCAAAAGCAAATCAAATGAAAATCCCGTATTCTATGTCTCATATGCCTATGCTCGTATTTCATCAATCTTAAGAGAATTGGATATTACGGAAATACCAGATAAATTTGAAACATTAAATAAAGAAGATACATATAATGTGTTAGAAAAAGTATATGCATTTCCTGAAGTAGTAAAAACTGCAGCGTTAAAAGAACTACCACATTTAATAACAAATTATGTTTATGAACTTGCTAATATGTTCCATACCTTTTATGCAAGTAATCGTATACTTACGGAAAACAAAGAAGAAACTGCAGAAAATATATTATTAATAAAGGCGATTCGCCAAACAATATATAATGCATTAAATTTAATCGGGGTAATCCCACCAGAAAAAATGTAAGGAGTGATAACATGAAACTAAATGAAATACCAAAAGAAGAATTAGAATTAATGGGTTATGATGATATCGCATTATTAATTTTGCAAGAGTCTGGCAAGAAAATGAAATTGCGTGATATTTTTGAACGCGTTTGTAAAGTTTTAGGTTTACCAGAAAGTGTAGTTGATGAACAATTAATGGATTTCTTTGAATTAATGTCAATAAATAAGAAATTTATTATGTTAAAAAATGGTTTTTGGGACCTACAAACTCGTCATAAATTAGATATCGTTATCGAAGATGATGAAGAGGATGAAGAAGAACTTCTAGATGAAGAGGAAGATTTAGAAGATATTCCTGATACTGAAGAAGATGAAGACATTTTCTACGATAAAGATGATGAAACAGATGATGTTGATGATGATGAACTTGCAGACCTTGTTGTGATTGATGCCGAAGATGAAGCTAATATGTAGCTTCGTTTTGCGTTAAAAAATACAAGGAGGAATTATGTTTAATAGATTAGATGCAATAGTAAAAAAATATGAAGATATAAAAGAAGAATTAGTAAAGCCCGAAGTTTTAAGTGATTTCAACAAGTTAAAAGAATTATCTAAAGAAGAAAGCGAATTAAAAGAAACTGTTGAAGTTTATAATGAATATAAAAAAGTAAAAGATAACTTAGAACAAGCAAGAGAAATGATTAATGACCCAGAATTAAAAGAAATTGCTGAGGGAGAAATTGAGTCTCTAACAACTAAAGAAGAAGAACTATATAAAAAATTAGAAATTCTTCTTGTACCTAAAGATGAAAATGATGGCAAAAATGTTATTGTTGAAATTCGTGGTGCTGCCGGTGGCGATGAAGCAAATATCTTTGCGGGAGATTTATATCGTATGTATACCCATTATGCGGAAGCAAACGGTTGGAAAACAGAAGTTATCCACGAAGTTGAAGGTTCTAGCGGAGGTTATTCCCAAATTGAATTCATGATTAAAGGTGATAATGTTTATTCTAAATTAAAATATGAAAGTGGATCACACCGTGTTCAAAGAGTACCAGTTACAGAAACGCAAGGCCGTGTTCATACATCTACAGCAACAGTTTTAGTTATGCCTGAAATAGAAACATCTAATATCGAAGTAAAAGAAAGTGATATTAAAATGGATGTTTATCATTCGAGCGGTGCTGGAGGACAATCTGTTAATACTTCTAACTCAGCAGTAAGGCTTACGCATATCCCAACCGGTATAGTTGTAACTTGCCAAGTCGAAAGAAGTCAACTTAAGAATCGTGAAAGAGCTATGAATCTTTTAAAAATTAGAATAAATGAAGAAGCTCGTATGAAAGAAGAACAAGAACTTGGAGCAGAAAGAAAAAGTAAAATTGGTACTGGAGACCGTTCCGAAAAAATAAGAACCTATAATTATCCTCAAAATAGAGTAACTGACCATCGCATCAATTTCTCTATCATGAGTCTAGACCGCGTTATGGATGGTGATCTTGAACCAATTATTGAAGCTTTGCAAACAGAAGATTTAAAACTAAAATTGGCTGGAGAAAAATTTGAATAATGCAAAACAATGAAATAGAAAGAGTTAAACAATTATTAAAAGAAAGAAAACAAGAATTTTTATTTTCCAATTATCTAAAACTTAGAAGTTATAAAGAAGTTATATCCATTTTAAATATGCCTGAGTGGAGCAATCCTAAATATCAAAGTTTATTAACGTCAAATATCTGGCAAGCAAATTATGAAGAAATAAAAAAGATACTGGCTATGCCCAAATGGGAAGATTCAAAATATCAAAGTTTGTTGAGTTCAAATATCTGGGCAACTAATTATGAAGAAATAAAAAAGATACTGGCTATGCCCGAATGGGAAGATTCAAAATATCAAAGTTTGTTGAGTTCAAATATCTGGACAACTAATTATGAAGAAGCAAAGAAGATACTGACTATGCCAGAATGGAATAACTCAGAATATCAAAATTTATTAACTCCGACTATTTGGCAAACTAACTCCAAAGAAATAAAAAAAATATTGGCGATGTCCGAATGGAGTAATCCTAAATATCAAAATTTGTTGACACCAAATATTTGGCACACCAATTATGAAGAAATAAAGAAAATATTGGCTATGCCCGAATGGGAAAATCCAAAATACAAAAGTTTGTTGACGCCAAATATCTGGAGAAACAATTATGAGGAAATAAAAAAAATGCTGTCTATGCCTGAGTGGAAAGAACCAAGGTATCAAAGTTTATTGGTTCCAACTATCTGGCACACCAATTATGGAGAAATAAAAAAAATATTGGCGATGTCCGAATGGAAAGATACCAAATATCAAGGCTTATTGACTTCAAATCTTTGGACAATCAATTATGAAGAAATAAAAAAAATACTAGCTATGCCTGAGTGGGAAAATTCCAAATATCAAAACTTGTTAACTCCAAATATTTGGCGAAGCAATTATGAAAAAATAAAAAAAATACTAGCCATGCCCGAATGGGAAAACCCAAAATATCAAAGTTTATTGACTTCAAATATTTGGCTAACCAATTATGAAGAAATAGAAAAAATACTAGCCATGCCCGAATGGGAAGATCCCAAATATCAAAGTCTGTTGACTCCAAATATTTGGCGAAGCAATTATGAAGAAATAAAGAGAATATTAACTATACCAGAGTGGAAAGATCCGAAATATCAAGATTTATTAACTTCGAATATCTGGCAATCGACATATGAAAGAATAAAAAAGATATTGGACATGCCCGAATGGAATAATCCAAGATATCAAAGTTTGCTGACTCCAAATATCTGGCGAAGCAATTATGAGGAAATAAAAAAAATATTGACTATGCCAGAATGGGAAGAGCCAAAATATCAAAATTTATTGGCTCCGAGTATCTGGCTAACCAATTACGAAGAAATAAAAAAAATATTGGCCATGCCTGAATGGGAAGATCCGAAATATCAAAGCTTGTTAACACCGAATATCTGGCATACCAATTATGAAGAAATAAAGAAAATATTGGACATGCCCGAGTGGAGTAATCCCAAATATCAAAGTTTGTTGACTCCTACTATATGGAAGACAAAGTTTGAAAAAATAAATAATATTATTCATATGCCCGAATGGGATAATCCCAAATATGCTCATTTATTAAAAGTTACTATGCTAAACATAAACATAAAAAAAATAAGAGAAATAATAGCATTGTTTGAAGAATTGGGACTAAGTGATTATTTAACAAATAATATTTTTGTAAGGTCTATAAAACAAACTAAAGCAATTTATGATTATTTGATAGAAAATAATATACCAGTTATAATTAACGGTAAATTAAATCCATTATTTAATTGTAGTAAAGCAATAATGCTTAAACGCTATGGTATAAATTTAGATGAACTTATGAATAGAGATGGAGTGAAAAGATGAACCTTTTAAATAAATATTTATCAGATGAAGAACTTAACCATATATATGAAACCTATGATATAGAGTTTATAAATAAAATTGATGAAGAAAACTTTTGGAAAATAATTAACTATTTAAAACAAGAAAAAATAGATTTTATCAATGAAATTATTACAGATGCATTATACTTGTTTTCGCTAGATTATAGTGATTTTGCGGCTAAATACGAAAAAATAAAAGAAACAATACCTAACTATTCTAAATTGATTGGTTACGATATGTCTTTATTGGAAAAAATTTATGAATAAACCACAAAATATCAACATTAAAGATTGGCAATTATTAACATCAAAGTATCCCAATAATTTAGAAGAAATTGTAAACAAAATTACAAGTGGTTATCCTATTCAATATTTAATTGGTAATGTTGAGTTTCTAGATTGCTTAATTGATGTTGATGCTAGAGTTTTAATACCTCGATTTGAAACCGAGTATTTAGTATCCCTTGTAATTGATTATGCCAAAAAGCATTTTAATCACAAGATATCAACAATTGATTTAGGTACCGGTAGTGGTTGTATTGCTATTGCTTTAAAAAAACATTTAAATAGTGATGTAACAGCAGTTGACATATCTCTCGATGCTCTTGAGTTAGCTATTGCAAATTCCAAGAAAAACAACGTGAAAATAGAATTTCTTCATCAAGATATGTTAAGTGATTTAGTTAATAATTATGATATTATTATCTCTAATCCACCATATATTCCTCATAATGGATATGTCGAAGATGGCGTTTTAAAGTACGAACCACATTTAGCTTTGTTTGCGGAAGATAATGGACTTTACTTTTATAAACAAATTATCAACAAGCATTTAAAAAATCTAAATAAACCAGGGCTTATGGCTTTTGAAATTGGGGATAATGAATCATCAGACTTGCAAAAATTTTTAGATGCTAATACTAATTTAAAATATGAATTTACGAGTGACTTAACGGGTCGAACTAGATATTTATTTATATTTAATGAATAAATATTAAAACGGTTACGCAATATTATTTTAGGTGATAATATTGAAAAAAATAATCATAACATTATTCATTGTAACCGTTCTTTTTTGTTTAACCACTAAAACTTCTGGAGAAGTTTTAATTCCTAGTAATGCTATTAGATTTCGAATTATTGCTAATAGCAATTCTTTAGAAGACCAAGAAATTAAAATAAAAATTCGTGAAGAAATAGAACCAGTCTTTGCAGAAATATTAGAAATTTCCCAATCAAAAGAAGAAACTAAAGAACTTATTGATCAAAATATTCCTATATTTGAGAGTATTCTCAATAAATATGACATCGATTATACAATTAATTACGGTAATAATTATTTCCCTGAAAAGGAATATAAAGGTATAGTATATCCTGAAGGAAATTATGAATCATTAGTAATTACTTTAGGCTCAGGTTTAGGAGAAAATTGGTGGTGCGTCTTATTTCCACCACTTTGTTTACTAGAAGCTACTGAAGAAGAGACCAATTCCACTAATTACACCTTTTATATTAAGGAAGTATTAGAAAAGTTTTCATAATAACTGCATATATTTCCATAGGGTGATTATATGCAAGAAATAGTATCCATTTTACTTATAGGAATATCCTTATCGATGGATACTTTTTCTTTGTCTTTATCAGTTGGATCAATTTCATCACAATCTAAAAATATCAAATTTCTTCCACTTTTTGTAGGAACATTTCACTTCTTCATGCCATTACTTGGAAATATAATTGGTTTGGGTATTATTAATTTGTTAAATCTAGCCAGCAATATTATTTTAGGCTCCGTTTTAATAATTTTAGGAATAAATTTAGCAATTCATTACTTTAAAGATGAAACTGCCGAAATAAACTTAAACTTACTAGGTATCATTATTTTTGCTTTAAGTGTATCCATTGATAGTTTTTCAGTAGGTCTAGGTATTAACGATATTACTGACAATTATTTTTTAGCCAGTATAATATTTGCACTTTGTAGTGCTTCTTTTACATATCTAGGAATAATTATTGGTAAATATAGTAACAAAATTATTGGAAAGTACGCCATAATTTTGGGTATTTTGCTATTGCTCTTTTTAGGAATATTTCACCTTTTCATTTAAAAATGGTATAATATTCGCAGGTGAGTTAAATGACTACATTTGATGATATCTTAAAAGAATTGTGCACCGAAAAAAACATTAAACTAACTAAAATATCTAAAAATTGGATTAATGTATTAGAACGTGATAAAGAGATTCACTACATAGTTGGTCATAAATTTGATTTAAATAATAGTGCACTTGCTACAATTCTTGATGATAAATATGCTTTTTATGAATTAATGGAATTAAAAAATAATCCTATAATAAAACATCATATTATATTTAAAAACTATGATAAATTATATATTAAAAATTTATTTGAAAAATACAATAATAATATAGTAATTAAGGCAAATTTAGGAACATGCGGTAAAGAAGTTTTTAATACTAAAACTTTAAATGAAACTTATGAACTACTTGATAAATTATTAATAAAAAACTATTCGTTAAGTATATGTCCTTACATTGATATTAAAAATGAATATCGTGTTATCATTTTAGATGGCCAAATAATGCTTATTTATGGTAAAATAAAACCTGCAGTAATTGGCGATGGCAAAAAATCTATCGCCGAATTATTAAAAGAGTTTAATCCCCATTTTTTCAACAATAAGTTAAATTTACCCGAAACAGTTTTAAAAAGTGGCGAAAAATACGAATACAATTGGCAATTTAATTTATCGAAAGGTGCTAATATATTTATGGATATTCCTGAATTCTTAGAAAAACGTATTAGCACTCTTGCCCAAAAAGTTGCTAGTGAAATAAATATCCGTTTTTGCAGTATTGACATAATAATAACAAATGATGATAATATATATTTAATGGAAGCCAATAGCGGAGTTATGATGGATAATTTTTTAAATATTCATCCTAAAGGCAAAAATATTGCCAAACTTATTTATGGAATTGCTATAAATAAAATGTTTGAAAAATAAAATATATTGGAGGCGAACTTATGAAAAAAATTATTATTGAAGGAAATCATCCTTTAAGTGGAACTATAAAAATAGGAGGAGCTAAAAATAGTGTCGTAGCATTAATACCTGCTGCTATACTTGCTGATGGTAATGTTAAAATATCCAATGTACCTAATATTTCCGATAAAGATGCATTGATAGAAATATTAAAACTATTAAATGTTTCAGTTAAAAAAAGCAGTAGTATTATAGAAATAGATCCAAGTAACATCAAAAATACTTTAATTCCTGAAAATTTAAGTAACAAACTTCGAGCATCATACTATTTTATGGGGGCTCTACTTACTAGATTTAAGCATGTTGAAATGTACTTTCCCGGTGGATGTAACATTGGGTCACGTCCTATCGACCTACATTTAAAAGGATTTGAAGCCCTTGGAGCAACAATTACTAAAGAAGACAGTAAATATACAATTACTGCTGAAGAACTTCGTGGTGCCGAAATTATGCTTGACTTTGCATCAGTTGGTGCTACTATAAATTTGATGATTGCTGCAACGATGGCTAAAGGAACTACACATATTTATAATGCGGCCAGGGAAGCAGAAATAAGCAATATTGCTGAATTACTCAATAATATGGGAGCCAAAATTACTGGGGCTGGTACTGAAGAAATAACTATCGAAGGTGTAGATAAACTTCATGGAGCGGAAATAAAAGTAATACCTGATCGAATTGAAGCTGGAACTTACATCATTATGGGAGCTTTACTTGGAGATAATCTAACTATCGAAGGAATGATTCCTGAACACAATATTTTACTTTTAAATAAATTACAAGAAATGGGAGTAAACTTTAAACTCCAAAACCATAAAATTATTCTAAATAAAAGTAATAACCTAAAACCAACCAATGTAAGAACAGCAGTTTATCCTGGATTTCCTACTGACTTAGGGCAACCAATGGCCGTTTTACTTACTCAAGCAAATGGAATATCCTTATTTGAAGAAACAATTTGGGAAAATAGAATGGGGCATGTAAAATACCTAAATATGATGGGAGCAAATATCGAAGCTGAAAGACAACACGCCAAAATTACGGGACCAACTCCATTACATGGCGAAGAAATTACTGCAACTGATCTTCGAGCTGGTGCTGCTTTAGTCACTGCAGGTTTAATTGCAAAAGGTACAACCGTTATAAGTGATGCTGAACATATTCTTCGTGGTTATGAAAGAATTATCAACAAATTATCATCAGTTGGTGCTAATATTAAAATTGTTGAAGTATAATGTAAAGAGCAATCTTTACTTTTTTCTTGGGGGTAAATATGAAAAGAAGATATAAGTTATTACTAATTATTACACTCGGAGCATTACTTACATTCCTAATAAATTTCATTACTGTCAAAGATAAAATTAATTTAGTTAGTCTCGGTGATGGTTTTAGTTTAGGTATGACTCCCTATAATGTAGCAGGCCCAAGTTTTAATGATTATCTAAAAGAAAATATTGAAAGCCAAAATAAATTAGGATCTTATAACAACGAATTTTCCATTGCTCACTTAAGAATACATGAACTAAACGACTATTTAGAAGACAATACCTTGGGAAAATTTACAAGAGTTCCCATTAAACAAACAATTGCTTCTTCTGATATTATTACTTTAAGCATCGGCTTAGATGAATTTGCAGATCTTTCCCTTCAAAATAATTTAACAACTGAAGCTATGGATAACTACTTAAAAGAAATAGAAATATTTTTAAAAACAATTAGAGAATTTTATGACAAAAAAATAATCATCATTGGTCTTTACCCGGCCTATAAATTTGATCAAAAAGATGCAATCGAAATAAATTCTTCGCTAAAAAAGATTTGTGGTAAGTATGATGCCTATTTTCTTGATATAATTGCCTATCACTTGAATAAAGCATATTATTTAGATAAAACAAGTTATTATCTAAATTATGAAGCCCATCAAAAAATTGCTGAAGAATTGCTGCAAATGTTAAATTAAATTACATTATCTTGCAAATAACGTATAATTGTGATATCTTAAACTTGAGGTAAACATGAAAAATAATTTTAGTAATTTTGTAAAAATAATATGTATAATAATAGGTATTGTATTAGTAGTTTGGTTAGTATTTGCCCTCATTACAAGAAATGACTATTCGAGCAATCACCAATCTAGTCCCCAAGTTGAAGAGGATGAATTCATTTCTGTTGTTGAAAGTGAATTAGTAACAATATTTTCCTACATCAATAATACTAAAGAAAGTGAAAACTTAGCATGCCAAACCTTAGGCACTAATTTAGAATATAGCGTAACTTCAAATGATAATTTCTTTGATTATTACGGCCCATTAATAATGGATTGTCTATATGACAAAAAATATCCAGTCATTTTATATAATACAGATTTAAATTATAAAATAATTAGTGAAGAAGAATGGAATACTTACGAAAATTATTTTGTTAATTTATCAGAATTAAATTCAATAAAGGATATATATACTGTAGATATTTTAAACAACTATACGGAAGAAGATTTAAATAATATTGATTATTACATTGATGCAAACTATAAAATTGCTTATCCAATATTAAATAACCCAATTAAAAATAATATTACATATAAAGTAGATAGAATTTTTAAAAAGGGTAATTGTTACATTGCAAAAATAATAGCAAACATAAACGATAAAACGTATCATGGAGATTTAAAAATAAATATAGTTGATGAACATTGTCAGTACGAACCATTAATATTTTATTAAAATTTGACAAATAAATTGTTTATGATATAATATCAGGCAATTTAAGGGGGGAAAATTATGATTAAATTAGAACATATTTCAACAAATGAATTAATGAAAGATTTGTTTTGGCAAATGCATAATCAAAACAACGCAGCAACTAATGCATATAAAATAATTAAAAAATATAATATTAAAGATTTTGGAAAATTAAAAGAAGTTTTAGAAAAACATGGAATAAATAATGATTATTTACAAGTAGTCTTATCTAGAATGACAAAAAAGTTAGACCAATTTAATTCTAAAAATATGGATTTGCAAATTTTTTCTTTTGAAAATTATGAAGATGAAAAAACAAGCAAAACAGATAGAGAAATTACTGGAGAACAATTATTAATATCAAACCCATTAGTTCCTAGTTGTAATATTTTAGAAGCAAGATTAGAAAATTTTGATATTGCTTCCATCAAACATATGCTTTCTCATATAGATTCTAAAGGTAATAATGTTATAACAAGTATTCGAGGAATTGGTAAAACCTCTGCTCAAGCAATTTATAAAGCGGTAGAATTTTACGATGCTCAAATTGCCCGGCAAAGTAAAGAAACAGATAATAAAGAGGCTAATCTTTTTTGGTTAAATGCCGATGAAAAAGCCGATGCTTTAATTTTGGGTAACGAACCAATTGAAGAATCTATGGAATATATTGCTAAAAATGCTGAGGAAATGATATGGGGATATTTAACATTAGCTCAAAGACAAAAGATATTAGAAATGTTAAAAAGAGATGATCGATATGGAAATATCATATTTAATAAGCTTTATAATGCAATTGCTAATTATGTAACTTTACAAGAAGCGGAAAAAGGATTAATAAAAACTAGAGCAATTGACAGATTTATTGTTAAATAATATTAATAAAATAAAAAATGGAAAAGTATTTTTCTTGCCATAATTAAAAATTATGTTATAATATTAAAAGCGAATGATTACTATGTCAAAAAAATTGACATGGCGGAAGGAGAGAAAATGAAAGCAAATATCCATCCAGAAGTTAAAGATGCTGTAGTTACTTGTGCTTGTGGAGCAACATTTACTACTCGTTCAACTAAAGATAAAATTGATGTTGAAATTTGCAGTGAATGTCATCCATTCTATACTGGAACACAAGGAAAAGCAAAGAAAACTGGAAACATTGAAAAATTTAATAAAAAATTTGGTTTAGATAAAGAACAAAAGTAGTAATGCTTTTGTTTTTTTCAATATTTTAGTATAATTATTTTAGGGAGATGATTAAAATAAAAATATTTTTAGGAGTAGATCACCAAGGAGTAAAATATAAAGATGATATTGTTGCTTATTTAAAAAGTAATGGTGTTGCTGTTGAAGCATCAACACTAGAAAACAATCCAACTGATGATTATACTGATTTTGCTTTAGATGTTTGCAAAAAAGTATTAAGTGAAAACGGTTTAGGTATTCTTGTTTGTGGTTCTGGAATTGGTATGAGTATCGCTGCAAATAAAGTTAAAGGTATTAGATGTGCTCGAGTATTTGATGAAAATGATGCTTTTACTGCCAAAAACCATAATGGTGCCAATGTCATTGCTTTTGGAATTAACCTAAGTTTAGATACAATTTATAAAATAATTGATACCTTTATTGCTACCAAAAATCCTTGTGAAGAAAGACACCTAAGAAGAATAGAAAAGATAAATAAAATAGAAGCAGGCAATTATGAATTATGAGATAATTTTATACATAATATTTACTTTTATTGCTGCATTTGCCATCTCTGGAATTAATTTTAATGGTATCGTTAAAAAAGGTAAAATTCTTGAAGCTCGTGTTTTAGTAATTGTTTTAAGTCTTTCCTTAGGTTATCTTTTAACAAATTTTGTTATTGCATTTATAAACTAGTATAAAATTAATATAAAAAACATACAATTAATGAGGCAAGAATATGCAAAATAAATATTTAATTGTAGTCATAATTATTTTAAGTATTGTAACTATAATAAGCAGTCCTAAAAAAAGTGAGACTGCTTATTTTAATGATGAAGAAATTGAAGTTACTATTAAAGATTCTACCAGCAACGAAGAAACCAAATTAAATTTAGAAGAATATATCATTGGTGTTGTTGCGGGTGAAATGCCTGCATCATTTGAAGTCGATGCCCTAAAAGCGCAAGCAATAGCAGCCAGAAGTTATGCCTTATCAAAAATTAATACTGCAACGACAAGTTATGATTTACTAACTGATGTTACTAATCAAGTTTATATTACAACTACTGATATGCAGGAAAAATGGGGTAGTGATTATGAATATTATTATAATCGTATTAAAGATGCGGTTTTAGAAACAAAAGATTTGGTAATGGAATATGATGGTGAGGTTATTAGTGCATACTATTTTGCCATGAGCAATGGCTATACAGAAGATGCATCTTTAGTCTTTGGAGAAACCCACGATTATTTAGAAAGTGTTGATTCTACGTGGGATGAAAATGTTAAAAATTTTGAAGTAACTACCACTTTTTCTAAAGAAGAATTTTGTGAAAAACTAAGTCTTGATTGTTCTAATATAGCCATTGAAAACATAGTTCGTAGTGCTACTAATCGTGTTAATTCTATAACTATTAATAATCAAGAATTTAAAGGTACAAAAATACGTAGTTTACTAAATCTTCGTTCAACAGATTTTGATATCGACATAACTGATAAAGTAACAATTACCACCAAAGGATATGGTCATGGGGTAGGAATGAGTCAGTACGGGGCTAATGAAATGGCTAAAAAAGGTTACACTTATGAAGAAATCTTGAATTATTACTATAAAGGTATCGATATTGTTAAAATAAATGTATAAAAACAAAAAATAATTCTCATACTTTAATTAGGATGGTGAATTATGAAAAAAAGAAAGTTAAAGGGATTTGTTTTACCAACAGTATATGTCTTAGTAATTGGGGTATTATTTATTAGTGTTTCATTCTTAGGAAGTGCACTTCAAAACCAGCTTAATTATGCTAGTGATTTATCAGTAGGTGCACTGGAAGATGGGGTAACACCAGTAATTAAAAACGAAGAAAATGTTGAAAGTGCCGTAATTAAAAAGCCATTTACATCAGAAAGTGTAAGTGTTAGCAAATCATATTATAGCAAAGATGATGATGAAGCAACTCAACAAGGTTCCCTAGTTTATTATGAACAAACATACTTACAAAATAGTGGAATACTTTATTCTTCCAATGAAGTATTTGATTGTTTAAGTGTCTATGATGGAACAGTTACAAATGTTAGCGAAGATGAAATATTAGGAAAATTTGTTGAGGTAACTCATAATCCAAATTTAAAAACTGTCTACTATAGTTTAAGTGAAGTAAATGTTAAAAAAGACGATTTAGTAACTACTGGAAGCCTTATTGGTAAAAGTGGAGATAACCTTCTAGATGGTGAAACAGAAAACTGCCTATTATTTGAAGTTTATTACAATGGTAATACAATTGATCCAGATACCTTCTATACAATGAATATTGAAGATTTAAATTAATAAAAAGAATCCCTTAATAATATAATTTATTAAGGGGTTGTTTGGTTATGAATGAATTTATTAAAAAAAGAGTCTTGGATGAGGCAAAACACATTATAAAAACAAAAGATACTATAAGATCCACAGCTAGTGTTTTTGATGTCAGTAAAAGTACAGTCCATAATGATTTAAATACACGTTTAAAAAAGATTGATAGTAATCTATCAAATGAAATATCTAAAATATTTAAAAATCATGAAGAAACAAAACACATCCGCGGTGGAGAAGCAACCAAAGAAAAATTTAAGAGAGGTAATAATGAAAGTAAACAATCTACTATATCTAACAGACAACATGATATATTTAAAAAATAAAAAAAGAAAAGAAATAATAAAACATAAAATAAATAAAAATATTATAAAGTTTGGTAAAATCTATAATATAGAAAAGTTTTTAAAAGAATATAATATCTTTTTAAATAAGTATCATTTAAATAATAATCTTTTTGGAGATACTATAAAAGTAATTATTAATCCAGCATACACACCAGCAGATATGAAAGTATTAAAAACTTCTTTAGAAAAACTTAACTATCGCAAAATAACTTTTGAATGTGAATCCAAAAGATACAAATTAAATAACATCAAAGCATTCTTAAATATTCAAGAAAATTATCTTATTTTAAGTTATATAGATGAATATAAAAAAACAAATAGTACCTTAATTCCTAGTAATTTTTTTGTAAAAAATGAAGATTTATTAAAGTATCTAAAAGATAAAATTCAAAACAAAGAATTATATCTAATTGGTAAAAGTGATCTCTTACTAGAAATATTTAATAATTTTGAAAAAAAATACAACAATAAAACTTATATTTATAACAATCATGAATTATTTTTATTAGATAGTATGTGTAAATAATAAAAAAATATATTTGCATCTTCTTTTACTTCGGCGTATACTTAATAATAAGTGATAAAAATTATATTAATTGATAATGATGAGAGAAACTATCTGGCTTTGAAAAAAATAATCTGTAAGTTGGATTTTTTATACTCCAAAGATTTAGTTATCAATTGGTATAAAACATGTAACCAAGAATTAGAAAAAATAATTAATGATAATGAATATAAAAAGATATATTTAATTAACATCTGCTTTAATATTGCTTCACTTATTAGAAATAAAGATCATCGCAGTGAATTAATTTTATTAGGTAAAAATTATAATAAGTGGGTAAAAAATATATTTGATTTTATTCCTAATATTTATGAACATTCTAAAAAGACTTTACTTGATATAAAAGAAATATTAGACAATTATTATATAGGAAATATGTTTATATATCAAAACAGTAAATATTGTCTTCGTATTTATTATGATAACATTTTATATATTTATCGTGATACTTCTGAAAGAAAAGTAGTAATTATAACTGATAAAAACGACTATCACTTAAGAGCATCTTTAAATGACATAGAAAAGTTACTTGATAATCGTTTTAAACAAGTTCATCGCTCTTGCTTTATAAATATGTGTCGTACGCAAAAGTTTAATTGGGTAGAAAATTATTTTATTTTAGACAATGGGAAAAAAATAGATTTATTGTCCAAAAAATTCTGTGATAAAATTAAATTTAAATAATTTTAAACTCAAAACTAATACTTTTAAACACACTTTAAAATCATATTTTATTTGTATGATATTATGGGTAAGAAAGCACAATTAATGTCGAATTTTGTCGCACGATTTTTGTTGCTTAAGCATAGTTTATATGTTAAAGTATACGTAAAGAAGGAGGGAGTGTGTGTTATGATGCAAGGCCGTGTTAAATGGTTTAATAACGAAAAAGGTTATGGTTTCATAGAATATGACCAATTATCTGATATTTTCGTTCATTATTCCGCTATCAAAAAAGATGGTTATAAAACATTAAACGAAGGTTCTTTAGTAAATTTCAAACTTATTGAAACAGCTAAAGGATTACAAGCAGTTGATGTTGTTGAAGAACAAATGACTACTATTGCTTAAAAAAACAAACTAGAAAGTGATCAATTCTAGTTTTTATTTTGTAAAAAAACGATTGCTTTTTTCTCATATATAAGGTATCCTTAAAGTAGGAAGGAGGTATATGTGAAAGAGTTAAAATTATTAATTATCGTAGTTGTTGGTTTATTGTGTTTAACTGGGTGTGGCGAAAAGACTTTAATCTGTACTAATACTGAAGAAGATAGTGGCGTAAAAATGGTACAGGAAGCCCAAATGACATTTAAAGACGACCAAGTAACAAAGGTTAGAATGAGTATTGAAGCAACTGCTACAGATGATGATATTAAAGAATATTGGGGTTCGTTTATCTCTGCTATGGAATCACAATATGAAGAAGTTGATGAAGAAGGCGTAAAGCTTACTTTAACAAATGATGAAAAGAATTATAAATTTAATATGACTGTTGAAGTAGATGTTACAAAGGCTAGTGAAGATGCATTAGTAGAATACGATTTAGAAGAGTTAGCAGATACAACAGCAACACTAGAAGAAGTTAAAAAAGAAGCTGAAGCAGATGGCTTTACTTGTAAATAGTAAACTTAACACATGGTTTTCATATCATGTGTTTTAATATATAGTTTTTTTCCCATTTTTATGGTATATTATAAATAGAGGTGATATATTTTGAAAATAAGTATTCGCGGTGATAAAGTAACTGTCACTAAATCTATTAAAGATTACATAAGCGAAAAACTAAGTAGGCTTGATAAGTACTTCGAAAACCCAAAGGGAATTGAATGTAAGGTTCTAATTAAAGTAAAAAATCAAGAACAAAGTATTGAAGTAACAGTCCCAACTAGTAGATTTACTTTACGAGCTGAAGAAAGACATCAAGACCTTTATGCGGCAACAGATTTAGTTGTTGACAAACTTGAAGGGCAAATCAGAAAGAATAAGGATCGCTTAGACAAAAAGTATCGCGGAGTTCCTAAATTTGAAATGAGTTTTGATTTTGAAGCCTTAGAAGATGAATTGGTTGATGATTCTAAAATTGTTAAAAGAAAAAATATTGATATGAAACCAATGGATGAAGAAGAAGCTATAATTCAAATAGAATTATTAAATCACGATTTCTTTGTTTTTAAAAATATTGATGAAGATTGTGTTTCTGTTTTATATAAAAGAAAAGATGGAAGTTACGGTATAATTAACGTAAAATAGTTTTATTAAGAAGCCACGTTGAATCAAAAATAAGTGCACAAATGAATAAAAAATGATAATAAAAAGTCATTTTCAAAAGAAAGTGCACTTTT
>CALVKN010000005.1 GCA_944332715.1 uncultured Bacilli bacterium
TTAGGTTACAATAATTTTAAAGTAGCAACAACACCAGATGAAATAAGTTATTCATCAACAGGTCATATTTGGAATGCAGTATATTTTGATGATCAATGGTTACACATCGACCTTACTTGGGATGATCCAGTAAGTAGTGATGGTAAAGATTATTTATTTCACACTTACTTCTTAGTTTCAACTGAAGCAATGAAAGAAGCAGATCAAGGTGAAACAGTAATCGAAGAACACAATTTTAATCCATTATATTATTTAGAATTTAATTAACTCTCTAGTGAGAGTTTTTTTTAATTTTAAAAAAAACTCATTTCTGAGTTATGTTATATATTTTTAGGTAAAGACTTTACCCAATTAAGCAAAGTAGTATTGGCATGTTTTATTTCTTCATCTATAGTCTTACTACTTTTTTTAGTATCATTATCATAATAGTCAATAAAACATTCAATTACATTACCATCTTTAATAAAATTTACAGGAATATTAGAAAAGTTATATTCTTTATCAAACATTATATATAAAGTTGTACTGGTATAGGGCATTAATATTTTTTCATCATCTATTATATAACCTAAATTTTTATTTTCTACTTTTTCTAGTGGGTAAGATTCGTATAGTCTTGGGTCTTTTACATGTCCAGAACAACAATACTTTGTATGATACCCTTTTTTATTAAGTATTGAGATTGCCTCAGCAATATCTTCATCAACTTCGAAGACATCATCCACTATTTCAAATGTTTTACTATTAATATATTTATGATTCATATTATCCTTTCTATAGAAAAAGTGACCATTAAAGTCACATTTATCCTAATTATGGTGTCCTCGACAAGATTCGAACTTGCGACCTAATGCGTCGGAGGCATTCACTCTATCCAGCTGAGCTACGAGGACCCATAACCATTTTACCATTATTTTTTCTTAATAGCAATTTTTAGTGTTTTATCATTTACTTTAAATTCTTCTCCATCATTTGAAGTTTCACTTATGCTAGTTGCTAAAGTTTCACGTTTGATGTAGTCTTCGAAATCATTTATGGCATGCTTTATTTCATCATCTGATTCATAAGTTATTTCGATTCTATCAGTAAGTTCTAGATCAATATTTTTACGCATTTGTTGAACTTTAGAAACTATTTCTCTTGCTATACCTTCATTTATAAGTTCAGGAGTAAGAGTTGTATTTAGTATTACAAAGTTATTATTTTCCATGCCAACATTAAATCCTGATTTGGCATCAATTCTAATATCTACCATAGTTGATGTTACTTCAACAGTTTCATCCGCAATTTCCATTTTAATTATTTCGTTATTTTGTAACTTTTTAATGTCATTTAAAGATAACTCTAATAATTTTTCTTGGAATTCTTTGATGTTTTTACCAAATACCCTACCTACTTCTTTAAAGTTAGGTTTTACAGTAAAGTTCATAAATTCAGAAGTATCATCAATATATGTTACCTTTTTAACATTTAATTCTTCTTTAATTAGTTCTGTTAGTTCACCGATGATTAGTTCAGATTTACCATCAAGCAATATTTCACTTAGTGGTTGGCGAACTCTAATTTTTGCTTCTTCCCTTACATAACGACCTATACTAATTAAATTACGTACTAAATCCATTTTTTCTTCTAATAATTCATCGATTAATACTTCATCATATTTAGGGAAGTCTGATGTATGGACAGAATATTCTCCGGTAAGGTTTGTATATATTTCTTCAGATAAATATGGTACTACTGGTGCCATCATTTGTGACAATCCTACCAAAACTTCATAAGTTGTCTTATATACAGCCTTTTTAGAGTCATCTAATTTAGAACCCCAAAAACGATCTCTATTTCTTCTTATATACCAGTTAGATAAGTCATCTGATACAAAGTCTGTTAGGGCTCTAACTACTTTATTTAAATCATATTCTTCATAGGCATCAGTTACATATTTTAATAATTTATTATATTTACTTATTAACCATCTATCGATGTCTTCTCGCATGTTCACCGGAATATCACATTCATCGATATCAATACCATCAATATTAGCATACATTGTAAAGAAATTATAAGTATTTTTAAGTGGATTAAAGAACTTCGAATGAACTTCTTTTAAGCCATTTATATCAAACTTAAGTGGTACCCATACTGGTGAAACGTAAGGTAAATAGAATCTTACAGTATCTGCGCCATATTCTTTCATTGTTGTAAATGGTTCAACAATATTCCCACGCGATTTACTCATTTTCTTACCTTCAGCATCGAGTAATAAATCATTAACTAAAACATTTTTAAATGGGCTTACGCCTTTTACAAATGTTGATATTACTAAAAGCGTATAGAACCAACCTCTTGTTTGATCGATTCCTTCACAGATAAAGTCTGCTGGAAATTGCGTTTCAAATAAGTCATTATTTTCAAATGGATAATGATATTGGGCAAAAGGCATAGACCCAGAATCAAACCAACAATCTATTACATCTTTGCAGCGAGTCATGGCTTTACCACATTCTGGACATTTTAGGTGTACTTCATCAACATATGGGCGATGTAGTTCAATAGACTCATCAATATCCTCAATTGCCTTTTCCACTAATTCTTTTCTTGAACCAATCATTTCGGTATGGCCACAAGAACAAATCCAATAAGGAAGTGGTGTTCCCCAATATCTACTTCTTGATATTGCCCAGTCATTTAAATTTTCTAGCCAGTTACCAAAACGCTTTTCTCCAACATAAGCTGGATACCAATTGACAGTTTTGTTATTAGCAACAATTTTATCCTTTATCTTCGTTATTTCTAAATAATAACTTGGTTTAGAATAATAAATTAGTGGTGAATGACATCTCCAACAATGTGGGTAGTTGTGAACCATTCTTTGTTTTTTAAATAACTTGTCATTTTCTTTTAAGTATTTAATTACTTCAGCATCAGCATCAAATACAAGCATTCCCCTCCATGGGCCTTCAGTATATTTTCCATCTTCACCAACTGGATTTAAATATGGCAAATTATATTTCTTTCCGACATTCGCATCATCAGCACCAAATGCTGGGGCAATGTGTACTACTCCAGTACCATCTTCAGCAGTTACGTAAGTATCACAAGTAACAAAGAAACCTTTACGATCAACCTTAAGTTCAGGTATTAATTGTTCATATTCGGTATATTCTAAGGTACTACCTTTAAAAGTATCCAAAATTGTTGCTTCATCACCTAATACTTTAGATACTAAGCTAGTTGCTAGTATGAATTTGGTTCCTTTTGATTCAACTAAAGAATAATCATATTCAGGATTAACACACAAAGCAACATTGGCAATTAGTGTCCAAGGAGTAGTTGTCCAAACTAAGAAGTAGACATCTTCATCTTTTTTCTTCATTGGAACAATTACGGTATCAACACTAATTTCTTCATAACCTTGGGCAACTTCATGACTAGCAAGTCCTGTACCACATCTAGGACAATATGGAAGAATTTTTGCTCCTTCATAGAATAATCCTTCTTCAAAGAATTTCTTTAGTATCCACCATTCTGTTTCAATGTAGTTATTATCATAAGTTACATATGGATGTTTTAAATCAATAAATTGCCCCATTTTATTAGTAAGGTCTGCAAATGTTTTTTCATTTTTCCAAACTGACTCACGACATTTTTGATTAAATTCTTTGATACCATATCTTTCAATATCTTTTTTACCATTAAAGCCAAGTTCTTTTTCTACTTGTAGTTCAACAGGTAATCCGTGAGTATCCCAACCTACTTTACGTAATACTTTATATCCTTGCATTGTTTTATACTTACAAATAGTATCTTTTAAGAATTTAGCAACCATGTGATGAAGTCCAGGATGTCCATTAGCAGTTGCAGGTCCATCATAGAAAACAAAGTATGGAGCATCACTTCTATTTTCGATACACTTAGTTAAGATATCATCTTTAATCCAATGTTCTAATATTTTTCCTTCCACTACATCTACCGGTTCTTTACTTAAACTTTTAAAATCCTTTTTCATTTTTATTCCCTCCAAAATAAAAAGGATGATACCAAGGAGTGCAAATGCACGGTACCATCCTTTAATTTACTTAATTATCTTAACGCGATTAACGAGATAACTTACTTTTTTTCAGTTATCCAACTCCCGAGTGATATATATAAGAATTGCATTATTCTACTCTCACCTAACAAGAACTCTCTTTAATTTTCCTCTTATATACGTGTCTCGTTCATAATTTTTTCCGATGTACTCATTATATATCAAAACTTTCTTTTTAGTCAAGTACTTTTTGAATGTCCTATTTTGTCGTACGATTTTTCTTGCAATTTTTATAAATCAACTTTAGAATAATTAACCGTTACCTTTAGTCTAGTCTCTTTACTTTGCCGGATTCCGGCTTCAGGGGGTTACCTTCGGGAGATCAGGAGTGATGTCGAGGCGAGGCAATGAACGATAATGAATTTTGTCTAGTAATAATAATCGTGATTCTTGCTTTAGTTGGTAAGATAAACGAAAAAAGGCGCTAAAAGCGCCTGACCAGTGCAGGCGTTACCACCACTAGAGGTAACACTTACATATTTAATATAACAAATTTATTTTGTTTTTTCAATAAAATTATTAAAAATTAACTAGTCTTTTTCCACCAATCAGTCTCATTACAATCTTCAATCTTTCTTGTTAAACCATTTACACACAAGTCACAATAATTGTTTTTCATCGAAAAATGGTATGAATAATATCTACCGGCTCCAGCAGAAGCACTTTCTCTACAATAATAATCATTATACAGACAATATTCTGCTCCATAATTTTCAGAATAGGTTCCCATTTCATAATAATATAAAGAAATTGTGCTCTCGACGTCATTGACTGTCAATTCTAAATAATATGATCCTCCATAATGACTTAACCAAGGAAAATTATCCGTTCGATATGTTGGCGTGCATGAAGGCATTCCAGAAGAGTCAACATGACAATCAAAAGCAACAGTGGTTAATTGTGTTCCAACTTCTAAAAAATCAGTACATTCCCCTAATATATCAAAATATACATAACACTTGTCGCTTTTACTTGTTTGCAATAATACCTTTTTGTTTTCATCATCCCAAGTAAGAGTACTACCATTTTCACATTTAGATAGTGTTTCATTAAAAACATATCCATCTTGTGGCCATGTTGTATCATTTGATACTTGATACTCTCCACTCCCCGCCTCTGTTTCATACATCATTGTTAATGCATTAGTATTAATTATTTGATTGCTATCTTCATTTTCAATAATTACATTGTTGTGATTATTCAAAAATAATGTAGCAATAATACAAATTGTACTAATGATAACTAAACCTAAAGCAATTTTTCCTTTTGTCATATAAAACCTCCTTATTATGACAACAATGTCATAATAAGCATACATTTTTATGTCAAATATGTCAATACTATAAATTGCCATTTGCGTCATACACAAGTTAATAGACAAATGACATAATTGTCATGGAGGATGTAAATATGTTAAAAGAATATAGAAAATTAAGAAATTTATCTTTAGAACAACTAGCAGAAAAATGTAATATTTCATGGAGAAATCTGCTCAGGATAGAAAATGGCGCCTACAAAAATGCGAAATTTGAAACAATAAAAAAACTAATTAAAGAATTAGAAATAAGCGATGAAGATATTTTAAAATTAATTAAAACTGATTAAATCAGTTTTTTTGTGTCGATTTTTGTCGAAGTTATTGCAATTATACTTATTTATCTTTAGAATAAATAACCGTTACCCGCTAGTGGTAGTGCCTGCTTTAAATCTGAGTAATCTATTACTACTCAAAATTTGGGGGTTTTGGATAAAAGGAGGCAAAGATATGAACAAAGAAGAAAACATAAGTACTCTTTTAGTAATAATAATCTTATTGATTGTAGTTATACTGCAGTTGATTTGAAAAATAGACACTAGCCTTGTTCAGGTATAGTGTCTCGAACTAAAAACTCGCAGGCATTATCCACTAGGGGTAACACTTACATATTTAATATAACAAATTTTTTAAGTTTTATCAATAGATTTTGCTAATCACAAAGACCATCACAATAAGTTATATTGAATGTATTCATAAATAAATGTTCATTTACTTCATAATCAACAATTGTATAATCATCTGTTTCATTGTAATAAACTACTCCATTATCTGTTTCATATAAAGTGAAGACATCACTTGCAAATATCTCATCTAACTCTCTTTTTAGTTGATCAGCATCTTTAGGACTTCTAAAAATGATTAGTTCATCCCAATATTCTCCAGCAATTATTGAGTATGAGGGAATTATTAATTCAGATTCATAACTATCTAATGAATAAGTCATAGTACCACTTGGATAAATTTTACTATATTGATTAATTTCACTAAACACCCAAATTGCTCCAGAAACAGAAAGCATTAAAAGTGATGATAAACTAATAATAATTATTAAAAGAATATTATTCGCTTTTTGAAACTTCTTATTATCCTTCTTTTTTTTATTCTTTTTAAATTTACTTTTTAATATTTCATTTACAACAATGACTATAACTGCTTCAATAAAAGCAATTACTATAAATATCCAAAAATACTCATTACTAAAACCTAATGGCCATTTCATTGCTGTCCAAGTTATAATAATTAAACTTATTATTATTCCTATTGAAATTATCAATTTACTTTGATCTTCCTTCATGACAACCTCCAATTAATATAATTTTACCAATTAAAGAAAAAAACTTCAACAATTTTGAAGTTTTTATAGCATATTATGAGATTCAATTTCTTTTTGAACCATACCAACATAGATATTTTCAAGAATTTGAGTTCCTTCTGGACTATCTGCTTCTGCTCTAAAGGTTATATTTGGTCCTGTGTTGCTTGCTCTTACTAATGCCCAACCATTAGTATAAGTTATTCTTACTCCATCAATATCATTTATTGGATAATTCATCGATTTAGCATATTCTTTTACTTTTTCAACAACCTGAAATTTAATAGCATCATCACAAGGTATTTTAATTTCTGGTGTTGCAAAATATTTAGGGAAAGTTGCAACCATTTTACTTAGTTTTTCACTTGTTTTACTCATTATTTCAAGTAAACGAAGTGTTGCATAAATAGCACTTCCACAATCAGCATCACGATCTCTAAAATAAATGTGGCCAGAATATTCTCCACCGAATGGTAAATTGTCTTGATGAACTTTAAATTGTGTATAACTTGCTCCAGTTCTATAACATATTGGAGTACCTCCAAGACTTCTTATATAATCATCAACGCTCTTAGAACATTTTATATCATAAAGGAATGTTTTATTTGTTACATTATTAAACATATCACGAATACAAATAATCATGAAATACTCTATCTGTAGTAATTCGCCATTATCCATAACAATTCCTATACGGTCTCCATCACCATCATAAGCAACACCAAAATCAGCTCGTTCTTTTTTAACGCGTTCTTGAAGTTCTTTCATGTTTTCCTTTACTGCAGGATCAGGATGATGAGCTGGAAAAGTACCATCAAGTGTATCGTTAATATAAATCGGAGTACAAAAACTATTATCAAATACTTTTTTTACAATAAGACAAGTTGCTCCATTACCAGGGTCAATAACAATTTTTCTTTTATGTTTTCCATACTTGATAGAATACTTTAAATACTCTAAGTATTTATCTACCATATTGTTATTGTCAATTTTACCCATTCCATTTTTAAATACTCCAGCAAGAGTATAGTTTTTAAAGTCTTCAATCATTTCACCACGAGCATTAATCATACCATCAAAAGAAAATTTAAAACCGTTATCATCTTTGGGATTGTGAGAAGCCGTAACCATGATACCAGGCATTTGATTTATATAACGGGCATAGTAATTCATCGGTGTTGTAGTCATACTATAATTAATGACATTACATCCACTAGAAGTGATACCTTTAATTAAGTTTTGAGATAAAGATTCACTAGATAATCTATTATCATGAGATACTATACAAGTATTCTTATTGTATTTTTCTTGTAAGTATGAACCATAACTTTTACCAATCGTATATGCTGTTTGTTCATTTATTTCTTTGGGATAAACTCCGCGGATATCATAAGCTCTAAATATACTAGTATCGATTTTCTCATTCATTAAAATCACCCACATATCTTAGTAAAAATAGTATATATACCTATATACTATTTTCTATTTTCCATCTGCATTACTTTTCTTAAAAGAAAAGTAACAAAAGAACAAGTTTTTCTTCGCCCCTAACTTATCCGGTAAGGGTCACTGGCTGTGCCAGTTCCCCCTGTTAGTACTACACTAGATTCCAGATAGAAGGACGGGCGCACCGCAAAGTTGTAGTCGTCCACGCTGCTGTAGTTCACAAGACCAGTGCTGTACACACCGAACGCACTGCCCGTATTGCCCGACCAGCGGGAAATTGTCCATTCGGATAACCCCATAAACATCCAGTTGTTATCTCTGTTTGTTGCTGAATTTAAAAATCCCATGTTGGTACTCCAATTTGCTGGACTTGCTGCATATCCATAATCTGACACATACATCAATCCTATTTTTGCTTGGTATGTCGTATTTGCTGTGCTTGCTCCTACTTCATATGTGTGTGCTGTTTTTACTGGACTCTCATACACATTTGCAAATGTTGTTCCTCCTACTTGCCATGTGTGGTTCGCTATCTTACTTGACCATGTACTTCCTATATTATTCAAGTAATTTGTATTTAAATTTACTGTATTTAACTGACTTTCACTCCATGTGCTTGTTCCATTTACATTCCAGTAATATCTATTTATTGTGGTTTTTGTTCCTTTATAATAACTTGAACTTGTATTACTGTATGTACTACTACTATAATCACCATCTGTTCCTAATAAATCACTATTTGCATATTCATGTTTGATTAATTTTACCTCATCCCCAAATACTCCAATTATCCGGTATAAGTTATCGCTTGGGCATGTTTCTTCATCTGAACCAAAGCATACATAGTTATTGGGATTGGCTCCTGCGTATCTATATGAGTTATCTCCTGCTTCTTGGGCTCCGTATGTGCCGTTTCCATCATGTAGGTATAGTCCGTTTTCTCCATCTGTTGTGTATAAATTTGCTATATATTCTGCAAAGTTTCCTAAGCTTGTTGTCATTGGTTCTTTTTGGATTATTAAACTAGCACTAAAACTTTTCCCAGTATTAGCATTTTGGTCACTATCTAAGTTTGCAAATATTACTTCTATGTTCCAATCTTGTGTTACTGTACTAGTTGATGTTATTTCATAATTATCTGCTATTGTAATTAATCCTGTAGATGTTGTTATATCAAAACCGGTTACTCCTCCACTTGTTTTTCTTTCTAAAGAACCAAGTGTTGTTACTTCAGCACCATCTGGATCTGTTACTTTTAGTAGTATTTCTGCTTGTTTATCTACTGTTGTATATTCAAAATCATTACTTTCTATATTTAAATATACATAATAATTCCTTGTTGCATTATTTGTAGCATTATTGGCAGTAAGTGTTGCTCTTGCAAAAGTTTCACCACTTTTATTTTCTGCACCTTGATAAAAATCTTCTTGGTTTGCTGTTAAACTTATGGCACTTCCTGTTTGAAATGATAAGTTATCTGTTGTTGCAGTATTGGCATTAACATTGATATTTCCAGTTCCACCACCTTGGGCTGTGAAATATGCATATGTTGCTCCAACTACTACAGCAATAAATGTTATCACACCAAGAAATGATAACACTAATACTTTTTTCTCATTTTTTACTTCCATAAAAATTCAATCCTTTCCAACATCCTAACAGATATATCGTGCTAGAGTTTCTATGCTATATAAATAATAACATAAAAAAGGGGCATTTACTAGTCATAATCTAGTGAATATCTTAAGTTTTAAGTTAATTAAATGTAAACTATTTTATGATTGCTTCTAAAGCAAGAGTAATCATATCATCTAGAGATTTTTGCCTATCTTCGATGGACATGACTACATTAGAGAATTTAGAATCTGCTACAGTTGCCATTGCAGTAGCCATTCTTCCCATAGTATTAGCAACGTGTATTAAGGCAAATGCTTCCATTTCTTCTCCAAGTATTTTATCTTTATATTCACTAGGAATTCTTTCTAATACTCTATCATAATCGATATATGGACCATACACATCCATAGTTGTAAGCATACCTACATGTAATTTATCAGTCATGCCAAGTTCTGCTGCGGCAGATTTTATTTGGTCATTTAACTTTTCATTTGCATATACAACATGTTCTTTATAATCATTATAGGTATATGCAAAATTTGATTCGGAATATACACTATCACTTAAAAGTATTTCTGATACTTTGGCTTCCTCACTTACAGCACCACATGTACCAATACGTATTATTTCTTTGACATTAAAGAAATGGAATAATTCAAAAGCATAAATACTCATACTAGGCATTCCCATGCCACTACCCATAACAGTTATTTTCTTACCCTTATATGTACCAGTAAAACCAAGCATATTTCTAACACTAGTAACCATGCGAGCATTTTCCAAAAATTTTTCTGCAATGTATTTTGCCCGAAGTGGATCTCCTGGCATTAATACAAGTTCTGCAATATCTTCCTTACTACTAACTTTGATATGAATTGGTTCTTCCCCAATAAACATAATTAATCACCTATCCTTCTAAAATTTCAGTTACTTTTCCAGCGAAAAGAGTCATTTTACATTCACTAGTTTGCCCATAATTTAAATGTTTATCAATATGGTCATTTAAAAACTCCCACTCGCCTACAAAAAAGCAATCTTTATTATTTATCTTATCTACTTCATATGTAAAATACCTAATAATAGATCCCTTGGTAGCAATAGCTATGGCTTTAGTATGATCAGCATAATCATTAGGAAATTCTACATATACTATAAAATAACCACCTGCTTCATTGGCAGTTAAATTACAACTAATGGATTTTTCACTAATTTCTTTTTTCTTACAAGCTTTATCAAAGGTATCTTTAGTGATAAAGTATTCCATATTTTGAGAATTTTTAATTATTTTACTTAAGAAAAAATCTTTATTAGCAAGTATCATATTAGGTATGACAATATTAGTATGATAATAATTTAAGCTTACCTTATCCATTTATCCTCCCTTTTTATTGTAACAAAAACCCTATCTTTCTTTCAAGATGTTAGATAGGGTTTACATGAATTATTGTCAAATAAATATCATCTAAGGCACTAATTTCTTTTTCTAGTTTATTTGCAATATCGTGGGATGCAAAAGTTGAAAGATTACCATCTACAAATATAGTAAATGATACTTGATATTTATAACCAACTGGTGTTGCATTAAAATGTTGAATCTTTTTTACTTCATCATATTTTTTAATGATTTCTAAGACTTCCTTTTTAGTTTCTTCATTCATAGCCTTATCCATTAATACGTTATAACTTTCTATAAATATTTTAATACCTGTAATAAGAATAAATAAAGAAATACCTAAACCTACAACAGTATCTACCCAAAATATATTAAAGTAACCAAGTATCCCCGATATAAGAGTAAATGTCGTTACTATCATGTCATTGCGATGGTCTTTAGAATTAGCTAGCAATAATAAATTATGATGTTTTTTATAAATATTATTAGTATATAAAAATAAACCTAGTTTAACAAATATAGTTATTAAACAAACTACAATATACCAAATAGAAATATTAAATGTATTATCATCAAAGAAAGATATAATGGTATCTTTAAGTAACGTAATAGAAACTAACATAATTAAAATGCTTATTAATAGTGAATAAATATATTCGGCTTTACCATGACCTAAATGATGATCATCATCTCTAGGTTTACTGGCAACTTTATTACCAAAGTATGTTAGAATTGATGAGACAATATCACTTAGAGAATTGATGCTATCAGCAATCATGGCTTGGCTATGAGTGAGTATACCAATTATGCATTTGATAATAAATAAAAACAAATTTCCAATTACTCCTAAAATGCTAGCTATTTTTGTTGATTTGAATCTGTCCATAAATACTCCTTAAAAAAAGATAAGCAAGTTGTGACTTGCATTATAATATTATTATTTTAGTTTATTTTTGTCAACCAAAATTTAGGTAATTATGATTTAAATATTTGATATATTTTATTAAATCATTATATTCAATTGATAATGTTTTAGTATTAACTTCCGGATGCATTAGTAATCTTTTATTTTTTAAGTGTTCATCAATAATTATTGTTACTAAGTTATTCTTATCATTAATTATTCCTAATGGTGTTACTCCGCCCTGTTTTAAATTTAAAATATTTTCTAAATCGGTAGCCAAAGCAAAGTGAAGTTTTTTGACATGCAAAAACTTTTCTAAAGTTTTAATATCTGCTAACTTATCATCTGGCAACAAATATAAATAGTATTTATTAGTATCACTTTTTAAAAATAAATTCTTGCATCCTACTCCAGATATATGTTTTTTAATAAACTGGGCTTCATTCGCCGTATATACAGGGGCATGTTCAAAAACATCATAAGTAATATTTAATTTATCAAGTAAATTAATAATCATGAACATTCTCCATTATATTCTTTAGAGGCATTACCAAGATATACATCACTTGAATTATTACATGTAAATATAGTTAAATCTTCATTTTTATATACGGTTGCATCACTCAAAGAAGTTACAACTTGAAAAAAGTTTGGTAAATTATTAATATCAAATAAATTTTTTGAAATAGCATCTTCAATAGTATACTCACTATCATCTAGTAAATGGACATAAACACTTACACAATCAAAATATAAAATATAATTACCTACTTCTTCTTTTCTTACAGTATTACATTCATCTGATTCTATTACTGATAAATACTCCTCTTTAGGGGCAGTATCACTTTTCATATTTAAATCGATAATAAATAAAACATCCATAATTATAACAGCTATTGATACAAATGCTAATAATATATATTTAGTCATTTTAGGGATATTTAAATCACTACTAAAGAACTCTCTGGCATTATCTGTAAGTTTTAGTTTTTTTATTATTGTGAAAAATAATAAAGCTCCACCGATATTTAAAATGAAGTCATCAATATCTAAGCGACCTGCGGAAAGCAAGAATTGAAAAATTTCTATACCTAAAACTGCTATTAATAATATTTTTAATTGTTCTTTATATGAATCATATTTTTTATCTAAAAGAATAAGTAAAAAAGATAAAGGCATTAAAGCAATTAAGTTACCTATTAAATTATATAACTTAACTCCAAGGTTTGCATTATCAACTATAAAATGAATGATTGTTTTAAAAGGAACTAAATTTATTTCATTAACATAAATGCTGAAAAATTTTGCATCAAACAAAGCAAATTCCGGACGATTTATAAATATAGTTAAACTTATTAAAAGCACTATATAAAGTATCATGTAAATACGGATATTTTTTTTATATATTTTATTTTTATTACATATTAAACCAGTAATAAATACATGTAATGCTAGTAAAATGAAAAATAGTAGAAATAATATGTATGATGAAGAATATGTTGCAAAACTTATAAGGTATTCTCCGAATATCATCATAGAAAGAATTAATAGTATATAATTAAATATTACAAGTTTTTTGTCCATACAAGTTCCTCCGTAACTATATTATAACAGAAGACTGAGCAAACTCTTAAAAATTTTCTCAACTTTTTAAAAAATAAGTAAAGATTTGACAACTAAGGGCAAATGAAAGTTGCATTCTTGCAACTTCCACTAAATGTTATTATTGATTGTTTTTTCCAAGATTTTTTTAACATCGCGTTCATTAAATGGTTTAAGCAGGATATCAACAATTTGATATTTATATGCTCTTTCAATTGATTCTTTATCATCTACACCAGTAATAATTGATGTTGGATATTTTTTTAAAAGATCATGAGCCTTAAAATAATCTAGTACTTCAAAGCCATCAACATTAGGCATATTTAAATCAAGTAGTATTGCTTTGATTTTACTATTTTGTGCTTCATCATTGATAATATCAATTGCTTCTTTACCATCATTAGCAACGATTACTTCAAAATCATCTTTGAATATTTTTAGAATGAAATTTCTAATAATATTAGAATCATCTACAACTAATATGGCTTTATCTTTAGTTACTTCTGGCTTTTTATATTCCGTTTCTTGGACATTACCAATACCAAAGTATTTTTTCACTAAATTAAGTACTCTACTAGCTTCATTCATGAGTTCATCAAAATGCTCTGTAACATAATATAAGTTATTGGCTTTACTTTGCATTTCGTGTTCATAAGCGATTTCTCCTAGAGTTTCAAAACCAAAGTACCGCGCATCACTTTTTAAAGAATGCACTTGAATGGCATAATTTGCCATATCTCCAATTTCCTTGTAGTTTTTAATTAGTTGTAATTTAGCGGGAACTTCATTTAAGAAAACTTCTAGTGTGGAATCATAAGTTTCCATGTCCCCAAATAATTCTAAAGCCTTTTTTACATTGGCTCCATTTTCAATCAAAATATTAACATCTTTCATCCCAAATTCACTCCTTAATCATCATTTAAATATTTGTTAATAATTTTATTTAACTCATCTTTATTGATGGGTTTTGCTAAGTAATCATCAAAGCCATCGCTCAAATATTTTTCGCGCATTCCTGTTAGAGCATTGGCAGTAAGAGCAATTGTCTTAATGTCAAATCCCGGAATGTCTTTTAGTTTTTTTAGTGTTTCTACTCCGCTCATTTTAGGCATCATATCATCAAGCATTATAAGATCATACTTATTGCCTTCGTTTACTTTTTCTAAACAAGCGAAGCCACTTTCAACACTTTCGACTTCTATTCCATAGGAATCTAATAGTTTTTCTGCAACTTTTAAGTTGATTTTATTATCATCAACGAGCAATACTTTTTTATTTGTTACTTTTACTTTATCAACATTCTTTTCTGTTTCCAATTTTATAGTTGGATTTTCGACAATTCGTTGATCAATACAAACAGTAAATTTGGATCCTTTACCGAAGACGCTCTGAACTACAATCTTACCATGCATAAGGTCAACTAACTTTTTAGTTATAGCAAGACCTAGTCCCGTTCCTTCGATAGTTATATTTTCTTCTAAATCTAATCTTTCAAACTTATTAAATAATTTGTCAATATTTTGTTCTTTTATACCTATGCCGGTATCTTCAACAGATATTATAAGCCGACATATATTGTCTTTTTTTACAACACTAATTTTAAATTCTATCCAGCCTTCTTTAGTATATTTAATGGCATTGGTTAAAATGTTTACACAGATTTGTTTAATTCTACTGGCATCACCATATAATACTGGAGGTAAATCTGGAGCAAAATTAGTCCTTAACTCGATTGGTTTTTCACCGAGCCTTCCGTGACATAAAGATACAAGTTCATCAAGCATTTTTTTCGTACTATATTCATTACTTATAATTTCTAATTTACCGGCTTCAATTTTAGATATATCCAAAATGCCATTAACAATTTCTAGCAAGTTATCCGATGCCATAACGATATCTCTAACTTCATCCTTAGCTTTATCAGGAACATCCTTATCTTCTAAAAGTAGATTACTAAATCCCACAATAGCATTTAGAGGTGTCCTTATCTCGTGAGACATATTAGATAAAAAGTCTGTTTTTGCAGCGTTTGCTTTTTCGGCAGAGTCCCGTGCAATATTTAATTCTTCAATCATTTTGATATCGGGATCTTCAATTGTAAAATACATTATGTAACATAAAAGAGCCATTATAACATCATATATAATTAAGCCTTTAAATACTAATGAAAGTGTATATAAAATGATTAACATAACTAAAATAATAAATATGGCATAATATCTTTTATCTTTTTTAAAATTTATTAATGTAAAAACTATATTTAGAGCAATTAATATTGCAACAACTGCATAACCCATACTTATTGTTGCCCCTACAACATTTCTAACCGTCCCTACTTCAATAATTTCTACATGAGTAAAACAAGTTATAACGAAAAATAAAGCGGTAAATAAAGTAATAGCCATAACAACCTTTTTATAATTGTTCTTAAATTTTTTATACGAGATTATTAAAGTATAGGCAAACAAGCAGGAAAATATTAGAACAAACATTGTGGCAATAACTCTATTTAAAAAATCAATCATTGCAAAATATGTACTATTTAGCTCTTCCAATGTACAATAAGCACTAACCAAATGAATAAATGTATCAACACTAGCAGCTACTAAAGAAGCCACAATTATTGTATTGTACATTTTATTTTCAATTAAAGGGACTTTTTTCTTAAAAAAGTAAACTATCCCAAGCATTAATATGAATATCAACGAAAATAAAGGCAATTCAAATTCTAAAGACATAATCATCACCACAATATCCTATATTCTTATAAGAAAATTATACCACAAGAAATTCTTAAATAAAAGATACTTAAATAAGAATAAATTATTTTTTGTTCCAGTTTTGATGCATATAATTTTTAAAGTTGTATTTTTTATCTTCTTTTCTTCTTACTAGGACTGGTCCCATTATTTCCGCATTTTGTGGAGTTATTATTATATCATCCATACTTTCCATAACAGCAATATGTTCTTTATCAGCTGCATCGAGATATTGTGTAAGTTCTTCATCCCAAACATCTTTAGTCCATTTTGTTTTAGCATATTCTTGACGTCTTTGTTCCATATAATCCATTCGAGGATCTTCACTTAAGTTTTCTCTTATTATAGGAGTACAATGTTTTTCCATACTTTCATAAAGCAAAGTTGATAATGCATCTCTTAAGTCAGTCAATGCTTCTTTTTTATCATCATACTTACTTAAATCGATTGGATCTCCTACATTCATGTAAATGTTTTCTGAACCAAATTCATAGAATGGGGCAATTGGCACAACTTCACAACCTGTGTTTTTGGCTAGGATGTAAGGACTACTAAATAATTTTTGACACAATAAATTTTCTGAGTTGTTTAGTCCACCTTCAGCAAAAATTAAAACACTATTTCCCCCATTTAATACTCTTTCCATTTTAGGGATTGCACTGTTTCTACTTTGTTTATCCAACCTATTTACATAAATAAAGCCATTAAGCCAAGCAGCGTATACTTGTTTATTAACTTCAAGTTGATCAGTTGTTCCAAATAAAACATAAGTACATCTATCAATAACAGCAAGATTAGCTATAGTGTCTTCCACAAAATTATGTAATGATACAAAAATATAAGGCTTATCTTTTTCCAATTTTGGATATCTATCTACTATTACATTCCCTTTCACAGCCTTTAGTAACACTTGGCGTAGGGCTGGATTAATTTTTTTTCTAATTTTCATTCCTATATCAGAAGTAAAATTATCAACATCTGCAGTTTTAAATTTTAAAATACCATAGTTTTTCATTTCAATTCCTTCTTTACTTAAAGAATAATATATAGTATCTGTTTTTTCAACATTTTTTTAAAATATTGTATCAAATATGATACAATATTAGAGGTGATGTATATGGACTATGATATTAATTACATTGAAACATCTTATAATGCAAAAGAATTGCATGATATATTTATTAAGGAATTTATTCAATTTAGAAAAGAAAATAATTTAACTCAGGAATTATTTGCTAAGTATTCTAATGTTAAACGAGAAAAAATAGCTAGAATTGAATCTAACTATTCTTCACCATCTTTACTAAGTTTACTTAAGATACTTGCACCGATTGGATATACAATAAAAATTGAAAAAGTAAAGAAAAATTAATTATTTTCTAGTACTCCTTTAATTCTTCTTACACCAGCAGAAGATGATTCTTCTTTGGTTATTTTAAATGTGCCAAGTTCACTAGTATTATTTACATGTGGGCCCCCACAGATTTCTTTTGAAAAGTCTCCGATAGTATATACTTTAACTATGCTTCCATAACGATCTTCAAAAGTTCCGTGAGCACCCTCTTTTTTCGCTTCTTCATAAGGCATTTCTTTCATTGTTACAGGAATGCCTTCTTTTATTTTTTCATTAACAATACGTGTTAATTCAGCCTTTTCTTCATCAGTCATTTTATGATCAAGATTAAAATCAAAACGAATTCGCTCACTAGTTATATTACATCCTTTTTGAATGATATCAGGTCCATACATAGTTTGTAATGCCGCAAGCATTAAATGAGCAAGAGTATGATACTTAGTTGATTCATAAGAACTATCAGCAAGGCCACCTTTAAATGAACCAGCATCAATTGTTCTAGATTTTTCTTGGTGTTCCTTGAATTTTTCTTCAAATCCTTTGGTATCAACATTTAAGCCGTTTTCACGCGCTAGTTCTTCAGTCATTTCTAGAGGGAAACCAAAAGTATCAAATAATTTGAAAGCATCTTCTCCACTTATGGTATTACCATCTAGGCGTTTAATAACTTTATAAAATAATTTTTCGCCATCTTTAATAGTTTTACCAAACTTGATTCCTTCAATCTCTAATTCTTTATAAATAAATTCTTTGTTTTTTTCTAGTTCTTTATAAACATCACTGTAATCACTTATAACAACTTGGGCAAGTTTTACTAAAGAATCTTCCATAAGGCCTAGTTTTCTTAAATGCCTTATCGCCCGGCGAATCAATCTTCTTAAAACATAACCTGCTCCAACATTTGAAGGAACTATACCATGATCATCCCCTAAAATAAATGAAGATGTTCTTATATGGTCCATAATAATTCTAAATGATTTTTTATTTTCTTCATAACTTTTTCCAGATAACTCTTCGATTTTTTCTTTTAGGTTTTGGAAAACATCAGAGTCATATACTGATTCTAAGCCATTTAATACTGTAATAGTTCTTTCAAGTCCCATTCCGGTATCGACATTTTGTTGCGCAAGTTTAGTTAGTTTTCCTTCTTCATCACGGTAATATTCCATGAATACATCATTCCAAATTTCTAAGTATTTACCACAATCACATGCTGGATTACAAGCATCACTACATTTTGGTTTACCAGTATCATAAAACATTTCCGTATCAGGTCCACATGGACCGATGCCACTACCTAGAATCCAGAAGTTATTTTCCTTAGGTAAGTAGAATAAATGATCTTCAGGAACTCCAAGGCTTTTCCAGATATTATAAGATTCTTCATCTCTTGGAGCAGTTTCATCACCTGCAAAGCAAGTGAAATATAACTTTTCTTTAGGTATGTTTAGATAATCTTTACTAGTTAAAAATTCATAACTCATACGGATTGCTTCATCTTTAAAGTAATCCCCTAAAGACCAGTTACCAAGCATTTCAAAAAATGTTAAGTGTGAGGCATCCCCTACTTCATCGATATCACTAGTCCGGATGCATTTTTGAACATCGCAAAGTCTTTTTCCGGCTGGATGATGTTCACCAAGTAAGTATGGTACCAAGGGATGCATTCCCGCAGTTGTAAAAAGAACTGTTGGATCATTTTCGGGTACAATTGAAGATGATGGAATTATAGTGTGATTGTGAGACTCGAAAAATTTAAGATAAAAGTCTCTTAACTCCTTACTAGTTAGTTGTTTCATTTTCTATTCCCTCCAAATATTTAAATACTTTATCTTTCAAGGTATTTAAATCATCATTTGCAAATGTATAATCAATTTCATTGTAATCTTCTAAGGCCGTTTCCGTAATATGAGATTGTTGAGCAACAGTAAGTTTACTTTTAGCAAATTGATTTACTACTAATAAACTATAAACTTCATCGAAGTTTTCTTTTAATTCTTCATATTCTTCTGGCATACGAGCATCAGATATGATAACGACATCAATACCTGCAAGAGCATATATATTAATATCTTCAATCATTCTTTTAGTAAAGAAAAACTTGTCATATGCCCTTATTTTAGAACCAAATTGTTGTAAAAAGTCTCGTGGTTTGTCTTGACTTATTCCATCCCAATCAGTAAGTTCTTTAGCAAATTCTTTTAAATATTTACTATACTCAGTAATAACACATTTTTTTAACTTATAAATATAAAATTCATTGATGAATTTGGCAACTTCACCTTTGCCACTACCACTTTTACCCCCGACGATAAATATTTTCATAAAATCCTCCTTAAAAAAATAAAAAGAATGGCAACAAGGAGTGCATTAGCACGGTACCATCCTTTAATTTACTTAATTATCTTAACGCGATTAACGATTAATCTAGGAAAGCAGCATTAAATAACTTCTTTATTAGTTTCCACCACCCACTAATTCTCTATAAAAGATTAATTATTTAAAATCTTTCTTCAAGCGATTACTTAATTAATATAACATACTTAAATTTATTCTTCAACTACTTCTTGTTTATTTCGTTCAAATATTTCAAACTTTTTCAAAGCAAAGCGCCATATAACTTTAAATATTGACATGATTGGTACAGCTAGTATCATACCTACGATTCCAAAGAAATGACCAAAAATAAGCAAACCACAAATAATTGTTACTGGATGTAATTTGGTTGCTTTACTCATAACTACTGGTTGTAAGATATAACTTTCTACGAGTTGAACAATTATAGCAATAACTAGAACTCCAATACCAATTAAAGGACTTTGTGTAAATGCAACAACAGTAGCAACAGCAGTACCAATGTATGGACCAATATATGGAATTAAATCAGTAATACCACAGAATAACCCAAATAAAAGAGCAGAATTTAGACCAACGATAGAAAAACCAATTGTATCACAAACAAAGACCATACAAGCAACTAGAAGTGTTCCATTTACACTCTTTCTTACTTCTCTACCAATGTTATCTAGTAAATCAGCAACTTCCATTTGATGCTTTTTAGGTATTAATTTAAGTAAAAGATTAGTTACATTATCAAAATCAAATAACATATATAAACCTATTATTAAACCAAAGAATATGGTACCAAGTCCACTAAATAAACTACCCATAACACTTACAATAGTTGTAGGAATACTACTAGAGATACTATTACCATATTCTGTAATTCCATTTAATATACTTTCTTTAATACCGTTGATATCAACACCCTCAACATCAATTTTAGCAAATATATTATTAATAAAATTAGTTATATCAGTCATTATTCCTGGAAGTGTTGATAAAAGATCATTTAATTCATTATATATAATAGGAATAAATATTCTAAAAAATACTACTAAGAATGCTATAAATATGATATAGACAATTATTGATGCAAGTATTCTAGACATACCTTTTTTAGTCATTTTATCTACTAATGGTGCAAATAGCCAAGCAATTATAAAACCAATAAATAGTGGTGAAATAACACTTAAGACATTACCTATAAAACGAAATACTCCAATTTCTCGAAATAATAAAATGGCCACTAAAATGATACTTATTATAAGAACTATAAAAAGTAATTTTAAAATATTTTTACTTAAATAAATAATTTCATTTAAGCCATCAGTATCTATGTTATTTTTCTTTCGGAACATATTACACCTCTTTTAATATTATATACTAAATAAACTATTTTTATGGAAAAATAGTTTAAATTTAACATAATTTGACAAAGAAAAGCAGCATTTTTATGCCGCTTTATCCCTAATTAATTCTTGTTCTTTTATTTTTTCTTTTTCTTTATTACGTAATTCAACTAGATAAACTATAAATTTTCGCATTTCTAAGTAAGGTACGCTAAATACTACTTCTGATGCTTGCACAATATTTCCACTACGCATTGCTGATTTAAATTTTGCTAGTACTTCTTCGTCTTTAACATATGAACCAAATTTATTGATAATCATATTTAAAACATTTTTATCATCTAAGTGTTCTTTTAAAAATAAATCTATACGGAAATTATCATAAAAGTCTCTATCAATTACAGGTAATGGTTTATGTTTTTGGTTATCTTGGATAACAAGAGTTCCGTTTATATATCTTTCATCAGCAATATTAGCTCTTTTTATTGCATCAAGTATTTCAGATGCACCAAAATACATGGTAAAAGTATCTAATTCTGCTAGATTATTTGGTTGATAACCATTAGCTATATCCAACTTAGATATATCAATTAAAAGGTAGTCTCCTGGTCTATCCATTAATGCTAAGAAATGTTTTTGAACTTCTGGCATCTTCATCAAAATCACTCTCCCTTTTTTAAATGAAGAGTGTATTATATCACAACTTAATACATATGTCAAAACATTTTATCGACATCTTGAGGAACCTTGTCATCGATAATTTTACTAATTATTTTATCACTTTGCTCTTTTGTAACCGTTTTACCAGTCATTTTACTTAAGGTATCAATTACTTCTCTTAAAGTTTTTTCATCCTTCATATTACCATTTTGTAATTTTTCCGCAAGAGATAGTATAGTATTTTTATCTACATTAGTCTTCTTCTCAACCTTTTTAAAAAAATCATCACCAAATTTCATTATTCACCTCTAGAGTATTATATGCATTTGACAAATTTAAGATAAATATATATAATATTTTGTATTAAAAAAGGGGGATATCTATGCTTAAATATAGTGACATTAAAGAAGTGTTAGATCAACATACTTTAAGAGAATTAATAATAAATTATTCTAATAGACAAAGAATAAATAAAGAAAAAAATGAAGAAGTTGCTAGTGAAGTTGTTGAAGGACTAGCATTTGATAGTGATATTTTACCAGGGAATTACATTACTAAATTTGGTATTTTACTTTCGGCATTACTTAATAGTGGTACTGTTGATGGGTTGGATATTGCTAGAAGAATTCTTAATTTATATAGATATAATAAATCACAAGAAGTAATCGTTGCTACCCAATACATAGATTTATTAAATACTAAGGATATTGATCCTATATTATTTTCTTATATCATGAATGGTTTAATTGCAATTGCTAATGCTACAGAAATACCAGGATATGGTTTTAAATTAGATACTGATTTTGGAAGTATTAATGTTACTAAAGCAAATGAGGTATTAGATATTGATGAAATAAATGCCGATAATAGAAGGCAATTATGTCATCAAGTTACATCTAATGCCCTACTTGATTATCCTGATATGTATGGAGCTTATTATTATATACCACAAGCATTTGATGGATGTTTGGAACATTCTGTTTTAATAAATCCAGATAGAAACCAAGTAATTGATCTTGCCAATAATTCTGCTATGAATTTAAAAGTTTGGAAATCAATTTATTCTACTCCAACATTTACTATTAAAGGTAGTGATTTCAAAGAATTATATAATCAAACATTACATGAATATGGTGAACACATTCATATGGCTGCTTTAGAAGAGGTAAGAAGAATTAGAAAAAAATAAAGGTTTATTCATCACCTTTATTTTTAAATTGTAATATTATTGGAGTTCCTGTTAAATCAATATTTTCTCTTAGTTGATTTTCTAAGTATCTTTCATAACTAAAATGAACTAATTTTTTATCATTAACTTGGAAAGTAAATTTTGGGGGTTTGCTATCAGTTTGACTTACAAAGTAAATTTTAAGTCTTTTTCCTTTATATGATGGAGGTATATGAATACTAACAGATTCCATAATAATATTATTTAAAACGGAAGTTTTAACTTCTTTTTTATTGTTTTCATAAGCACTTATTACTTCGGGCATAAGTGTATTAATTCTTCTTTTAGTTAAAGCACTTAAAAATACTACTTTAACATAGGGAACAAATTGAAACTCATACTTGATAAGTTCTTTCCAATCCTTTATTGCTCCATCGGGATTTTTAACTGTATCCCACTTGTTTACAGCAATAACTATTCCTTTACCTGCTTCAATGGCATAAGATATAATATGTTTATCGTGTTCAATAATACCAGTTGATGCATCAATTACTACAACGCATACATCACTTCGTTCTATTGCTTTTAAACTTCTTATTAAACTATATTTTTCTACACTTTCATAAATACGCCCTTTTTTACGCATTCCGGCCGTATCGATTACCGTAAATTCTTCATGATTATATTTAAATTTAGTATCTATAGCATCACGAGTTGTTCCGGCGATATCACTAACAATTGCCCGGGACTCATTAAGCAAAGCATTAATTAAACTGCTTTTGCCGACATTTGGTCTACCAATGATACAAAATTTTAAAGAATTATCTTCCTCTACTACTTCTTCTTTTATATCAGCGCAAATAGTTTCAAGTAAAGTATCAAAACCTAAATTATGTTCTGCACTTACCCCTATAACCTCACTAAAACCTAATTCATAAAAATTGTATAAATAATCTTGTCTTTTATTATTATCTAGTTTATTAACTACAACTATTACTTTTTTATTTGCTTTATGTAACATTTCTTTAATATGTAGGTCACTAGCATCTAAATCACTTAAACCATCAACTACAAATAAAATAATATCTGCTTCATCTATAGCAAGTTGGGCTTGAGCTAATATATCTTTATCAAAGTCATCAGTACCTAAACTAATTCCTCCGGTATCAATTAAAGAAAATCTTTTATTATTATAATCAACTACGCCGTAAATACGATCCCTAGTTATACCTGGGGTATCCATGATAATGGCTTTTTTTTCTTTAATAAGACGATTAAAAATACTACTTTTACCAACATTAGGTTTCCCTATCAAACATACAGTTTGCATATAATCCCCCCTTAACTACAATCTTCTCCATTACTAGCAATACAATCCATTATGGAATAAATACGGTTATTCATTCGATATACTATTACAGTATCATTACGCATACTGGTACTTGTTACATCATTAATTAAATCTGGCTTGCCATTTTCTTCATCTAAATCTCCACTGTTAAAATATCCTTCATCGATTAAAAAACCAGCAGTAACAGTAACACAATAACTTGGTGTATAAACTTCATCACCTGATTCATCACTTTTTAAAACAATTTCTTTACAAGTGGTATTATTAATAGCACTCGGATTTTCTTGACCATATAAAATGGCCGCTTGTTCTATTAAATCTATTTTTGTATCAACAATGTTTTCTAATGAGTCATTTCGAACTCTAATAACACTAAATAATGCAACAGACATAATTACTGATAAAATAGCAATAACTGCTAGTAATTCAACTAAAGTAAAACCCTTTTTCATATTATTCTCCCGTTAATTTACTTTCTAGTATATCAAGTATTTCAGCACGACCTTTTTTAGTAATTGTTGAAAATGTTACAAAGTCATCTGATTCACTAAATTTTAAAGTATCTTTTATTAATTTATCTTGTTTAATTCTATTATTTTTACTTATCTTATCATACTTAGTTGCAACAATAGTTATATCTAAGTTATAGTATTTTAAAAATTCATACATAAGTATGTCATCTTCGGTTGGTTTGTGTCGATAATCAATAAGTAAGAATACTTCTTTTAAGTTTGGTCTATTTTTTAAGTATTCTTCAATCATTAAGCCAAATTTTTTCTGTTTATCTTTACTTACACTAGCATAGCCATATCCTGGGACATCTACTAAATAAAAGGCATCATTTACTAAATAAAAATTTAGAGTTTGTGTTTTACCTGGCTTAGAAGAAGTTCTTGCAAAGTTTTTTCTTTCAATAAGCGTATTAATAAAACTACTCTTACCGACATTACTTCTTCCTACAAGTAAAAATTCTGGTTTTCCATCATCAGGATACTGACTTTGTCTTACTGCAATAATCGGTTCAGAAACACGTTCAATTTGCATAATTAATCACCAATCTAATTATATATTAAATAGGAAAAAAAAGCAAACCGCATATATTAGCAGTTATGCATTCTTCTTATTTCTTTAGTTAAAAACTTACAACTTTCACTTACAGAATTAGATGAGATTGCTTCATCAAACGGGAAAAATTTATATCCCATGCATTTGGTTGGTTCCATTATTTTAGGTTCTCCACTTACATATTTACCCAAAAATATAATAAATACCCAATTGATATTATTTTTATAGCAATGATATATTCCTACCTCATCACTTAAATCTATTTTTATGTTGCTTCCCATTTCTTCTTGCATTTCTCTTATTATTGCGGCTTTATAATTGGTATCACTATCTTCATATCTTCCACCGACATCTTCATAAAGGCCATTTTCATCACGCGATTTTTTACCTCTTTGTTGGAGTAAAACGTTGCCAAATTCATCATATATATGAACAATTACTCCGATACCCCGGTTAGGGTATTTAAAAGCATCTAAATCAATTTTTCCATCTAATACATGATAATCCATACGACCACCTAGTCATTAGTTCTTTTTAAAACTAAATCATCCTCTACTACTATATCATCTTCTGGCATTAAAGAATAGTACCAATTACCATTTTCGGCAAATTGGACACTATCAGGAATATTACCGTAACTAGCATAAAAACACAAATAATCATGTTTTCTATCAAGCGTGTATAAAAAGTCAATTACAGCATCATATATTGGGCCTTCAGTAGTACCTAAATATAATTGATATGTTCCTTCTGTATAGACTTCTGATTGATTATCTAGGGTTATTTGAGCATATAAGTTATCTCCAACATCATTTTCTGTTGCTCTAATCATTTCATTAATCCAAGTTTTACTAATTGTTCTATTATAAAATGTGTTAATTACGGCATAAGCATCATCATAACTATCAGCTGCTGCTTCGCCTTTAACTGTGGCAATAATTACATCCAATTGTTCCCTAGTTATATTTTCTCTTTCCAAAATAACAGCAATTTTTTCTTCAGTAGTAGGTTCTTTAGTTTCTACTGGTTTAAGTGTTTCTTCCGAATCAAAATTAAGTATACTTTCTATACTACTGGTATTTGGTGATGGTGAAGCAAAATAACTATATGTATTTGTTTTTTCTTCTTTAGTTATTGCTTCTTTTTTAGAATCATTATTTTGTTCCATAGCTGAGACATTAGATAACATGACTAAAACAGTTAGACTTAAAATAGTTGTTCTTCCTAAGCCCAACTTACGTAGTTTTTTCATTGTATTTAATATTTTTTCATCTTTTTTCACATTTATTCCCCCTCAAACAAGTGTTTATTTTACAATAAAATGGTTAATTTGTAAAGAAAAACAATAAAATTTAGTAAGGAGCGCCTATGGACAGAAATTTTCATAATACAAACTTTCCACCAAACACAGATCCCCATTTATTTGCAATGCTTGCTGTAACTGTAGGTTTTGCTAGTGTGGGAGATTATAATGCTAATGAACAAAATTCGATTGGCAACTGGCTCATACTAGTTGGTCAATATATACTTACCCATGCTGCCCAACAACAATTAATTGAAGCAAGACTTGAAAACAATAACTTAAACACTAACTCTAAGAAACATAAAAACGGCACCGGTGGGCCGTTTACAGATAATGAGTCTGGCAAAAGCAACCAAACGCAAAGAGATGAAGTAGAATTTTTACTTGATGCCGTTGCCAAAATAGAAAAAGAATTAAATAATCTTAAAAATCAACAGTAATATTGCCGATACCACCATCAATATCTATTCTGTTAACCCCACTACCATAAGTAGTATTATCAAAATTGGTACCATTAATGGTAATATTACCTAGTCCTTTATCAACTATTAAAGAGTATTGAGATTCTCCACCAGTTAGGTTTAGAGTTATTTCGCCAACTCCAGCACTTATGCTACTTCTACCTAAAATATCGCCATTAATTTTAATATCACCAACACCACAGTCAAGTTCTAAATCAGTAAGTGATGAATTAGTAACATCTATAGTACCTGTTCCACCATCAATACTTGATTCATAAAATGTCGAATTATTAATTTCAAGAATTCCTGCACCCATATCAAGTTCTAAGTTTCTTGCTGTAATATCACTAATACTTGTTTCCCCAGCACCAGTATCAATATTAAGTTCATTTAAATCACTTGGTATATAAAGAATTATTTCTCCCCCATTATTATTCCATAACCAAAAATTATCTTCATCAATATATAAATTTCCATTACGTTCTCTAACTTTAAAGTTATCGGATACATTACTTGCTTCTATTCTAAATTCCGTACCATTTCTTATTTCAATACTTGCACTGCTTAAATCAATTTCAATATTATTTATATCACTAAATGTATCACTATAATCCTTAGTATTAGAAGAAAGACCAAAATATCCCACTACACTTAAAATAGCATTAATAATTATACATATAATAAAAATCGCAAGAACAATTGCAGCAATTTTTATTCCCTTTTGTACCCCAGTCATTTTACTTCAACACTCCCAAATAAAGCAAGAGCATCAATATAAATAACTTTTTTAGCATCTTTAGTTTTAGTAGTATTACTTACTCCTCCAAATATTGGAGTAGATTTAATCTTTACTACAACATCCTTAGGAACAATTATATCAATTCCCCCGAATATAGCACTAGCAGTAATTACTGCTTCATCCTTAATCTTTGCATCAGTTAAATCAAGAACTACACTTCCAAATACCGCATCAACTGTGGCATTTTCAAACTTTTCATCATTTTTAGTAACAAATTGTTCTGAAAAAGTTGCACAAATTGCTTCTCCATTACCACTTTCTTTTTTTAATTCTCTTAATTTATCTGTTACTTTACTTCTAAATACATTACCAAAAAGTAAATATAGTCCAATTATTACTAGTACTGCAGGTATAAATAATTTAAATACTATATCAAATCTAAGTAATCCTTGAGCAACTAGTAATAATACTACCCCAACTAAAATACCAATGATATTACCAAGTTTACCTTCCTTAGTACCATCAAATAAACCAATAAAACATGGAATAATGATGATGAACGTCCACCATCCATTAAAGAATATATTAAAATTTATAATATCTAAAGCATTTAATGCAATTACTATACCTAGTACAATAAATACTAGCCCCCATAATATTCTGTTTAGTTTTTCCATAACCAATTTCCTCCATCCTAGTTTTTCGTAAAAAGTTGTGCTTCGCACAACTTTTGCATCGTGCAATAACACGATGCTTTATACCTGTTATTCATTATTTAAGTTCTTCAATCCCTTTACTCTATAGCTATATTTTATCAAAAATTTCTTCGCCCCTAACTTATCCGATATGGGTCACTGGATGTGCCAGTTCCCCCCGTTAGTACTACACTAGACTCCAGATAGAAGGACGGGCGAACAGCATTCGCAGAGCCCACATTGACGAGATACGTGTCACCACCGTACATGGAACCCACAAGAAACGCACGATCGGTAAAAACAGAACGGGAAATTAACCATTCATCTGAGCCTAAATATAACCAATTGTCTGTTCCATAATATACTGAAACTAACTCTGTTGTCCATTTTTCTGGATTTGCTCCATATCCATAGTCTGACACATACATTAACCCTATTTTCATTGTTTCAACATAACCACTTTGTCCTGTTTCTACTTCTACATCATAATATTGTTTGGCTGTATTCGTTTTACCAAATGCCATTCCTCCGACTTGCCAAGTTGATTCAGCTATTAGACTTTGCCATTCACTTCCTAGTGTATTATAGTATGTTGTATTTAATGTTGTATATATATCTGGTTTTGTACTCGCATCCCACGTATTTACATCATCTGCATCCCAAGCATAATCTCCATAACTTGTTGCCTTAATTAATTTTACTTGATTATTAAATATTCCGATTATTCTATATTGATTATCTTCATTTTGGCAATCTGCTCCTGTGGCTCCAAAGCATACATAGTTATTTGGATTAGCTCCACTATATCTATAACTATTATCTCCTGCTTCTTGATCGGCATTTGTATATGTTCCTATTCCATCGTGAAAATATAAGTCATTTTCTCCATCTGTTCCAGTATATACTTCATTTATGATATAGTCAGCAAATGTAGGTATTGTTATCTCATCTTTTTGTAGTATTACATCCATATCAAGAGTTGCATTTTCATTTATTGATTGATCATATGTGTAATTAACAAAAGTTATTGTAAATGTCCATGTATGAGTTGTTCCACTTGTTGATGAAGTTGTACTTATTGGATGTTCAATTGATATATTAAATGCTCCAGTTTTACCGGTTATATCAAAACCTGATATTGATGTTCCACTAGCATCTGTTACTGTTACATAAGATAAGTTATTATCATCACTTGTTGTAACAATAGCTCCGGTTTCATCACGAACTGTAAGTATTACATCAGCAGTTGTTCCGCTAGAATATGTGTAGGTATTAGTATTAATTTTAATTCCTGCATAATAAGTAGCGTTAGCTTCATTTGTTCTAGAACTTGCTATAAGTCTAGCTGATGGATTTGTTGTATCTGTTAAATTACCACTTGATGCATTAAAGTTATCAGTTGTTGCATGAAGTGATAAAGTATTACCACTACTAAAAATTATTGTATCACCTGATGCTGTTGTTTCTCCTTGGGTAGTTACATCATCTCCTACATCTGCACCTAAGTAAGAGAAAGTAAAATTACCTATAAGTAAAGCAACTACTACAAGTATTAGTAAAAATAAAATTGTTAGAGTTACTGTTCTAGCATTAACTTTTTGCATTTAATCATCACCTATCATATTAATTGTACTAAAAAAAGTTTAATATGTCCATTTCTATTTTTAAAAATATTTGTTTTTTTCATTAAATATGTTAAGATAGTTGATATATTTAGGTGGGACACATGAAAACGATACACTATGAAAAAGAATTAAAAGTTAAATTAAGAAGATATAAAAGAATTCTTGATACATTAAATCCAGAACAACAAGAAATATTAAGAGAAAGTATTGAAACAATTGAACTAAATTTGGCAAAAGAAAAGATACAAGATACAGATTCTTTGGAAGATGCCCTAATTAACGAATATGATAATTTAAAAGAATTCGAATCTTTTTGGCCTATTATTGAGGGATTTACTGATGTTGGTGAAGATGAAGATAGTGATAGATATCCATATCCTGATATAGATATGAGTAATAAAGAAATTCTTACATTAACATATGACTTCTTTAAAAACGGAACATCAAAATACTTTTTTTCTTTATTTGAACAATTATTTAAACAAAGAAGAAAAATACATTTTGTAAATTCTAGTGTTCCTGGATTTTATGGGGACACATTATTTTTAAATTATGATAAGTCTTTTTATGTTCAGATTGGTAGATTGTATGAATTTAATGATATTGTAGTTATGGCACATGAATATGGACATGGTATACAATATCTAATAAATTATAATCGAAATATTTTTTATGGTTTGTTTCCCTTTTCAGAAGTTGTTAGTATATTTTTTGAACTTATTTGTGGAGAGTATTATACTAAGGATTTATCTTTAGGAAATAAAGCTCGTATTTCTTTATATGATAATTGGAATACTACATGTAAGGATGCACAGGCATTAAATCAAGAAATACAAATATTTAAATCAAGTAAAATAAAAAGAGATGAATCTACCGAAAAGAAGAAAAGAAGGTTATGGACATTTATTGAAAATAGTGATTATAATAAATTAGTTGATTTAATAATGCAAAATCCTTCATCAGATTTTAGTTATATACTCGCTTATTCTATTGCTACTAATTTATTTATGATTTATTTGAGAGATCCGGATTATGCTTTTTATTTATTAAAGAAATTAATCGAAATCGATTTAAATTTGTCCTCAGAAACTTATTTACAAGAAATTATTAAGTTGGGTATTATACCAAACGAAGGATTAGAAGAGTTTGATAGGCATTTAAACCGAGAATTAAAAAGGCTTTAATTCTCGGTTAATTTTTTTAAGCAAAAAGTCGCATATTTTATTTCCACAAATTGGGGCACTTCGGTTCCATAAATTGAGATATTTTATTTCCAAGTTTTGGGGCAAAAGAAAAAGTAACTTAAAAAGGCATTTTTAAGTTACCACTATTTAGTTTTTTCATCATATCTTTCATTGTTTCAAATTGTTTTAGTAGTCTATTTACTTCTTCAACACTTCTGCCACTTCCCTTTGCAATTCTTTGTTTACGAGTGGCTTTAAGTATTTCGGGGTGTCTTCTTTCATATGGTGTCATTGACTGAATTATTGCTTCAACATGAGCCAAGTCTTTTGGGTCAATTGAAACATTATTAAGGCCCATTTTTCTAGCTTGAGGAAGCATTTTTAAAATATTTTCAAGAGGTCCTAATTTCTTTATTTGTTTTAAAGTTCCTAGGAAGTCTTCTAAATCGAATGTTCCTTTTTTCATCTTCATGGCTTGTCTTTTGGCTTCATCTTCATCAATTACATCTTCAACTTTTGATACAATTTCTAGAATGTCCCCCATATCAAGTATTCTTTCAGCCATTCTTTCGGGATAAAACTCTGATAATCCATCCATTTTTTCAGAATTACCAACAAATTTGATTGGAATATGCGTTAAGTGGCGTACTGATAGCGCTACCCCACCTTTGGTATTACCATCAAGTTTAGTTAAAATGCATCCAGTTAAAGTGAGTGAATCATTAAAACCAGTGATAACATTGATAGCATCTTGTCCCATTGAGCCATCAATTACTAGTATTTTTTCATCAGGGTGAACTGTAGCATCAATATCTTTTAGTTCTTGCATTAATGCTTCATCAATTTGCAGACGTCCTGCTGTATCGATGATAATGTAATCATTATTGTTTTCCTTAGCATAATTTAATCCATCTTGGACAATTTCAACTACACTTTTTTTATTTTCACTAAATACTGGAACATTTAATTCTTTACCAATAGTTTTAAGTTGGTCTATTGCTGCAGGACGGTATATATCCCCCGCAATAAGCAAAGGCTTTTTAGCGTGTTTTTTACGCAAATAATTAGCAAGTTTTCCCGCAGTTGTAGTTTTACCACTACCTTGAAGACCTACAAGCATTAAAATTGTTGGCCTTTTATTTACTTCAAGAGGAACGTAGTCTCCCCCAAGTAAAGAAACTAGTTCATCTTTAACAATTTTTAAAAATAATTCATCTGATTTTAGACTTTTTTCAACATCAGCATTTAAGGCTTTTTCTTTAACAGATGCCACAAACTCTTTAACAACTTGATAGTTTACATCTGCCTCAAGCAAAGCAACTCTAATTTCTCTCATAGCATCAGCTATATTTTCTTCAGTGATTTTTCCCATACCACGAATATTTTTTATAGCATTACTAATTCTATCTCCCATGTATTCAAACATAATAATCTCTCCTTTAGAATTTTCAATCAATTAATATTATATATTAAATTATTATTTTTTTCTATACTTTCTGTGATATAATTAATGTGGTGATATTATGGCTAAGAGAAAAAGAATGAAAAAAGGGATTAAAACTACCTTATCTTTAGTTTTACTTATATGTTTAGTAATTGGAGGTATATTAGTATATAATAATTTTTTTAAAGATGATGCAACTGCTGTTTCAAGTGAAGTAGAAAAAATAATGCAAGAATATAATATTGATAATGATAAATATTCTAAAGTTTTAGAATATGTACTATTAAATAATATTTATAATGAAGAATATTTAGATCAATATGCTGATATTGAATATGTCGATATTGATAATTTTGCAAGTATATTAACCACTTTTTTACCTAAAGGTTATAGTGGAAAAGAAATTAATTATATAACTAAGTTAAGTGATAAAAATGTAGATAAATTAAGTAATATAGATTATGTGGATATAAGCAAGTATTATAATATTAGTAATTTTGATGTGGATAAGATTGATAGATATAATACTTATTATGAGAATAACGATTATACATATGATGATGTTGTAACTTATGTAAATATTGGAATGGATTTACCTGTTTATACTGATACTATTGAAGTAAGTGATCCAGATTCTTTATTAGTTTTGGTAAATAAATATCATTACTTACCTGATGGTTATGAACCTGATGATTTGGGATACGTTCCGGGAGCATATGGAAATAATGTCCCAATGCGAGATGTAATTGTTGAGCCATTCAAAGAATTGCAAGCGGCAGCACTTGAGGAAATTGATGTTGAATTTATGCCAACAACGGCATACCGCGGATATAGTTTTCAAAGTACACTATATAATAGATATGTTAGTGAAGATGGAGTTGAAGCAGCAGATACCTACTCTGCTAGGCCAGGATATTCCGAACACCAAACAGGACTTTCAATAGATTTAAGAAATACCGCTTTAAGTAGTGATATTAGACTTACTGATGATAATTATGAATGGCTAAGTAATAACGCCTATAGGTTTGGTTTTATCATACGATTTCCAGAAGATAAAACTTATATAACTGGTTATCAATTTGAAAATTGGCATATAAGATATGTTGGCAAAGACGCTGCAAAAATAATTTATGAAGAAGACTTAACACTCGAAGAATATATTGATTTATATGTAACTGAATACTAAAAATACTAGCAAATTTGCTAGTATTTGTTGTTTATAAGATGATAATTTAATTCCCATAAAGCATTTTTATTACTATCCCACTTTAATTTTTTTGTCGCTTCATCATATGGTAACCATTCCATTTTAGTGTGTTCTCTTGATAATCTCATTTCTTCGTTAGTTGCATCAACACCAAAAGCATATTCATATATTAGTAAAACATCATTTCCCCATAAAAAGTTTTTAGTTACATTTACAACAGGCATTGTAGAAACTGATTCAAGAGGAATAACTTTAGCATCTAAACTAATATTTGCTTCTTCTTTTGCTTCCCTTCTTGCAGCTTCAAGTAAAGTTTCACCTTCTTCTACTCCACCAGCAATACCTTGTCATCTTTCGGCACTACCTACTCGACAAAATATGGCATATAAATAATTTCCATCACTATTCTTTTTATATGGAAAAACTAAAACTTGTTTTGGTTGTCTCATTTTTGCTCCTTGATATAATTATTGAAAATATAAGCATGTGATTCAAAAAAATTACTATTATCTATGATTTTTTCGATTTCTGTAGTAGTTAAATACTCTACTTTTTCTACTTCTTCAGACTGTAAAATTATTTTATTTAAAGGAATATCTAAATTAATTAAATATACATTGAAAATACAATTTTTACTAGGATGTTTAAATGTTACAATAAGTTTTAAATCATCATCACAAGTATTGATTCCTAATTCTTCTTGTAATTCTCTTTTAATCGTATCTATTGGAAGTTCTCCGTGAACAACATGCCCTTCAGTAGAAGAATATTTTCCCCCTTTTTCTTTGGAAGTTTTTTGAATTAAATATAATTTTTCTTTATTTTTAATGAATGCTACTGCTAGCATAATATTTTCACCGCTTTGGTTTTTGTTTCCTCTTTCTATAGTTTTTCCAAAAGAAACCCAGCATCATCATATAAATCTAATATTTCCATAACTCTCCTTATATTTCCAATCTTTTTATTTCTTTATATGTCCTAAATCCAAATTTTTCATATAGTTTTTTAGCACTTATATTGGCACTTATTACACTAACATCAATAAACTCACAACTTTTACTTTTAATCCAAGATATAGCATATTCTATTAATTTAGTTGCTATACCTTTATTTCGATAGTTATCACTCACATATAGGGCATCAATTACTGCTAATGAGTTATCTAAATAAACATAAATATAAGCAACTATTACATCGTCATCTTTACATGTATATAAAAACTTATTTTCATCTAATATATAATTTTTATAAAAATCTTTTACAACAAAATTAGCATCAATAGTATTATCATAATTAGTACGCTCATCTTGAATTAATTTAGTTAACAAATTGTCTAATGCATTAGCATCAGTCATTTGAGCTTTAGAATAATTCATCTTTACCTCCGATATTTATCTAAATTCTAGCACGAAAAAACGACATTGACAAGATGCCGTTTTCAGTTTTGAATCATAACACTATTTAGTCAGAATAGTGTATGCTTACCATGAAGTTTTCTTTCTTCCATGCATGTTCTTAATAGCGATAAGACCCGAAGGCATTCACAAATAGATATTTAATAAAATATCTACCCATAGCGCTATCTACAAATACCATATCTTATGTAATAAACATAAAACACAGTAAATATACGATAAGAAAATATAAATTATAAACTAAAATAAATAATTCATTTTAATAGATAATAATATTTCTTGGCTATGTTAATATCTATTAAGTAGTTTCATTCTAGCATGTTTTTCGACATATTGCAACACTTTTTTAAAATTTTTTCAAAATTATTCAAATGAATTTTTAAACGCAGGTATATCCACCATCAATTGGTAGTATTACACCGGTTACATAACTAGCTTCTTCACTACCTAAGAAAATTGCGCCAGCATTTAGTTCACCAACACGTCCATATCTTCCAACTGGTACAGTAGATTTCATATATTGTGTAAATGAATCAGTTATAAGTGTTTCATGAGTAAGTTCTGTATCAAAGTAACCTGGACATATTGCATTACATGTAATACCATATTTAGCAAGTTCTGCTGCTACTGCTCTAGTAAAGTTTATAACTCCACCTTTACTTGTGTGATATGCAACTGTATCCATGGCCATATTTCCAACCATACCATACATTGATGCAATATTGATAATTCTACCATAATTATTTTTCTTCATGATGTTAGCAAACGCTCTTGTTACATAAAATACACTGTTCATATCGGTATCAATTGTAAATTGCCATTCTTCATCAGTCATATTAAGTACACCATTGTTCTTAGCACTTCCTGCACAATTTACTAAAACATCAACTTTACCAAATTTTTCTTCAACAACTTTAGCAGCATTATTTACTTCTGCAACATTTGTAACATCACATTTAACTGGTAGAGCTTCAACACCCATACCTTCTAATTCTTTAGCAAAGTCAACTAACCTTTCAATTCTTCTTGCCATTAAAACGAGTGTTGCTCCTTGATTAGCAAACCCTCGAGCCATTTGCATACCTAGACCGGATGATGCTCCAGTCATAACAACTACTCTTCCTTTATAATCAAACATAAAATCCCTCCTTAATTTATTAAAGAGCAAGAACACTCTTGCTCTTTAAATTATTTTGTAACATTTTTTAAAATAACAGTTTTTGTTCTAGACATTTCTTTTAGAGTTGTCATGATTCCTTCATTACCGATTCCAGAATATTTCCAGCCACCGAAAGGTTGTTCAAATGATCTGAAGAAACTTGCACCATTAATTACAAATCCTCCACATTCCATTTGTTCACTTACCTTGATGGCTTTATTGAAATCTCTTGTAATGATTGAACCAGATAAACCATAGATTGATTGGTTAGCAATTTCCACTGCTTCTTCGATTGTATCAAAACCAATTACAGGAATAACTGGACCGAATATTTCCATATCTTTAGCAACATCCATGTCACGAGTTACATTATCTAAAATTGCTGGTTCATAGAAAGCCCCTTTTCTTCTACCACCACAGACAAGTTTAGCTCCTTGTTCAATCGTCTTATTTACTTGTTTTTCTACTTCGATAGCAGCTTCTTCACTAATTAAGCAGCCAATATCAGTATCCATTTCACTTGGCATACCAACTTTTAGCGTCTTAATTTTAGCGACCATTTTATTGATAAATTCATCTTTAACAGAGTTTTCTACCAAGAATCTCTTACTAGCACAACATACTTGACCAGTATTATAAAGTCTTCCCCAAACAGTTTCTTCAACTGCTAAATCGATATCACCATCAGCACATAGAATAAAGGCATCATTTCCTCCAAGTTCTAAAGAACTATGAGCACAATGTTCCGCACAATTTTTAGCAGCATCGATTCCTGCAGCAGTTGAACCGGTAAGACTTACCATATCTACCATTTTACTACTTGTAAGAGTTGTTCCAACTACTGAACCAGAACCATGTACTACAGAAATTATTCCTGCTGGAACACCTGCTTCAACAAGTAATTCCACATATCTGGTTAAAGTAAGTGGATTAGCACTTGCTGGTTTAAGAATAACTGCATTTCCCATTAATAATGCAGGTGGCACTTTATTGATAAAAATATCACTTGGGAAATTAAATGGAATAATCGCAACTACTACTCCAAGAGGTTGTTGAATTGTATATTGAATTGTATTTTCTTGACCCTTTTCTGTTCCTCTATAGATAATATTCCCGTATTCATGCTTAACTTTTTCCACATAAGCTGGAACTCCAATTTGGATATTGGCAATTTCATTATATGCTTCCTTAATTGGTTTTCCAGTTTCATCTGATAATAATTTAGCAAGTTCATCTTTGTTCTTTTCCACTAATGCGGCGAACTTTGTTAGTATTTCACATCTAGCAACTACTGATAAGTTTTCCCATTCTGATTTGTGTTCGTGAGCATACTTAATTGCTTCTTCAACATCTTCTTTTGTTAAACTTGGAACAGTATCTACAAGTTCATTAGTGGCTGGATTCATAACGTTTATTACTTTACCATCGCTTGAATCTCTCCAACTACTTCCTATTAAACTTTTCATTTTCTCTCCTTTTTATTCTTTATATTCTACTTTCCAAATCCAGTATATGAAAGTGATAATCCACCAACTGTATTAGATGAGTGATCACCTTGTCCATATTCACCAAATGTAAATACCATCAAGAATTCTTTATTAGGTATAGCCTTCTTAACTTCTGGATAAATTTTATCTTCAATATTAGCAAGTGCTAAACCTAAACGACGTCCTCCGCAATGAACTAAGAAATAAGATTCTACATCTTCACCCATTAAATTATTTAATTTTTCTATAGTTTCTTCATTTGCTTTCAATATTCCTTCTGGAGTATTTGTTAACTGTATAACAGCAGTATTAACAGCTAAGTCTGCTCCGATATTCATTGAATAGTCAGGATTTCCAGCCATTGGATGACGAACAGCTACAACTTTACCAATTGGATCTTTAACACCAAGTGGTGCACAAATTGTTGCAGTAAGTAGGTTTCCACCCATTAAATCTTCCACATTTTGATTTGTCCATTCAGCATATTTTTTTAGTGCTGGTTCATGGTCAATTTCAACTAATGTTCTACTTCCTTCAATTTTAGTAATGATACCAGCGTTATCTGTTTCATGATATGCACCAGTATAAATATTAGCCATCTTGCCATCAGTATAGAATATTGCTATAACACAACCATCAGCAAAAGTTTCACCATCATTTAAGATACTCCATTTACCTTCAACTGTATTATCAGCAGCAGAACCTCCAAATACTGGAATATTTCCAATAACATCTTGAATACCTTTTAGATATTCTTCTTCGTTAGCAGGACTTGCACACATAAAGAAGAAATCTGGTTCTTTATCTTCTCCCTTGCGTTTTTCTATTGCTTCTTTAGCAATACGAGCTCCAATTTCTCTTGGAGTTTCATCTGTTTTCTTACTTCCAGCAGTAACAACTTCAACATCACCACCAAAAAGCATCATTCCGGAATATCCAGTTTCTTTATTTAGATATCCATCTTGAGTACAAAGCGCAGCAGATGAAGTACAACCAATAATAGGTATATCACCAAGTACGCTTTTAGCACCTTTCATAAGTTCACTTTGGTCTTGAACACAACTAGTAAAGAATAATCCAACTTGAGGATTTTCCACAACATTCGCCATAGTTGCTGTTTCAACACCAGAATCAAATGCATTTGCATTTTCACTGTAACCAACTTTGGTTTTTAACATTTCTCTTCTCCCTCCTTAAAATCCAATATAGGTTGCTAGATTTCTAGCCTAATTTAATTATAATTTGTCAAATCGGTTATAGTCAACGAATTTACAACCAATTTACTAAATTTGACACTTCTCTGATTTTTGGTTGAACCAAGTTTGTTGTTTTCCAAATCAAGTGCACGACCGTAGTGCTACTTACTCTATCCAGTTTTTCATAAAAACAGTTGCATTTTCCTAACTTTTGTAATATAATGATAATGCATTGGGAAATTCTGCGCCCATAGCTCAACTGGATAGAGCGCTAGACTACGGATCTAGAGGTTGGGGGTTCGAATCCCTTTGGGCGTACCATTTATATTTTACAAAACGAGAAGTAGCACAACTTGGTAGTGCACTTGGTTTGGGACCAAGGGGTTGCAGGTTCAAATCCTGTCTTCTCGACCATTTTTTAGTATATTACACCTACATGGTGTTTTTTTTATACCCCTTTGGTCCCCTTGGAAACAACAAACAAAAAAACTAATGAATTAAAAATGATTTTTATTTCATTAGTTATTACATTTAACATTACTTTCACTAAAAACTGGAGTATAAATGTCTTTTAAATTTTCTTCAGAAATTAAAAATCCTATACCATGATTATGAATTTCTCCTGCCCTCGGCCCAGTTAAATATGTTCCTACACTAAATCTTATTGTAATTATCCCCTTATCTATCGCTTGTAAGAACTTTTCAGAATCTACATCTTTATAAAAGTATATACGATAATACCAATAATGCTCGATGCCATCTATTTTTTTAGTGCAGCATTTAACTAAAGCAAGTTTTGACAATTTTAAAGTTAATCTTTCTTTTAACAAATCAAATGTCCAATAAATATCATTTGAGATCAGTACTCCCTGTTTATCATAAATAAGTAAAACAACCGCTTCTTTTTCCCGGTTGACTTTAATTTTAAAATAATAGCCATTATAACGATGTTTTTCCAAACTAGAAAATTCCGTTAAAAAACGTTTACCCTCAACTCCATAATTGGTTATTAAATTTTTTAAGGCATACAAATACATACTATCAGGATTTGCTGTAAACAAAGTTATTTTTGATTTGCTATATCCCTTTTTAGTCTTAATTTCTATGCCATTATAATCTGGAAGAAAAAATTCATCTTTTTCTTTACCGAGCAATGCCTCAAATGTTAAACCTGAAGAATTCTGACTGTTATTAATTCCTTTGATATATCCCATATTTCTGATTTTTTTAAATTTTACATATAAATTAACCATAGATTTATCCATATAATCACCTCCTGGTTGAATATATTAGCATACTTTATTTAAAAAATTTGTCGAAAAAAAGACATATCACTTAATTTATACTCCTAAAGTGATATGTTTTTTCTTAAGTATATATTTTCTTAACCAATCTACAGGAAAAACAGTTAAGGCTAGACACAATACCAAAATTAACTCGTTTGCCTTTAATCCATAAGTTCTAAATATATCTCCCCCATTATAAATAATGTACATTTGAGCGACAAATATAAAGGTAAATATACCAACAAACACTTTATTTTTGCTTAAATTAGCAAATACATTAATCCGTGATGTTCTGGCATTAAAAGCATTAAATATTCCCATAAATATAAACATAGCAAAGTAGGCAGTCATTAAATAGTGATTATTTGCATCTACTCTAACCAATGTTTTTATTATTGGTAACTTTAAAAACAAAATACAAACTAATGCACAATACATTCCCGTCCAGATAATCTCACTATACATATATTTATTCATAATTTTAGTATTTGTACTTTTAGGAGGCTCTTTCATATATTCTGGAAGTGGTGGTTCAAAAGAGAATGCTATACCTGAGAATGTATCCATAATCATATTTAACCAAAGCATTTGGACAATAGTAATTGGTGTAGCAATACCAATGAGTGAACCAACTATAGACAAAATAAGAGCACAAGTATTAACTGTCAGTTGATAAATTATAAATTTGCGAATACTTTTAAATATTGTCCTACCATACAAAATTGCTTTACTGATTGATAAGATATTATTATCAAGAATTACTATATCAGCAGCTTCTTTAGCAACCTCAGTACCACTTCCCATAGCAAATCCAACATTGGCTTTTTTTAAGGCAGGGGCATCATTTACACCATCACCAGTCATTCCTACAACTAAGTTCATCGATTCTATAATATTTACCAAACGACTTTTATCCTGAGGCAAAGCACGGGCAATAACAGCAATTTTATCAAGAACTTTAGCAATTTCAGCATCACTCATTTTCGCTAGATCAGAACTAGTCAAAACTAAGTTTTTATTATATGTAATAAGACCAACCTCTTTAGCAATCGACTCTGCTGTGTCTTTCGCATCCCCCGTAATCATGATAGTCTGGACTCCAGCTTCTTTAATGATGCGTATTCCCTCTATTGCTTCTTTACGTAGTTCATCTTTGATATTGACAAACCCAATAAATATTAAATTATTAATATCTTTTCCATACGCAAATGTTAAAACACGACCAGCCTTTTTAGTAAATGTATCAATTCTTTTTTCTATTATACTTTTACTACTTAGTGGTATTACTTTACCATTACTACATAAAATTTCCTTACATTTAGGCAAGATCACTTCACTTGCCCCTTTAATAAAAATTGTTCCATCAGATGTTGTGATACTACTATACTTTTTAGTACTATCAAAAGGTTCTTTTTTTACTATATTTACTTTAATCGTGTTATCCTTTTTTATAAAATCTAATAATGCCCGATCTGTAGAATTTCCACCGATGATTGAATCCTCACTAAAAATACTAGAATTATTATGAAAAAATGATGTATACACAGTTTGATAAATTGGATATTTTTTAATACTTATAATATCTTTAAAACTTTTGCCATCACCAGATATAAATTCTGTTACTTTTAGTACTCCCTTGGTAAGTGTTCCAGTTTTATCAGTAAGCAAAACATTTAAACTACCCGCAGTTTCAATTCCCACTAGTTTTCTTACTAAAACATTATCTTTAAGCATACGCTTCATATTACTTGATAATACAAGGGTAATCATCATCGGAAGGCCTTCCGGAACTGCCACAACTATAATTGTTACAGAAAGAGTTAAAGCATAAAGGAGATGATCAAACATTACAGGAAAATCAGTAATAGTGGCTTTTATTAGGGAAATATCAAAATTATTTTCTACAACAATACTTGCAAAAAGATAAGATAATGATGCTAGTATTGCTCCAACATAACCAATTTTACTAATTGTCTTAGCAAGTCCACGAAGTTTAATTCTAAGGGGACTTTCGGGTATTTCTTCTTGAAGTTCTTTAGAAATTTTACCTAATATTGTGTTGTCCCCAACTAAAGTTATCTTAGCTAGAGCTTCCCCACTATAAACTACGGATCCACGATAGACTTTATTTTTATCTTGAATATTACCAGTATAACAGCTTTCTTTCTTGGCCTCTTTAGCCTCACCATTTAGAGCTGATTCATCAAGACTTAGGTTACCCTTAATTAAATAGCCATCGGCAGGAACTTTGTCTCCACTACTAAGAATGACGATATCCCCTACTACTATCTCACTAATAGGTATTTCAACAATAACGCCATTTCTTTTCACTTTAGCTTTAGTTTTGCTCGATTCTTCTTGCAAACGATTGAATGCTTGTTCAGAACCATATTCCGAAATAGTTGATATAAATGAGGCTAGTAAAATAGCAATAAGAATACCAATTGTTTCATACCAGTCAAAATTACGAAATAAAACTATTACTTTAATTGCTAGTGCCATAAGAAGTATTTTTATTATTGGGTCTCCGAGAGATTCAAGTAATAATTTTATAAATGTATTCTTTTTTACTTTGGTTATTTCATTTGTACCATTTTTGTTTCTCGATGCAATTACTTCACTATCACTAAGTCCCATATGCTTGTCCTCCCACAACAAGTATATGTTCTATAATAAAAAAAATGCCGATATTTAATCGGCGACTAAAATGATTTTTAAAAAATAATTATTACTAAAAATATTGTTACTATAACAAGAATAGTTATCATAGTCCAGATAATTTAACTATAACTTCAAATATTCATATTATGACAAATTGGCTTAATCTTCAAGATTTAGTTTAGAATTTATTTTGTCTTGTTCTAATAAATTATTATTTAATAGTTCTTCAATTTCATTTTTATCTTTATCTAATAATTTAATTTCCTTTTTCATTTCTTTATCTGAATTATTTCTTTTAATACTTAACTTTTTATTTAATTCTTCTAATTTATCCTCAAGAGAAGAAATATTGTTCTTTATTTCACTCTTTTTGGAAAAAGCAAATAAACCAAGTGTTGATAGTTGCTCTTTTAAATGAGAAATTTCTTTATTTATAATTTTTATTTCTTTTTCTTCTTCATAATTAATATTATATTTTTCCTTTATCTTATCAATAGTCTTTTTATTATCCTTTTCTAACTTGGATAACTCATTTTTTAAGTCAGTTTCTTCTTGTTTTAACTTATTTAATTTATCATCGAGCTCTTTTTTCTCTTTTGAATGTGTCTTCCAATAATTATCAATAAATTTTTTTCTATCTTTTTCTATTTCAGATTTAACAAAATCATTAATTAATTTTTCATCATATTCTATGTCGCCCTTTTCTTCAAAATACTTTTTAATATATTTTGTTAAAGTAAGGGTTTCAGCACTTGTGGCTATACTTAAAGTTGCCAATAATTTATCAACAATTTCTTGATTATATGTAGTAAGCATAATTCCATTTACAGCATTTTTAGGGTCTTCTGAACCTAAAGTGCATTTTAAATACATAAACAAAATAAACTCTTTTTTAGTATAATTGTGAATTAGTGGGGTTTGAGCAAGTCGTTGTCTAGTTGCTTCAATTCGGTTATTTTTTTCAACTGCTGACATTGCTCCAATTAAACCTCCTACTGTTCCTCCTAAAAGATGTCCAACAATAGTTCTGCCCACAACGCTGGCATCTCCTCCAGTTTTTGGATTATACATTAACGGTGACAAATCAACTGATTCCTTTGTAGTTTCAATATCTAGAGAAAAATAATCAGTATCAGTAAAATAGCCATAAAAAACTTTATCAGGTTTTAAATATACATGTATTAATGCAAAAAATCCATCGTCAATTATTATGATACTGTAAGGTCTTAATTTTAATATAAATGCTTTTATAGAATTGTTTTTACACTCCTCATCAATTAAATCCTGAGCTTCTTTATAATTTTCCGACTTAAAATTAGATATTTTTTCTATTAATGAACATGTAAACTTTTCTAATTTTTTTCGAGATATATCACATAAATATTTTTTGTCTTTTTTAAATTTTTTTAAGCACGTATCTATATCAGAATTTTCATCATATAAAATTTTATAATTATCATAAAATGTTTTTCCTTTCATTTCTAAGAATTTTATATTATATCCTTCTTTAATATAATGCCCATTAATATCTCCAACTTCTTTTGAAAATACGATTCCATTATCACTAGTATTTATTAGATATCTAGCATACAAAATCTTTTCCCAGCTATTAATAAGATAACCATCTTTAAATAAACAATAATCTTTATCTTTTTTATAAAACAAAATATCAAAATCAATTCCTTTTGCAAATTTTTTACTATCAAAGATTTCGCCAATGTCTTGGTTTTCATAAAAAAACTTTGGTTTTTTTTGGTTTATTAAATTTATAATAGACATTTCTAAATCTTTTATACTGTAATTTTCATCCAACGCTGGCAAATTATTTTTTAATAAAATTTCATTATAACTATTAAAGTTTGGCAAAAAATCAATTTCTCTTTTATAATCTAAAATTTCATAAAATAATAATTTTATACTTTTAGGAAAACTCCTAACCTCTTTAAGTTCATCCAATACTTTTTGGCCATAAATATTTTCTTGTTCTGTGATATGTCCTGCCTTGATTTGAATAGAAAGCCATCTTTTATAATCAGATTGTAAGAAACAACGTACTAATGATAATTTAAATATTGAATCACTATAATCATGTTGATCAACACATCTTTGTAATTCATCTAATATTAACTCCTCATCTTTTTTATCTACCTTATTACCTTTAAGATATTCAAGAAATACATTTTGTAACCTTCTTATTTCTCTTTCTTTTTCTTCTTCTTTTTCTAATTTTAAATCTTTCTTTTCAAGTTCTTCTCTCAAGTTCATTACTTATCAATCCTTCCAATAATTTATACGTATAACTTTATGCTATATGAATGCAGAAACTACTAATTAAAATTATTTAATGTAACACTACTATTAGCAATTTTTTATTTGTTTTTTTTTATTAGATTTAACAATTTAGACATTTATAATCTTCCTTCCACTATTAATTTCTAAAAAATTCGTATTGATTATTAACAATTTGTTTATTTAATTATATCATAAAGAAAAACTATTTTATTACACTTTTAAAATTTCATCATTAAAATTTTCCTATTTTTCTTAAAATTTAAAATGCCGATATTTAATTATCGGCGGTTGTTGTAGTTTGAACAACTGTTGGTACTTTTTCAACTTCTGGGTCAGTTACTATAAAATAGATGAACAATCCTATAATTGCTAACAAAACTATTACTATAATAACTATAAACACTTTTTGTCTTTTATCCATCATAACTCCTTCTTTAATTACATAATAACAGATAGAAAAATGAAAAGCAACTATAAAATAATTTTATTATTCTCTATCACTAAGTCTTACATGCCTAATATTCTCAAATGATTATGAGGCAATAAAAAAAACATGCCAACTTGGACATGCTAATTGAAATGTTCTAATATTTTAAAATATTCTACTATTACTTTATCATCATCAGATAAATTATTTATTTTATAGATATCTTTTATATCTTTGTATAACTTAATCTCATTATAAATATTTTCAATAAAAATCTGTTTTAATCTACACTAAATTTTAGTTTTCATCAAATAATTTTCTAATCCTCTAAAACCATTTTTCTTGTAATCAAAATCTTTAATAATATTTTTATCTTTAATTTTCTTTTTTTCTAAGTACTTATCAATTATTTCTGCAGTTATATCATTATATTCAATTATGTCAGTAAATCTGGCAATGAATTCCTTACTAAATGATTCATTAAAACTACTATTACTTTCCATGAATCCTATTTTTTTATGTCCTTTTACATTACTAGTCATAAAGATAAGGGTATTTTTAAAATCTATTTTTTCACCCTTAGCATTAGTTATAAAACCTTCATCTAGAATTTGTAAAAATAAATTCATTACACTAGGTGAAGATTTTTCTAATTCATCTACTAAAATACAAGTAAAAGGCTCCATTTTTATTTTATCAAATATAGCGCCATCATCATAACCGATATAGCCTGCAGATGAACCTATAAGGCGAGTTATAGCAATATCTGTGTTATATTCACTCATATCAAGGCGAAGAATGTTAATACCCAAAAACTTAGCTATAAGTTTAACAGTTTCCGTTTTACCTACTCCAGTTGACCCTGTAAGAAGTAAAGATAATGGTTTGGTATCATTTCTATTCATGAGGGCTTTTACAACTTTCTTTATAGCATCATCTTGCCCCACTAAATTATTTAACAAATATTTTTCTAAACCTCTATAATCTTCTTTTTTATTTATTGGGACATTAATTTTTCTACTTATTAAGTTAATGATATCATTTTCAGTAATTTTAATCATTTCTTTGGATATCTTTTTTATTTTATTATTTATTTTTATTTCTTCATTATGGTAATATAAAGCTTTTTTAAAATCATTACTTTTTACCATTTCTTCTTTTTCTTTAGTTATATTTTGCTTTTTTTCTTGTAATTTATTTATTAGATTATTATTGGTACTTTCTACCGCTTTCATAGCACATACAGAATCAAGAGTATCAATTGATTTATCTGGATTATTACGATCAATTATATACTTATTTGTAAGATTTACAATATCTTCAATATTTTTATTAGTTATTTTTATATTATAGTGATGTTCAAAACTTGGTTTTATTTTATTTAAGATTTCTTTTGTTTCTTCAAGGGTTGGAGCTTGTACTTTAATAAGTTCAAATCTACGCATTAAGGCCTTATCTTTATTGATAAATTTATTATATTCATTGGATGTTGTTGCTCCGATGATTTTTACTTTTCCCCGAGCAAGATAAGGTTTTAGAATATCACTAGCGTTGATTGCTCCTTCAGCACCTCCGGCATTAACAATTGTGTGAATCTCATCAATAAACAAAATGATATCAGGATTATCTTCTAATTCTTTTATTATTTTACCTAACTTTTCTTCAAACTCTCCGCGATATTTGGTTCCAGCAACTAAGGAACCCATTTCGAGCAAGACTATTCTTTTATTTTGCAGAGATAGTGGTACATCTTTTCTTTTAATACGCCTTACTAATTCTTCTACTATAGCAGTTTTACCAACTCCCGCTTCACCAACCAGTAAAGGATTATTTTTGTTTTTACGAATCAATGTTTCAATAATCAAACTTATTTCTTTTTCTCTTCCTACTAAAATATCATTTTCATCAACTAATTCACTCATAGATTTACCAATGGTTAATAATTCTAATTTCTGTTTAGATTTAATTTTAGTATCACTTATTTCATCATACAGTTTATCTAAATTAATATTCATGCCATATAAAAGTCTAATAGCAATGCCTTCGCCTTCTTCAATTATGGCCCTAAATAAATGTTTACCTTCAAGTTCTTCAGAGCACTCCTTAGCATCACTACTCGCACTTGCAATTATTCTTTTTAAAAGAGGGGTATATAAACAGTAGGTACTAGCTTTGGTAGCACTTCCTACAACTAACATGAGTTCACTTTTGAAATTATCATAAGTTAAATCATATTTGCTAGCAATACTTGCCATATCAGCATCATTTTTTAAAATACTTAAAAGTAAATGCTCACTGCCAACATAAGGATGATGCAAATTAAACATTTCAGCTTCAGCACTCTTAAAAATCTTGCTAACTTTCAAACTGTATTTATCAAACATAGAATCCTCCTTAATTAATTCTATGTTAATAATGTTTATCTATTATGAAAATTATTCATTTCTACTTCATCACTCATTATTTTATATGATGCCGGATAAAGTTTTAGTATCGATACTGCTAAAGGAAAATTAAAGTTATAAAGAATACGGTATATATTTTGTAAATCACTATATAAAAGATCATGATTAATGGTTATTTGAAAAGTTTTTTCACTTAATAATTCTTTACTTTTACTTTCTTTTTGGTATTTTATTTTTATACTTGCATGTTCTAGAGGATACTTTAGAGAAATAATTTTTTCTTTGGCCTTAGCTTGTTCCATGGTTAAATCACTACTAAAATGGATAGTTTCTAAACCATCATCTACAATTCTAGTACCCATAAATTCACTTTTATAATAATCAAAACCATCTTTACTTACTAATTCATCCCAAATAATTTTTATCTTTTTATTTAAAAAGCAAATACTAGTTCTTAAATTGGGAGAATGTATTTCTATTTCATCTTCATCTAAACTCATCATACCTCTGCTATAAACGATTCTAGTACTAGTATCTTTTAAAATGTTTTCAAGTTCACTTAAAGAGATGCTATTAAGTAAATATTCATCTAAACCAATTAAATAGCAAAAATCGGAAATAGTTAATTTTTTTAAACATAAGCATTCAAAAAGACTAGTGCCAGTGGCATCACAATATTTATTAAGTCTTGTAATATTTTGTTTTATTGATGCTATATTCTTCATACAAATAGTATAACAAAAAAAGAGTTCAATTTGAACTCTAAATATAAGTTACTACTGTAAATAATACTAGTAGTATAACTATCATGCCTACAGCAAATAGCCAAATGTATTTGAACCATGCTTTATAATCAAGTTTCATTAATTTTAAGCCAATAACCATTGTGAAACCTGTTGGCAATAATAATTGTACTACACTAGTTATAGATGTAAAGATAACATGTACTAAGTCAATATTGCTATTATATACATAGACAATAAATGGACTCATTGTATAACTAGTATATCCTAAGTCATTATTTAACACAGCTGTTATAAAGGCCATCAATGAAGTTAAATATGGATTAAATCCTTCAACTAAATTAAGCATCCAATTAGCAATTGTTGCTATAAATGGTGAATTATAACATAAAGCAAATGTTAAATAAACGGCAACACCACAAAGGATTGGTTTAAACATCTTTTTAGTACCATTATAGAAAGCATCTATAAATTCATTGAATTTCATTTGATATAGATATGCTATTAAGCCAGCAGCAATAATTAATGTACTAATTAAAACAAATACATAAGTATATTCTCCGAATGCTTGTGCACTATTAAGTCCTAGAAGATAATACATTATTGTAAAATCTTCTACTGGAGCAAGTTCTGTTAACCAAGTGTGGAAATCATTAAATATTTCTAAACCAAAGTTTGCATTCCAATCAGTGTGAGTTAAAATTGCTAACACTGCAAGAATAAATAGTACTACAACTACAGGAACGATGCTGCATTTTTTCTTTGGTACTTCAATTTTAAATGGATCATCTTCTATATCGGCATTTTTCGCATTTTTCTTAGTTTCAGATAAAACCTTTTTAAGACGCATGCAAATGAAGAAGTTATATAATACTAAAGCCACCGCAGCAATTATAAAGCGATATGTAAGACCAGTTTCAATACTTACACTGCCACCGTACATACTCATATAATTGTTGAACATCATTATACCTTCAGTACCATAAGTTGCTCCTAAAACACCAACTAGAACTGAACCAAATGTAATTGCAAAAGCTGTTAACTTATCAACTTTCATATTAAGTAAAATTGAAATACATAATGGTACGAATATTAAAACTATTAATGTTTGAGTTAATAAAGATGTAAATACAAATAGAACTCCAGACATTATAACTGATGTTAAAATTGGGTGTTTAGAACATTTGTCAGCAAGACTGCTAACTAGTTTTTGATAACCACTAATTTTAGATAAAACACCATAAAAGCCTGCTAAAACTATTAAAAATACAACTTTATCAGCACTATAAGTAAAAGCATTATATATTGCTTGGCTAATATCGACTATACCAATTGGTAAAAGGCCATATTCGTAGAAATCGCCACCATTAAAGTAACCATAAGGTATAAACCAAGAATATAGTACTAATGCTGCAATTATTACAAATAGTGTCTTCATCAAACTGTGTTCTTTGCTTGTTAGACTTATAAAGAAGCCACCAAGTATGAAACATGCAATGCTTGATACTTTTAAAGCCATATCAGCATTTACTAGATCGGTATTTGTTGCTTCATCTAAGAATACTGATATAGCAAGTAAAATTAAACTTATTACTATAATCATTGATCCAGTAAAGCCTAGTTTAGTTAGTTTTTCTTTAATAGTATTAAAGAAAATACCATATGTACCAACTATTAATAGGATAACACCAATAAGGCGTAATACTGATTCAACTGTAGTATTCGTAACTGGTACAGCAACTACTAATAAAATTATACCAATAATATCTAGTATAGTACCTATTAGTTTTAATACTCCATGCTTTTTAAATACATTTTTCATTCTCTACCTCCTTAAACAAAATTATATCACTCTATTCCAAGAAAAAAAAGCAAATATTGCTTTTTTTCACATATTTATCAAAAATTTTAGACATATCTTTATAAGAAAACAATTTTTGATATTGTTTTATATTCATATTAATCTTGGGGAGGACGTATATTAACAATACGAACTAAAGAAAGATCAATTTCTCTTTTTTCTGGTATATTATTTAAAATATCAGTAATTATTTGATATTTATTTGTTTTACTGTTTAAATTTTGGCACATTTCTTTTAAAATATCTTCCACTGCAGATCTAGTTTCATCATCTGCAATAACTAAACAAGCTCTAATAATTGC